>NC_020126.1:2548750-2867343 GCF_000331735.1 Myxococcus stipitatus DSM 14675 | reverse complement strand
CGGGGGTCGGCGAGCCGCCCGGCTTCACCGTCAACAGCCCCTCCTCCGTCACGTTGTACGCGAGCGTCGAGCCGTCTCGAGACCAGTCCGGGAAGGCCCCCGTCGTGGTGACCTGCGCCACGCTCGCGCCCGGCGCCACCGTGGAGATGCCCGAGCGCTGGCTGGCGTTCTGCCGCACATACGCGATGGCCGCACCCGGCTCCCACTCCGTGGAGCGGAAGCTCTCCGTGTCCCCGGAGCCACCGTCCGCGACCACCACCGACTGCCCGGCCACGAGCGGGACGTCCCGCACCGTGAGCTCGCCCGCCACCTTCTTGCCCGACGAGTCGACGGCGCCCTGCACGAACGAGACGTGCGTGCCGCCCGGAGACCACCGCGGATAACGGCTGTCCGCGCTCCCCTCCGTCAGCGAGGTGATTCCCGGCGTGTCGAAGCGCATCACCAGCGCCTTCGACGTGCCACCATCATCGCGCCCCGTCACCGCGACCCACATCGCCTGGCAGGTCGAGGGAGCCCCCTCGCAGCGCAGCGACGACGTGCAGTCCGCGGAGGTGGTGCAGGCCTCGCCCTTCCCGCCCGTGCCCTGTCCACCACCATCCACTCCCGCATCCGGCTCCCCGGCGTCCGGCACGCCCGCGTCTGGAACCCCCGCGTCCGCCTCGCCCGCGTCGGGCTCCAGCGGAAGCTCCACGATGGGACGCTGCTCACATTTCTCGTCCGAGTTGCAGAACCACTCCTGCCCCTCCGCCGGGTCCCCCTTCTCGCGCCGGCAATCGAACTGGTCGACGCACTCGTCACTGCACCCCGTCGAGAGCATCAACAACACGCACCCCAACACGCCAACGACTCGCTTCTTCATAATGCCCCTCCAAAATGCATGTGGGGTATAGGCTCGCGCGGAATGACTGGGATGGTTCCCCGGGGAGGGGTTCCTCATGCGTGTCCCTGATTGAACGGCGACCCTCCAGGGCGTGATGAATGATCGACACCCATTGCCATCTCGATGCGACACGTTTCGACACTGACCGGAACCACGTGCTGGAGCGCGCGTGGGCCGCGGGCCTGCAAGGCATCGTCATCCCCGGCGTGGGCCCTCATGACTGGGAGCCGCTGCTCGAGCTGAACCGCCAGGACGCTCGCCTCCAGGTGGGCCTGGGCATCCATCCGCAGATGCTTCCGCAGATGCCCGCGGACCAGGACGACGCGGCGCTGGAGCTGCTCGACGCGCTGCTGTCGAAGGGCGGCGCGACCTCGGTGGGCGAGTGTGGCCTGGACGGTCCCTCGCTTCCGGGGGCGCCCCTGGAGCGGCAACTGTCCGTGCTGCGACGCCACCTCGCCCTCGCGCGCAAGCACCAGCTCCCCGTGTTGATGCATTGTCACCGACTCCATCCCGCGCTCATCGACCTGCTCAAGCAGGAGGAGCTGCCGGAAGCAGGCGCGCTCATGCACAGCTACAGCGGCGGCGTGGAGCTGGCGCGCTTCTATCTCCAGAAGGGCTGCCACTTCTCCTTCGCGGGCCCGGTGACGTGGGCGGAGGCGCGCAAGCCCCTGGACGCGCTGCGCGCCATTCCGCTGGAGCGGCTGATGGCGGAGACGGACGCACCCGACCAGGCCCCCACCCCCCACCGGGGCGGGCGCTCCGAGCCGGCCTACCTGCCCCACATCCTGGAGGGAATGGCGCGCGTGCGAGGAGAGCCCGCCGACGAGGTCGCCCACCGGACGACCGAGAACGCCCGCCGCTTCTTCCGGGAAGGTTTCCCCCGCGCTTCGCGGTAGGCAAGCGGTCGCGTTATAGAGGACCTCCATGAATCCGCAGCCCCCACCGCCCGCCCCTTCCGAGACAGAGACTCCGCCCGCCCCGGCGGCCGCCGGCACCGACGCCAACGGCTCGCTCGCCCGGCCCTTCAAGCTGTCCCGGCGCTTCGACCGCACGGGCCGCCTGCTGGGTGACACGGCCATGGAGCGGCTGGCCAACGCGCGCGTGGTGGTGTTCGGCCAGGGCGGCGTGGGCAGCTATGCGACGGAGGGCCTGGTGCGCAGCGGCATCGGCCACCTGACGCTGGTGGACCATGACGACGTCTGCGTCACCAACACCAACCGCCAGCTCCACGCGACGGTGAAGGGCGTGGGCAAGTCCAAGGCGGAGCTGATGGCGCAGCGCTGCCGCGAAATCAATCCGATGGCGCGCATCGAAGCCGTGCGCGAGTTCTACCGCGAGGAGGTCGCCGAGCAGATGCTCCAGCCCGGCCAGTACGACTTCGTCGTCGACGCCATCGACAACGTGAAGGCGAAGCTGCACCTGCTGCACCGCTGCGTGTCGCTGGGCATCCCCGTGGTCAGCTCCATGGGCGCCGCCGCGCGGCTGGACCCCACGGCCATTCGCGTGGAGGACCTGTCCGAGACGCACATGGACCCGTTCGCCAAGGACATCCGCAAGCTGCTCAAGCGCAAGTACGGCGTGGAGACGGACCGGCACACGGGCATCACCGCCGTGTACTCCATCGAAGCGCGGCGGATGCCGGTGGCCCTCAACTACGACGACGCCACCGACGGCTTCCTCTGCGTGTGCCCGCAGGACAACGACTTCCACACGTGTGACCACCGCACGCAGATCGACGGCAGCGTGTCCTTCGTCACCTCGTGCTTCGGGATGAACGCGGCCGGCGTCGTGATTCGCCGGCTGGCCTCCACGCGCTAGCAGGGTGTTGAGAAACCCCTCCGAGGGATCGACCCCCCGCACTGTGACGTGGTGTCCTCCGCGCATCGGAGGCAGCGATGCGCGGACGGCCCAAGCAGCAGACGACGCTGTTCAGCTTGAGGACGCCGGGAGACCGAGTCCCGGCGGCCCATCCGCTGCGCAGGGTGAAGGACATGGCGGACGCCGCGCTGGCGGCGCTCTCGCCGACGTTTGATGCGATGTACAGCGACACCGGCCGGCCGAGCATCCCGCCGGAGCAGTTGCTGAAGTCCTGCTTGCTCATGGCGTTCTACTCGGTGAGAAGCGAGCGGCTCTTCTGCGAGCAGCTCGACTACAACCTCCTCTTCCGGTGGTTCCTCGACATGGGGATGGAGGACGCCTCCTTCGACCACAGCACCTTCTCGCAGAACCGGGACCGGCTCCTGGAGCACGACGTCGCCCGGAGATTCTTCCTGGCGGTGATGAGTCAGGCGCAAAGCGCGGGGCTGACCAGCAGCGAGCACTTCAGCGTGGATGGCAGCCTGATTGAGGCCTGGGCATCCCTGAAGTCGTTCCGCCCGAAGGACGAGAAGAAGGAGCCGCCCGACGACAAGGGCAACCCGACGGTGAACTTCCACGGGCAGAAGAGGGGCAACGCGACGCACGCCTCGACAACGGACCCGGAGGCAACGCTTGCGCGCAAGGGCAACGGCAAGGAGGCGCGGCTGGCCTACAGCCTCAATGGCGTCATGGAGAATCGCAACGGGCTGCTCGTGGACCTCGCGGTGATGCCGGCGAATGGCTTCGCCGAGCGCGACGCGGCGGTGATGATGCTCGAGGGGCTGAAGTCCCGAAACGCGCGCGCTCGGTGGGGGCGGACAAGGGCTACGACACGGCGGACTTCGTCGCGGACTGCCGGCGCATGGGAGTGACGCCTCACATTGCGCAGACGACGGATACTCGACGGCGCTCGGCCATCGACAGGCGAACGACGAGGCCTGCCGGATACGCCCTCAGCCAGCGGATACGGAAACGAATCGAAGAAGTCTGGGGCTGGATGAAGACGGTGGGCGGCTTCCGTAAGACGCGCTTCAAAGGCAGGGAGCGGACGGAACTGGCGGCCTACCTGGTAGGCGCCGCGTACAACCTGGTGCGGATGGCGCGGCTGGTTGCCGCATAATAGGCGCCCTTCGCCCTCCGCCTCGCTTGGATGACAAGGTTGAGAACGAAGGGCACGGAGAGGCCCGGTCTCATGCCTTCAAACCGGGCTTCTTCAACACCCTGCTAGAGGCTCACGCCACGGACTGGGCCGGTGGCTGCGCGGCGAGCGCGGCCTCGCGGCCACAGGGCCTGCGGAAGACACAGCGCACGCAGGGCGTCAGCGACTCCGAGGGCGGAAACGCGGACATCTCCAGCGGCGTGTTCGTCGCGGGGTCCTTCAAGAGCGCCCGCATCTTCGCGACGCTCGTGTCGAAGTGCTTCTGGAAGGACGCCATGGCGCTCATGTCCACGTGGACGTCCTGCTCCTTGCCCTCGTTGAGGTACACGAGCGACGCGCGAATCTTCTCCACCGGGAAGCGGTAGCGCTGCGAGACGTAGAGGGCGTAGCCCAGCACCTGCTCGTCGTAGCCGTCGCGCGACTTGCCCGTCTTCCAGTCCACCACCACGGGTGTGCCGTCCGCGTCCACGAAGGCGAAGTCGGGGATGGCGAACACCTTCAGCCCCTCCAGCGTGAAGTGGGCGAAGTCGAAGCCCGCGTCCACCTCCAGCCACTGCTCGGGCTTGAGGCTCCGCGAGAGGTCCGGCCAGCGCGACGTGAAGAACCACGCCAGCGCCGAGCGCACCGTCTCCCAGTTCTGCTTCCAGGCCTCGTCGGGGAGCGCCTCGCCGTACTCGTGCTCGACGAGCCCGGTGAACTGCTTGCGGTACTTCTGCGTCCAGTACGCCTTGCCGCGCGAGTGGCGGAAGTCGTCTTGCATCAGCTTGCGCGCGCGCGCCTCCACCACGGCGGGGTCCACCACGCGGCCGGCTCTCCAGTCCAGGAGCACGTCCTTGATGCACTCATGCACGACGCTGCCGGCCCAACTGAAGCGGTTGGCCAGCTTCTTGAGGACGTACAGTTCCCGCACGTCTTTCGGCGCGTCCGCCACCCAGCCACCCCAGGAGCCGTAGTAGTAGAAGTAGTAGGAGCGCAGGCATTCGGAGAACTTCTCGTGGCGGCTCTTGGACCAGGAGAAGTCGTTGCTGAGGGTGGGGCGCCGCATGGAGGCGGCGCATCCTAGGCGTTCGCTCGTTCCGCAAGAAGGGGAACAGGCGGGGAATCGAGCCTTCGGCGTGGGTTGAATGACAGTCCGGGTGGGAAACCCTGGGAGTATGGTCCCGCCACCATGAAGACCCGACCCTTCCAGGAGCGAGTGGTCCTCATCACCGGGGCTTCCAGCGGCATCGGGCTCGCGGCCGCCAGGGCCTACGCCCAGGCGGGGGCCCATGTCGTCCTGGCGGCTCGGCGGATGGAGCGGCTGGAGGACGCGGCCCGTGAAGTCGAGGCGCTGGGCGTCCGGGGACTGGCGGTGCGGTGCGACGTGACACGCGGCGAGGACGTGGAGCGCCTCATGCGCGAGGTGCACGGCGCCTTCGGTGGGCTGGATGTGCTCGTGAACAACGCGGGGCTGGGGCTGTATGGGCCACTGGAGTCCATCAGCGAGGAGCAGCTCCGGCAGGTGTTCGAGCTCAACGTGTTCGCGCTGTGGCGGGTGACGCGGGCCGCGCTGCCGCTCTTGCGCGGGCGACGTGGAGCGCAGGTGGTGAATGTCAGCTCCGTGCTGGGGCACCGCGGACTGCCGCTGCTGGGTGGCTACTGCGCGTCGAAGGCGGCGGTGAACGCGATGACGGAGTCGCTGCGCACGGAGCTCGCGCCCGAGGGCATCCGCGTGCTGCTCGTGTCTCCGGGACTCACCGAGAGCGAGTTCCGTGAGCACCGCATGAACGCGGAGGGCTGGGCACAGCAGGCGGTTCCGCTGAAGGCCATGTCGGCGGAAGAGGTCGCGAACGAGATGGTGCGCGCGAGCGTGCGCGGACGGCGAGACACCATCCTCACCCTCCCCGGCCGCATCATGGTACTGGCCAACCGGTTCGTCCCCGGCCTGTTCGACCGCATCGCCCACCGCATGGCCAACCCGGTGAAGAAGGACGCATGAGCCCCCGCAGGCGCACCGCGCAACACGAAGCCACGCTTCCGCTCACCGGAATGGCCGCACCCGCGCGGACTGGCACCGAACCGAGTGTCGCGATGGCGCAGCATCGTCCTTCTCATGACGCCGCACCGGCACCGATCCCACCGGTGATTCCCGGTGACTCCGTAGCTCCGTCGACGCAGTCCGCGAAGGCTCCAGCGCGCCGAGGGCGGCCTCCTCGCGATGCCGCATCAGCACCGCCCTCACCTGTGTTGCCCGATGCCCCGTCGATTCAAGCCACGAAGGCGCCAGCGCGTCGGGGGCGGCCTCCTCGTGACGCCGCATCAGCACCGCCCTCACCTGTGTTGCCCGCTGCCCCGTCGACTCAGTCCACGCAGGCTCCAGCGCGCAGGGGGCGGCCCGCTCGAAGTGCAGCCCCAGCTCGAGTCCTCGCGGTGACGCCGACCGCCGCGCACCTCGCGTCCATCCGCGCCCCGTTGCTCGGCTGGTACGACCGCAACAAGCGCGACCTGCCGTGGCGCCGCACCAAGGACCCGTATGCCATCTGGCTGAGCGAGGTCATGCTCCAGCAGACACAGGTGGCCACCGTCATTCCCTACTGGGAACGCTTCCTCGCGCGCTTCCCCACGGTGCTCGCGCTGGCCTCCGCGCCTCTCGACGACGTGCTCGCGGGCTGGAAGGGCCTGGGCTACTACAGCCGCGCTCGCAACCTGCACCGCGCCGCGCAGGAGATCGTGTCGCGCTTCGGCGGCAAGCTGCCCTCCACCGCCGAGGCCCTGCTCTCCCTTCCCGGCTTCGGCCGCTACACCTCCGGCGCCGTCGCCTCCATCGCGTTTGGCGAAGAAGCCCCCCTCGTCGATGGCAACGTCGCCCGTGTCTTCTCCCGCCTCTTCGAGGTGGAAGGCCCTCCCGGTGACCGCGAGCGCGAGGCCACGCTCTGGGAGCTCGCCGCCCTGCTCGTGAAGGGCGAACGGCCCGGCGATTTCAACCAGTCCCTCATGGAGCACGGCGCCACCACATGCCGTCCTGAGAATCCGCTGTGCCTCCTCTGCCCCGTGCGCGACGCCTGCGCCGCCTTCCGCAAGGGCCGCGTGGACGAGCTGCCGCCCGCCAAGGTGCGCGCCACCCCCAAGAAGCTGACGCTGGCCCTCGCCGTGTGGTCGCACGCGGACACACTCCTGTTCGCTCGACGCGCGGACTCGGGCCTCTTCGGCGGACTCTGGGAGCTCCCCGCCGCCGAGGTGGATGACGACGCCACGCCCGAAGAGACCACGCTGCGCCTCACCGCCGCGCTCGGTGCGGGCGTGCGACTGGAGTCCCAGCTCGGCACCGTGAAGCGCCAGCTCACCCACCGCGACCTCACGCTGCGCCTGTATCGCGTGTCCGGCCCGCAGCGGCCCTCGCGCTCCGAGTCCTTCCAGGAGCTTCGCTGGTGCACCCCCGCCGAGGCCGCGACCCTCGGCATGAGCACCGCGATGCAGCGCGCGCTGGAAGCGGCGATGACCGCGCTCGCCTGAGTCCCTGCGCGTTTGTCACGTCACTTCCGCGTCTCACGACCCGCCTGTCCACCCCGCGACAGGACTTGGGGCGTCGTGTTGCATCGACAACCCCCGCCACCTCGGGTCGCTTTCGCGGCCACCACCCCAGTCCCAAGCTTCGCGCGCCTTTTTCGTCGGAGGGCACTCGAATGGCACGAAGCAGCGGCTCCCACTCTCATCCGAGGGCAGCGCCACAGTCCTCGGAACAGGCGCCCGAGCCGCACGGCTCGCGGAATGTCATCACCCACGAGCAGATCTCGCGCCGGGCCTACGAAATCTTCATGGCCCGCGGCGGCCTTCACGGCAGCCACGAGCAGGACTGGGCCCAGGCCGAGCGCGAGCTCAAGCTCGGCCGCCAGTAAGCGCGCCGCGCTCAGTGCGGAGGCGGCGAGTGCAACACGGGACGCTCCGCGTCGAGCGCTCCACGCAGCCTGCGCTGTGCCACCTTCAGCTCGGCGAGGATGCGCTCCGCGTCCTGCACCGTGCGCATGGCCAGGCCACACGCGGGCGTCAGCAACATCGTGGACACGACGCGAGGGAACGTGAAGCCACGAGGCAGCGCCGCCTTCAACGACGCCTCCACCGAGTCCGCCAGCTCCGTCACCTCGTACGTCGACGCCAGGTCCGTCGGGATGATGCCCAGGCTCAGCGTCGCGCCCGACGCGAGGTAGCGCTCCAGCGCCTCGCTCTCCTCCAGCATCGCGTCCAACGACAGCCGCACGTCCAACGACAGCAGGTCCGGCTGCGAGTCCAGCAGCGCGCTCCAGTCCGTGTTGCCACAGCAGTGCAGGCCCACCAGCGCCCCCTCTCGCTGGAGCGCCACCACCAACAAGCGCAGCTCCTGGAGCGCCAGCAGGTGCCTGGGGTTCATGCGCTGGAACGCGAACAGCCCGGGCTCATCCAGGAAGAACAGCGGCGTGGTGCCCACGCGACGCAGCGCCTTCACCATGGCGAGCGAGCGCGCCAGGAGCAGCCGGAACATGGCCTGGTCCAGCCCGGGCACCTCCAGCGCGGAGAGCCCCGCGTCCGTGCGCGCCACCGAGCGCACCGTGAACGGCCCCGCCAGCTGCACCTTCGCGAAGGCCAGCTTGCGGTGCTCGACCTCCCACAGGAAGGGCCGCCAGGCGCGGCACGCCTCGGGCGAAGGCTCGTACGCCTCCAGCGCACCGGCGGAGAGCGCCGACTCCACCTTCGCCTCGAACTCCGCGCGCCCCGACTCCCAGGCGCGCAGGTCCACCGTACACAGCCCCTCGTCGTCGAAGCTCAAGCCAGGCAGCCCCTCCAGGGCCGCGGGAATCATCAGCTCCGAGGGCTTGCCCACCGGGAGCTGCGGCAAGAAGGGGATGTCCATGGACAGGGCCACTTGAAGCCCCAGCTCCACCTGCGTGTGCGGAAGGCTCCCGATGCCCGTGGTGGCGCACGCGGGCAGGAGCTGGACGGCTCGGCGAATGTTCGGCGCGCTCATGGCCGGCGAGTCTACTCGCTCCCTCTTCCAGCGGGGTGCCTCGGGGCCCCCCGGGCGTCGGGTCTTCTCCAAACGGGGCGACCTCATCCTTGCCAGGGCCCCCCAGGGGCACCCTTGCGAGGAGGAATCCGACATGCCGCGTCCAAGCTGGAGAGCAGGCGTCCTGGTGGCAGCCCTGGGATGGACCGCACCCTCCCTCGCCCGGAGCAGCGAGGACACCCGCCAGCAGCCCGCCCCCGAGTTCGACTCCCGAGGCATCACCGTCCGAAGTGGCCTGTCCGTCTACACCGGCCACCTGGGTGACACGCTGGACCTGGGCACGTTCCTGGGCGTCGACGCGGAGGCCCAGGTGCTCCCGCTCCTGGGACTGCAACTGGGTTACGAGGGCTCCGTCAACGACGTCAAGGACGTCCACCAGGCCCGGCTCTGGCGCCACAGCCTGGCCGCCATGGCCACCGTGGGGCCGACGCTCGGCGGACAGTGGAAGCCCTTCCTGGGTGCGGGCATCGGCGCCAGCTACCTGGATGGGACGCCCCCCGCCAACCAGCGCCAGCTCGACACGACCTTCGTCGCGGAGGTGCCGCTCAGCGCGGGGCTCGACTACCGCTACAACGGGGTGACGGCCGGGGCTCGCGCCACCTACCGCCTCCTCATCGGCGGAGACCTGGCGCCGGGTGACGCGGGCGATGGCGACCTGGTCACCGTCGGACTCAGCCTGGGCGCGCGGTTCTGACGACCCCGCACCCAGGCGTCACCCCCCGTGGGCTCACGACACGGAGAAGTACGAAGCCTGCGGGTGGTGGAAGACGATGGCGGACACGGACGCCTCCGGCTCCATCATGCAGCCGTCGGTGAGCTGCACTCCGATCTCCTCCGGGCGCAGCGCCGTGAAGAGCTTCGACTGGTCCTCCAGCCGAGGACAGGCGGGGTAGCCGAACGAGTAGCGCTTGCCCGAGTACTCCGCGCGGAAGCGCTCCAACATCGTCATGTCCTGACGGTCCGGCGTGCCCCACATGCTGCGAAGCTGCGTGTGCAGGAGCTCCGCGTAGCCCTCCGCCGTCTCCAGCGCGAGCGCCTGCACCGCGTGCATCTTCAGGAACTCACCCTTCGCCTTGAGTCCCTCCGCCAGCTCGCGGATGCCCGAGCCCGCCGTCACCACGAACATCGCCACGTTGTCGGAAGGAACGCCCTTCTCCAGCGGACGCAGGTAGTCGGCGAGGCACAAGCCGTTCTCACGCTCCTGGCGGGGGAAGTCGAAGGACGCGGCCTCGCGCCCCGTCGTCCCGTCGAAGAGCACCACGCGGTTGCCGTCGCTGCCCGCCTTGAAGAACTGGAACACGGCGCGCGCGTGCATGAGGCCCCCGCGCAGCATGCCCTTGAGCTCCTCCACGGCCTCCTTCAGCGCCAGCGCCTTGCGCCCCTCTTCCGTCTTCGCCAGCTCCGCCTCGGCGGGGGTGCCCAGCGCGCGCGACGACGAGCGCAGGCCCAGGTGACGGCCGTACAGCATGACGGGGTTGATGAACTTCCAGATGTGGTCCAGCGGCGTGTTCGTGAGCACGTGCCGCTCCCAGTCCGGCGCGGGAGGCACCGTGTCCAGCACGCGAACCTCCGCGCTGCGCACGCGCGACGTGGGAGCCTCCGTGCGAGGACGCTCCTTCACCTCTTGCGCCAGCTTCACGCGACGCTCGGCCAGCTCTCCGCGCAGCCGCTCGTGCGACGAGGGCTCCACGATTTGCTTGGCCAGGTCCAGGCCGCTCATCGCGTCCTGCGCATAGGCCACCGTCCCGGCGCCGTACGCCGGGGCGATGTTGCGGTCCACGAAGTTGCGGCTGAGCGCGGCGCCGCCCACCAGGATGGGCACGTCGACCCCCGCGCGTCGCAGGTCCTCCGCCGTGGCCACCATCTGGTGCGCGCTCTTCACCAGGAGCCCCGACAGGCCGAGGATGTCCGGCCGGTGCTCACGCACCGCCTGCACCAGCTGCTCGGGCGGGACCTTGATGCCCAGGTTCACCACCTGGAAGCCGTTGTTGGCCAGGATGATCTCCACCAGGTTCTTCCCGATGTCGTGGACGTCACCCTTCACCGTGGCCAGCACCACCTTGCCGCGCATCGCCGCCTTCGCGGAGCTCATGTGCGGCTCCAGGAAGCCCACGGCCGCCTTCATCGCCTCGGCGCTCTGGAGCACCTCCGCGACAATCAGCTCGTTGGCGCCGAAGAGCCGGCCCACCTCGTCCATGCCCTTCATCAGCGGGCCGTTGATGATCTCCAGCGGCGCGTACTTCGCCAGCGCCAGCTCCAGGTCCGCGAAGAGGCCGTCGCGCGAGCCTTCGATGATGTAGCGCTGGAGCCGCTCCTCCAGTGGCAGCGTGCTCACCTGCACCTTGGCCGCCTTGCGCTCTCGGAAGTGCGCGGCGAACGGCGTCACCGGGTCCGTGCCCCGGTTGTAGAGCAGGTCCTCCGCCAGCGTGCGCTCCTCCTCCGGCAGCGACGCGTAGCGCTCCAGCTTCTCGGAGTTGACCAGCGCCATGTCCAGGCCCGCCTGCACGCAGTGGTACAGGAAGACGGAGTTGAGCACCTCGCGGCCCGCGGTGGGCAGGCCGAAGGACACGTTGGAGATGCCCAGCACGGTGCGGCACTGCGGGAAGCGCTGCTTGATGAGCCGCACGCCCTCCACCGTCTCCACGCCGCTGCCCGTGTACTGCGCGTCACCCGAGGCACACGGGAAGACGAGCGGGTCGAAGTACAGGTCCTCCGCCCGCATGCCGTACTTGCGCGTGAGCAAGTCGAACGAGCGCTCCGCCACCTCCAGCTTGCGCTGGCGCGTCACGGCCATGCCAATCTCGTCGATGCAACCCACCACCAGCGCCGCGCCGAAGCGGCGGGCCAAGGGCACCACCTTCTCGAAGCGCTCCTCGCCGTCCTCCAGGTTCACCGAGTTGATGATGGCCTTGCCCTGGCTGTACGTGAGGGCCATCTCGATGACGCGCTCGTCGGTGGAGTCAATCATCAAGGGCACGCGCACCTTCTTGACGACGACGTCCAGGAACTGGCGCATGTCCTCCAGCTCCTCGCGGTCCGGGTTCGCCAGACACACGTCGATGACCTGGGCGCCGCGCTTCACCTGCGCGCGCGCGATTTCGGACGCGTCCTCCAGCTGCCCCGCGACGATGAGCTCCTTGAACTTCTTGCTGCCGATGACGTTGGTGCGCTCACCGACAATCACCGGGCGTAGCTCGTCCGTCACGTCGAGGTAGTCCACGCCGGACAGCGTCGAGCGCGGCTTCGCCACGGACGTGCGCGGCTTGAGGCCCTTCACCGCCTGCGCCAGCGCGCGGATGTGGCCCTCCTGCGTTCCGCAACACCCGCCCACGACGTTGAGCCAGCCCTGCTCACAGAAGCGCCGCAGCGAGCGCGAGAGCATCTCCGGCGTCTCGAGGTAGTGGCCGTTCTCGTCCGGCAGGCCCGCGTTGGGGACACACGACACGGGGAAGGAGCTCAGGTCCGACAGCGAGCGCAGGTGGTCCGTCATGAAGTCCGGACCCGTGGCGCAGTTGAGCCCCAGGTACAGCAGGTCCCAGTGCTCCAGCGACGTCGCCAGGCTCTCCACGCTCTGCCCCGCGAGCATCGTGCCCATGGGCTCGATGGTGCCAGACACGGCGATGGGCACCGCGTAGCCCAGCTTGTGGAACGCGCGGTCGATGCCCAACAGCGCCGCCTTGACGTTGCGCGTGTCCTGCGCTGTCTCCACCAGCAGATAGTCGGAGCCGCCGCGCACCAGGCCCTCGGCCTGTACGGCGAAGTTGTCCACCAGCTCCTCGAAGGTGATTCCACCCGTGACGCTGATGGCCTTCGTGGTGGGGCCCACCGAGCCCGCCACCCAGCGAATCCGTCCGTCCCGGGCCTCGGCCTCGGCGGCGGCCTCGCGGGCGAGCCGCGCGGAGGCTTCGTTGATCTCCAGCGCCTTGTGCCCCAGGCCGAACTCGTTGAGCACCAGCGGCGTGCCGCCGAAGCTGTCCGTCTCCGTCACATCCGCGCCCGCCGCGAAGTAGCGCGCGTGGATGTCCCGGATGATTTCGGGCCGCGTGAGGACCAGGTTCTCGTTGCAGCCCTCGTACTCCGCGCCGCCGAAGTCCGCGGCCTTCAAGTCCTTCTGCTGGAGCAACGTCCCCATCGCGCCGTCCAACACCAGCACCCGCTCGCGCATGGCGGCGCGGAGGGCCTCCACGCGGCGACCGTTCTCTCCAGCAGGGGGCGGCAGGGCCGCGGGGGTCGGGTTCGTCATGATGGCTTCACTCCAGTCAGCAGAAAGACTCGAAAGGGGCTGGCCCCGTCGCGGGCATGCGTCTCACGGGTGAGGGACGCGAAGCCCTGTGCGCCCAGTGCCGCTTCCAGCTGCGCGGGCTCGAACCCCAGGTGCCGGTGGCCCAGCCGTTCCACCACCCAGCGCTCGTCATGCGGCATCAACTCCAACAGCACCAACCGGCCGCCGGGCTTGAGCAGCCGCCAGGCCTCCGCCAGCACGGAGTCCGGGGACTCCACGTGGTGGAGGCTCTGCGAAATCACCACCAGGTCCATCCGCCCCGACGTCAACGAGAGCCGGTGCAGGTCCTCACCCAGGAACGTGATGTTGCCGGCGCGCTCGCTCCCCGCCCGGGCCCGCGCCTGCTCCAGCGCGTCCGCGTTCTGGTCGATGGCCCACACGTGCCGCGCCCACCGCGCGATGGCCACGCTCAACACGCCCGTGCCACAGCCGAAGTCCGCCACGTCCAGCGGCGGCAGCAGCGACGCCAGCGCGCCCGCCCACAAGGACCACGACTGCCCCGGCTCCAGGAGCCGCTCGTTGAGGGCCTGACGGTCGGCTCGGGCGCGCAGCAAGTCCTGCAGCCGCGCCGAGTCCCCCGCCGCGTCCTCCGCCTCCCTCGCCAGCCGGATGAGCGGCCAGCGGGAGTCATCTCCCTCCAGCGCCAGCGAGTAGTAGCTGAAGCCCGCCTGCCGCTCCTCGCGGATGAGCCCCAGCCCCTTGAGCTTCCCCAGGTGGTGCGACACCGACGACTGGGCCACGCCCACCAGCGACACCAGCTCCGTCACGTTCAGCGGCGCCTCCGCCACCAGCCGGAGGATGCGCAGCCGCGTCGGGTCGCCGAGCGCCCGGAAGGATTGGGACAGAGCTTCCATATCGCCGCATCAACATACGTCGATGCCACCGGGGATACCAGCGGACTTTCGACGCACTGCATGACTCCCCGCGGACAGTGGTAGATGTGGGACATGGCACCTCCCTCCCTGCAGCAGCTCCTCGAAGGAAAGCGGTTTGGCCTGGTCCTCTCCGCCGGTTACTTCGGCTTCTACGGCCATGCAGGCTTTCTCAAGGGGCTGGCGGGCGCGGGGCTCAAGCCGCACGCCTACGCGGGCACGTCCGCGGGAGGCATGGTGGCGGCGTACGCGGCGACGGGGATGCCGGTGCACGCCATCGAAGAGCTGGTGCTGCGCCAGACGCGCGCCCACTTCTGGGACCCGGACCCCATTGGCGCAGTGCTCAACGCGGACGCCAACGGCCACGGCCTGACGGGACTGCTCAAGGGCGAGCGCTTCCGGCGGCTGCTGGAGGACACGCTGGGCGCGCGCTCCTTCGAGGACCTGCCGCACCCGCTGCTCCTCGTCGGCGCCAACCTCACGCTGGGGAGCCACGACGTCTTCACCACGGGGGAGCTGGCCCCGCGCGTCCACGCGACCTGCGCCTATCCGGGCCTGTTCCGCGCGGTGCCGCTGGACGGCAACCTGTACTGGGACGGCGGACTGGTGGACAAGGCGCCCGCGCTGTCGCTGCATGACAGCGCCGCGGGGAAGGACCTGGACGCCATCCTCGTGCACTTCCTGCCGAGCAAGACGCGCAAGGTGGTGGGAGGCCCCATGGCGTACGCACAGGGGCTCGCCGCGGGCTCGGCCGCGCTGCGCAGGGACCACTTCCGCCTCCAGCTCACCGTGCTGGAGGGGCGCAGCATCCCCGTCTACGTCGTCGTCTCCAACCTGCCGCCGGTGACGCCCACCACCATGGAGCGCGGCTTCGACGCGCTGGACCAGGCACGGCTCTCCACGGGCGTCGCCCTCTCGCGGCCTCCCGTGCCCTTCGCCCAGGCCCAGTGGTGAAGAGGGCCTCGCGCGGCGGCGCTCAGCGGGCGCCGTAGCGCCGGTGGTCCACCATCAGGCAGCGGTCCTGCACCACCTGGATGCCCGCGCGCGCCAGCTTCTCCGCCGCCGCGTCGTTGCGGATGCCGGACTGGAACCACACCGCCTTCGGCTTCTTCGCGATGAGGTCCTCCACGTGCGCGTCGATGTCCTGAGCGCGGCGGAAGACGTCCACCACGTCCACCTCGCCCGGCACGTCCGCCACCCGGCGGAACACGGGCTTGCCCAGGATGTGCGTCACGTCCGGGTAGTAGACGGGCACCGGCACCACGTCCACGCCGGCGCTCGCCAGGTAGTCCGGGACATAGAAGGCCGCCTGCCCCGACTGCTGCTCGGTCTTCATCCCCAGCACGGCGACACGACGCGCGTTCTTCACCACGCGCGCCACGCCCTCTTCGTCCTTGATGAGGTTCTCTTCCCAGCTCATCGCGCCTCCTCTTGGAGCCCCTGCGCTCGCGACTCCATCGTCAACGTCCACATGGCCCCGTCCACCTGGGCCTTCACCGTGAGTTCGCGGCTCACGGGGACAAAGCGCCCGTACGCCACCACCTGCTCGCCCTGGCACGTCACGCCCGGCGTCAGCTCCGGCCGGCCCGCCACCACCCACGCATCCTCCAGCGCGTCCGGGCCGTCCTCCGGCACCGCGTCCAGGCACCGCAGGCTCAGCACCACCGCGTCACCGAACTCGGTGTCGCGCGTCCCCTGGACGGTGCGCTCCAGCACATAGGCCACCTGCGTGTCGCCCACCGGCAGCACCTCCACCACCCAGGTGCGTTGCCCCTCCGACACATAGCGCTGGAACAGGCCGCCGAACTTGGCCTCCCACTCGCGCCGCGTCCGCGCCTCCAGCACCTCCGGCTGGAAGAAGCGCTCCAGGGGTCCCGCGTCCACGCCCGGGGGCACCGACTGCCGCACGGCCTCTCCCGCGGACTCCGGCGACACCAGCTTCACGAAAGCGCCATCCGCCGCGAGCTGCACGCGCAGCATGAAGCGCTTGAGCACGTCATCCACCCAGCTCTTCACCTCCACGCCCGCTCGCGTCTGACGCGCGTGGGTCACGCCCTGCGTCAGCAGCCAGCCTCCCGAGGAGGGCGTGAAGCGGGACTCGGTGGTCAGCTCCACCTCCTCGCGCACCGCGGAGCCGCCCTTCTCCACCGTGCGGCTGGCGCGCTGGGACTCGGTGAGCACGCGGTCGACCGGGGGCTGGAAGGCGACGCGCACGCGAGGCGTCGCCTCGGGGATGGGCACCCGCAACGGGGGCGCCTTCCGACACGCGGACGTCAGCGACAGCACCAGACAGCACCACAGGAGACCAGAACGCATGCGCCCGCGAACGCTGGCAGAAACCGCCAGCGCCCGCGAGCGCTTCTTCCATTCCCCTTCACACCTCAGGGGTGACGCGTGGACCCCTCAGGGGCGTTCTCCACCAGGTCCCGCCCGATGTTGCGCCGGTCTCGCCGCACGCCGTCGTCGTCCAGCAGCCCACCCCGGGCGAAGCGCCTGGCCGCCTCCGCCAGGTCCCTCATCACATCCTGACGCGAGGCGTACTCGGTGCGCGGCAGGCACTTGAGGACGTTGATGATGCTGACGGGGGCCTCGCTGTCCTCGGCGGCCTCGACGAGCTCCTCCCGCGTCGACGGGTAGTCCACCGAGTCCAGGTGGGGGGTGATGGAGAGCCCGGGGTCTTCCGCGGTTCCGAATGCCATCTGCGGCTGCCTTTCTGCCCGGCCATCCCGGTCCGGACGTGCGTCACTGGGTAGGTGGAACCTGGGGACGATGCCCGCGCCGGACCACCCGGCCGCCCCCTCTTCGCCCCTGCCCAGGCGGGGGGACAGCCGCCCCGGCACCTCCCGAGGTAGAGTCCCACCCGCCGCACCGCCGCCCGGAGCCTCCACCCATGACCGCCGCACCCCTGCTGCTCGTCTGGCTCACGCTCGCCAGCACGCCGCCGTCGCCGGCCCCCGCCGACTCCAGTCCCCGCGGCATCTACTCGCTCGACGACGACGCCTTCGTCGCCCAGGCACAACGCGACCTGGTGGCGCTCGAGCGCAACACCCAGGGCCTGCGTCGTCTCCAGGAGGAGCTCAAGCAGGCCAAGGACCTCTACGCGCAGAAGCAGAGCGTCCCGTACACGCCGGACCAGAAGCAGCGGCTGCTCACCACCTGGGCCACCTTCTTCGACTACTTCCTGTCCACCGAGGTCATCCGCCAGCGCTACTGGGACTTCGTGAAGGTGCCCGCGCTCCTCCAGCCGAAGAAGCACGCCTGGGGCTTCCTGCTCACCCACGGCGCGCTCACCACGGAGCTGGCCCACGGCCTCACCTACGCGCAGCTCACCAACGGCCGCAAGCAGCTGGAGGTCCTCCTGGATGAGCCCGCTCCCGAGTTCGGCCTGCCCCCGCGCGCCTTCGCCCGCTTCAAGGACAAGGTCATCCACGTGGCAACCACCACGCAGCTCTACACGGGTGACACCTACAAGGAGCAGCTCCGGCCGCTGCTCGTGAAGGCCGGCGCCGTGGACGCGCCACGGGTGCCGTGGGTGCTGCAGGAGATGAAGCTCAACAGCGAGGTCGCCCGGGGACTGCTCCGCAAGCGCGGCGCCACGCTCTTCGCCAAGGCCGCGGCGGACGTCACCCAGGACACCGCGCAGCGGGCCTTCTTCCCCGTGCAGCGCTCGGTGGCCGAGTGGATGGGCGACACCCGCGTGCACCGCACCGGCAAGCCCCTCATCCGCCGCGAGCAGGTGGACGCGCTCCTCCAGCGCATGGAGCCCGGCGACGTCATGGTGGCGCGGCAGAACTGGTACCTCTCTAACATCGGCCTGCCGGGCTTCTGGCCCCACGCGGAGCTCTACGTCGGCACCGCTCCGGAGCTGGCCCGCTACTTCGACACGGACGCGAGCGTGAAGGCGTGGCTCGCCACCCTCCCCGGCGCTCCGGCGTCCTTCGCCGGCCACCTGGAGCGAGCCTTCCCGGAGAAGTGGTCCGCGTACCTCCAGAAGGACCCGCACGGAGATGCCCTGCGCATCATCGAGTCCATCAGCGAGGGCGTCAGCTTCACGGGCCCCGAGCACGGCATGCGCGTGGACTACCTGGGCGTCATGCGCCCCCGGCTGTCCCGCCTGGACAAGGCGCGCGCCATCCTCCGCGCCTTCGGCTACCAGGGCCGCCCCTACGACTTCGACTTCGACTTCTTCTCCGACCAGACGCTGGTGTGCACGGAGCTGGTGTGGAAGTCCTACGCGCCCTCGCAGGAGATGCGCGGACTCAACGTGCCCCTGGTCGACGTCGTGGGCCGCCGCACCCTGCCCGCCAACGAGCTCGTGCGACTCTTCGACTCGGAGCACGGGCGCGAGGACCGGCAGTTCGACTTCGTCGCCTTCCTGGACGGCCGGGAGGGCGAGGGGCTCGCGAAAGAGGCGGACGAGGCGGCTTTCCGCTACAGCTACCGCCGGGCCAAGTGGGACATCGCCCAGGAGTAGGCACACATGACGGAAGACGTGGCCCACGAGATGCTGGAGCTGTCCTCCCAGCTCTTCGAGCGCATGATTCTCCAGCAGCAGGCCAAGGTGTTGCGCCTGGCCCGGGAGGCCGTCCCCAACCTCACCCCCGAGGAGCTCCGCAACCCCCACGACTTCCCTGAACTCAAGGAACACCCGACTTTCGAGTACGAAGACGGAATCCTGGCGGGGTTGATTTCGGCCCAGGTGGCCCTGCGCACGGAAATCAAGGGGAGGCTTCCGTATGCACCGCCCACCTTCTGACGCTTGGCTGGCTGCCTTTGCCGCCGGGCCCGGCGTGCGTTAGTGGTTGGCGCCGTGAGCATCCCCACAGGATTGAGCCCGCCGCTGGCCCGGGAACGGTTGGTGTCGGCGCTGGCCGCGGAGCCACCTCGCCTGGACCTGGCCGCCCTGGCCATCGCCACGCTCGACAGGCCGGAGCTGGATGCGCCCGCCTGCCTCCACGTGCTGGACGTCCTGGCGTGTCGGGTCCAAGTGGAGACGGAGCGGCTCAAGGAGCGGGGTGAGGCCCTGGCGCCCCTGCGCGCGCTGCGCCACGTGCTCTCCGACATCGAGGGCTTCCGAGGCAACGAGGACGACTACCACGCGCCGGACAACAGCTTCCTGGACCAGGTGCTGGAGCGGAAGCTGGGCCTGCCGATAACGCTGTCCGTCGTGTACCTGGAGGTGGCGCGCCGTGCGGGCATCCCGCTCTACGGAGTGCCGTTTCCTGGACACTTCCTGGTCGCCCACGACGCGGGGGACCACAAGCTGGTGATGGACCCGTTCCACGACGGCGACATCCTCACCGAGCACGGCTGCGAGGAGCTGCTCAAGCGCGTGGCCCCGCAGCTCAAGTTCGACCGGGCGATGCTCGCTCCCGCGCCGGTGGAGCTGATTGCCTACCGCATGTTGTCCAACCTCCGGCGGGTGTACCTGGGCCGCGAGGACCGCGAGCGCGGGCTGGCGGTGGTGGACCTGCTGTTGCTCCTGGCGCCGGACCATCCCGGAGAGCTGCGCACCCGCGCGGCGCTGCTGGCGAACCTGGGCGCCTACCGCGCGGCGCTGCGCGACGTGGAGCGGTGCCTGGAGCTCTCTCCGGAGGCACCGGACCGCGAGCGGCTGGAGCTGACGGCCCGGGAGCTGCGCGAGCGCGCCTCGTTGCTCAACTGACGGACCAAGGCCCTTGGCGCGACCGCGGGGCCCGGGAGAGACACAGCCATGCCCCAGACGGTGAAGCCCTGGCCTCGACTGCGCCAGGGGTTGCAGCATGACTACCGCGTGCTGAAGGTGCGCTCGGATGTGTGGGCGGACCCGAGGACGAACCTGGAGCAGTCACGCGTGCGGGTGGACTGCGCGGACTGGGTCAACGTCATCGCCGTGACGGCGCAGGACGAGCTCGTGTTCGTCCGGCAGTTCCGCTTCGGCATCGGCGCCAACACGCTCGAGGTGGTGGGCGGCATGGTGGACCCCGGCGAGGACCCGGCCGCCGCAGCGGCGCGCGAGCTGGAAGAAGAGACGGGCTACCGGCACGGTCGGCTGGTGCCGCTGGGCGCGGTGCATCCCAACCCCGCCGTGCAGGACAACCGCTGTCACAGCTTCCTCGCGCTGGACTGCGTGAAGGTCCATGACGGCCGGCCGGACGAAGGCGAGGACATCGCCGTGGAGCTTCATCCGCGCACGGAGCTGCCTCGGCTCATCCTGGAGGGGCACATCACGCACGCGCTCGTCGTGGTGGCCTTCTTCCTGGAGCGGCTGCACGCGGAGGCCGGCGCGGCGAGGAAATAGCGGGCTTCACGTCACCTTCGCTCGCAGCCGCAGCCGCACGCATCCAAGAAGGGCGTCTCTCCCGGCGCGCAGACGAAGAAGATGTGCGGGCACTCCTTCGGGTTCTTGGAGATGGCGCGGCGGCCTTCGGATGGGGTGATGCAGCGCGGACGGGGCTTCTCGGCCACCTGCGTCCGTCCCCCTGACGCGTCGTCATCCACCGAGGCGACGCTACAGCCCATCCCCAGCATGGCGACCAGGAGCGCCAAGGTGGAGTGGGTCGACCTGTCGTAGAACACCCCTGTGACCTCCCCCACGAAGTCCGGCGACCGCCGGGCTCCAGTGGCGAGGCCAATCTGGACGCCTTCGTCGACAAGGGGGAGCCCCGGAGGGCACGGGTTCAGGAAGGGCCGTGTTGAGGGCCACACTCGCCCCGTCCAGGAGCCGACAGTCCGAAGCCCGCAGGGCTCGCGTCGCGCGGGGCCCGTCGAGTCCCCTAGCGTTTCGCGCGCTTCCGGGCGGGTTTGGAGGGGGCCTCCTCGCCGCGCTCCCAGGTGCCGGAGCGGCCGCCGGACTTGTGCTCGAGCTGGACGGCCTCCACCACCATGCCCCGGTCCACGCTCTTGCACATGTCATAGACGGTGAGGGCCGCCGCGCACGCGGACGTGAGGGCCTCCATCTCCACGCCCGTGCGGTCCACGGTGCGCACCGTCGCGCGGATGGTCAGCCCCTGGGCCACGGGCTCCAGCGTCACCTCCACACCGGACAGCGCGATGGGGTGACACAGCGGGACGAAGTCCGGCGTGCGCTTGGCGGCCATGATGCCGGCGAGCCTCGCCGCCGCGAGCACGTCCCCCTTCTCCACCTTCCCCGCGAGGATGCGCTCCCGCGTCGCGGGCAACATGCGCAGCAACGCCGTGGCCACCGCCACGCGCTCCGTCTTCGGCTTCGCGCCGACATCCACCATCTTCATCGACCCACTCCTCGCGCCACCGCCTGGAGGAGGTCTTCCACCACGTCGTCGGGGTCCTCCAAACCCACCGAGACACGGATGAGGCTCTCGCGGATTCCGGCCGCCTCGCGCTCCTCGGGCGTCATGCGGCGCGCGCTGGCGCTGGCCGCGTGCATCACCAGCGTGCCCACGTCTCCCAGCGACGGCGCCGGCTTGCACACCTGCAGCGCCTCCAGGAAGCGCAGGGCCTCCGGGCGGGCCGCGCCGCGAATCTCGAAGGACACCATGGGCCCTCCGTCGTGGAGCACCTCGCGCGCCACCGCATGGTCCGGATGCGACGACAGCCCGGGGTAGATGACGCGCTCCAACAGCGGAGACTCCGCGAGCCTCCGAGCGACGTGGGCCGCGTGCTCCACATGGGCCTTCATGCGCACCGGCAGCGTGCGCAGGCCGCGCAACGTGAGCCACGCCTCGAAGGCGCCGAGCACGTCTCCCGTCAGGATGCGCGCCGAGCGCAGCACGTCGATTCGCGCGCGCGAGCCGCTCACGGTGCCGCCCAGCGCGTCGCTGTGCCCGTTGAGCCACTTGCTGGTGGACTGCACCGCGTAGTCCGCGCCCAGCTCCAGCGCGCGCTGCCCCGTCGGCGACGGGAACGTCGCATCCACCGCGAAGGCCGCGCCCACGTCCCGGCACGACTTGGCGAGCAGGCGCAGGTCCGCGACACGCAGCAGCGGGTTGGTGATGCTCTCCGCCAGGACGAGTCGAGGCTTCAGCTCGCGGATGCGCGCGTCCATCCCCGCGTCCGCCAGCTTCAGCGCGTGCAGCTCCACGCCCAGCGCGGCGCACAGGTTCTTGTAGAGCGCGCGGGTGACGCCATAGCCGTCCGCGGGCATCACCAGCCGGTCGCCGGGCTTGAAGCCCTGCGCCTCGAAGAGGGAGCGCAGCGCGGCCATGCCACTGGCGTAGGCCACACAGGCCTCCGCGCCCTCGAGCGCGGCCACGGCCTCTTCGAGCAGCAGGGTGTTGGGGGCGCTGATGCGGGCGTAGGCGAAGTCCTTGCCGTCCAGCGCGCCGTCCAGGTCGTCACTGCTGTCGAACCAGCTCACCGCCGACACGGACACGGGTGGAGAGATGGGGACGGCCCGACTGCCCGTCAGCCGTGTCCCGGCATGCACCGCCAGGGTCTTCTGCTTCGTGCTCATGGGGGTCCTGGGAAGACCGGCCCGCCCAAGGGAGGCGGACCGGCCCGAAGCATGCGTCACGCGGCGGGAAGCGGGCTACTCGCCCTCTTCAATCAGCCACCGCTCCGCGTCGATGGCCGCCATGCAGCCCGTGCCCGCGGCGGTGATGGCCTGCCGGTAGTAGCTGTCCTGCACATCGCCACAAGCGAAGACGCCCGGGATGTTGGTGCGCGTGGAGCCCGGCACCGTCTTGAGATAGCCGCTCTGGTGCGTCTCCAGGATGCCCTGGAACAGCTCCGTGTTGGGCGTGTGGCCAATGGCCACGAACAGGCCCGTGGCCGCGAGCAGCTGGCTGTCGCCCGTCTTGAGGTTGCGCACCACCGCGCCCGTCATCCCCTTCTTGTCGCCCATGACCTCCTCGACCGCGGAGTTCCACAGGAACGAGATCTTGGGGTTCTTGAGCGCGCGGTCCTGCATCACCTTGGACGCGCGCAGCGAGTCGCGGCGGTGGATGAGGGTGACGTGCTTGACGATTTTCGCCAGGTACGTGGCCTCTTCCATGGCCGTGTCACCGCCGCCCACGACGAGGACCTCCTGGTTCTTGAAGAACGCGCCGTCGCAGGTGGCGCACGCGGACACGCCCCGGTTCTTGAACTGGTCCTCGCCCTTGACGCCCAGCCACTTGGCGGTGGCGCCCGTGGAGATGATGACCGTCTCGGAGCGGACCTTCAGGCCGCTCTCGCTCTCGATGAGGAAGGGGCGCTGGCTGAAGTCCACCTTCACCACGTTCTCCATGTGGATGGCCGTGCCGAAGCGCTCCGCCTGCTTCTGGAAGCGCTCCATCAGCTCCGGGCCGGTGATGGCCTCCGGGAAGCCGGGGTAGTTCTCCACGTCCGTCGTCACCATCAGTTGCCCGCCAGGCACGCGCTGGGGGTGCTCCAGCGTGGGACCGCCGGCGAAAACCACCGGCTCCAGGTTGGCGCGCGCGGCGTAGATGGCCGCGGTGTAGCCCGCCGGCCCCGAGCCGATGATGGTCACCTTGTTGATTTTCTCCTCCGCCACGGGTGACTCCTCCCTCTTTCCGTTGAGGCCGCAAGGTACCAGAGGCCCTCGGGCACGTGATACGAAGCTGGCCTCATGGATGCCGAGCTCCTCAGAAAGGTTGCGCTGTTCGAGGGTTTGACCCAGGGCCAGCTCGCCAAGGTGGCTCAGCTCGGCCACACCAGGGACTACCCTGCGGGCGCCTTCCTCTTCCGTGAGGGGGAGGCCGGCCAGGAGATGTTCGTCATCGCCCAGGGCAAGGTCCGCATCTCCAAGTCCGTCCCCGGGATTGGCGAGGAGGCGCTCGCCATCCTGGAGCCCGGCCAGTACTTCGGAGAAATGGCGGTCATCGAGGATTCGCCGCGCTCCGCGGACGCCATTGCCCACGTCTCCTGCTCGGTGTGGGCCATTGAACGCTCCAAGCTGGACCAGCTCATGTTCACCGACAAGGACCTGGCGTACGTGCTGCTGTGGACGTTCGTCCGGACGCTGAGCGAGCGACTTCGGGAGACGAACGACAAGATCAAGGCGTTCTTCGCCATCTCCCGCTTCTGAGGAGGGCACACCGGAGCCTCGCTCTCGCTCCGCGAGACGGGGTGGTGTCGCGGTGCCCGTCCAGCGGATGGGCTGCTCGCGGCGGTGGTTGGATGGGCGCCGGGTGCGCTCCAGGCAGAGGCCACGGGCACATGCATTGCTCTCTCGCCGCGCCGGGAAGGTGGGCGGGATGGAGTGGAGCATGGGCGAGGCGTGGGTGGACGAAGTGTCGGCGGAGGCGCGGGCCGCTGGAAGCGTGGAGCAGGCCCGGGAGCGAATCTTCCGATTGGGGGCCCAGGCCCTCACGGAGC
Source organism: Myxococcus stipitatus DSM 14675 (assembly GCF_000331735.1). Lineage (GTDB taxonomy): Bacteria > Myxococcota > Myxococcia > Myxococcales > Myxococcaceae > Myxococcus > Myxococcus stipitatus. The sequence continues at coordinate 2,842,998 of NC_020126.1, read as the reverse complement.
CGGAGCTGCTGTGTGTCGCGTGGGGCGCATCCCCTCGGGCGCGCGGCACGCATGAGGAAGCCGAGGCGCTCCTGCGCCACTGCGGCGGGCTCAAGGCGCTCCTGCAGGCGGAGCCGGTGGAGCTCAGCGGGCTGCCCGGGATGGGGCCTCGGCGGGCGGCGCAGGTGCTGGCGGCGCTGGAGCTGGGCAGGCGCGCGCAGCGGACGGTGGAGCGCAGGCCCCGGCTGCGCACGGCGCGGGAGATTCACGCGTACCTGACGCCCGTGCTGGGCGCGCTGCGGCGCGAGGTCTTCCACGTGCTGTGCTTCAACGCGCGCAACGTGCTGGTGCACGACATCCGGGTCGCCGAGGGCACCATGAACATGTGCCCGGTGGACCCGCGAGAGGTGTTCGCCGCGGCGCTGGTGTCTCGGGCCACGGCCATCGTCCTGGCGCACAACCACCCTTCGGGGGACCCGGAGCCCAGCGTCCACGACGTGGGCCTGACGCGGCACCTCGTCGCGGGGGCGCGGCTCATCAACGTGAAGGTGCTGGACCACCTCGTCGTGGGTGACGGGGCCTTCGTGTCGATGCTGGAGCGAGGGCTGCTCCCCGAACAGGAACGGGGGTCGGCGTGGGAATGGAACGCGGCGCAGGGAGGTGGCTGAGGATGAGCTGTCTGGTGGGGATGGTGCAGGTGGAGCTGCTCGAGGACACGCGGGCGCAGGTGGTGCGGCTGGAGACCGGGCAGGCCTGCACGGTGGAGCGCACGGCGTTGCCCTCGGAGGCCCGCGAGGGGGACGTGGTGGTGGATGGGCGGAGGGAGCCGGAGGCGACGGCGCTGCGAGTGCTCGAGGTGGCGCTGAAGCGGGCCCGCCTGGCTGTCCCGGTACCGCCGGGGCTCGAGCTGTGAGGTGGGCGTGGGGGCCGTGTTTCCGTTGACGGCCGGTCCAGGATGGTGAACATGCGAGCGATGCCGTTGGCCCTGCCCTATTTCGAGCAAGCTCAGCAGGGCCTGGTGCGCCATTTCGGTCTGGCACAATTCCGTCCGGGCCAGGCCGAGGTCATCTCCACCGTCCTGAGCGGGCGCAACACCGTGGTGGTGATGCCCACGGGCGCGGGCAAGAGCCTGTGCTACCAGCTTCCGGCCACGCTGCTGCCGGGGGTGACGTTGGTGGTGTCCCCGCTGATTGCGCTGATGAAGGACCAGGTGGAGCAGCTCACGGCGCGGGGCATCTCCGCGACGTTCATCAACTCGTCCTTGTCGGACCTGGAGCGCGCGGAGCGGATGCGCCGGCTGCGCGCGGGTGAGTACAAGCTGCTGTACGTGGCGCCCGAGCGCTTCCGGAGCGCGAGCTTCTGCCAGACGATTTCCGACGTGGGCGTGGACCTGTTCGCGGTGGACGAGGCGCACTGCATCTCGCAGTGGGGCCACGACTTCCGGCCGGACTACGCGCTGCTGGGGCAGGTGCGCAAGCGGCTGCGCCCACCGCGCACGGTGGCGCTCACCGCGACGGCCACGCCCGAGGTCCGCGCGGACATCGTCCGGGTGCTGCTGATGAAGGAGCCCCGGGAGTTCGCCATGGGGTTCGACCGGCCCAACCTCTTCCTCGGCAAGCAGGAGGTGGGCGGGGACTCGGACCGGCACGAGGCCTGCGCGCGGTTGGCGGCGCTGGGCGGCAGCGGCATCATCTACTGCTCGACGCGGCGCGCGTCGGAGGGTGTCTTCTCGGAGCTGCACGGCCGAGGCGTGAAGGCGGTGCTGTACCACGCGGGCATGGACGACGACGCGAGGCGGCGGGCGCAAGACACGTTCATGTCCGCGAAGGACGCGGTGGCGGTGGCCACCAATGCGTTCGGCATGGGCATCGACAAGTCGGACATCCGCTTCGTCGCCCATGCCAACATCCCCCGGGCGGTGGAGGCCTACTACCAGGAGATTGGTCGCGCGGGCCGCGACGGAGGGGATGCGCGAGCGGTGCTGCTGTTCAACCACGCGGATGTCTACACACAGGAGCGGCTCATCCAGGGCAACCACCCGTCGGAGGCGGTCCTCGCGGACGTGTGGGGCGTGCTCCAGTCGGTGGAGGAGTTCGAGCGAGGCGTCCACGTGCTCGCGGGCATGGTGAACGCCAGCGAGTTCGAGGTCTCCGCCGCGGTGCGCATCTTCGAGCGCGCGGGGAAGCTGGAGCGAGGCAACCGCGGCGAGGGGGCGCACGGGGTGACGTTGACGGAGAAGGCCCAGGGAGCGCACCCGCATGCGGCGGACGCGCAGCGGCTCCTGAAGTCGCTCTTGGAGACCTTCCCCGTGGGGCGGCAGTCCACCACCGAGCTGACCATCCTCGCCCGGCGCGTCGGGCTGACGGTGGACGAGGTGCGGCACGCGCTGGGCCTCTTGGAGAAGTCGGGCGTGGTGAAGGTGCGCAGGCCCTTCTCCGGACGCTCCATCCGCGCGCTGGTCCGCCTCCCCTTCCGGGAGATGGGCATGGACCTGAGCCACGTGCGCGAGCAGGAGCGGCAGAACCTCCAGCTCCTGCGGCGGATGACGGACTACGCCTACGCGGACCGGGAGCAGCGCTGCCGGCGGAGGAGCGTCCTGCACTACTTCGGGCAGCAGGACGTGGAGGACGCGTGCGGCAACTGCGATGTCTGCGCGCCCGCGAAGATGCCGGTGCTGCTGTCCGGTGGCCCCTCCGCGTCGCGAGCGCGGACGGCCGCCGCTGCCGCCCCGGTGACGAGCTACAGCGAGCTGGCCTCGACGGAGCTGCGGCGCTGGCGCAAGGAGCTGTCGAAGGACCTGGGGGTCGCCCCCTTCATCATCTTCAACGACGCGACGCTGTTGGGACTCGCCGCGACGCTGCCCATCGACCGGGAGGGCTTCCTCACGGTGAAGGGCACGGGCGAGAGCCGCTGGGAGCGCTTCGGCCCCAAAGTGGTGGAAATCTGTCTCATGGCCCGGGCCGCGGGGCATGAGCCCCAGGTCGTCCCCATGGCCATGAGCAAGGCTCGCAAGCCCCGCATCCGCCGCGCGGGCGCCTCCGACTGACGGCGCCCCTGGACTTCAGCGACCCCGTCGATAGGCGGCGCGGGCGATGAAGTAGCGCAGGGTGCCCATGACGGTGCCCACGACGAGCGCGAGCAGGAAGATGACCACCACGGTGGTGAGGCCGAAGATGAGGCGCACTCCGGACTCGGAGATGCGCCCGTTGAAGAAGGCCGTGCGCAGCGGGTCCATCGCGCCCATGAGCTCCAAGGCCCGTGCGGGCAGGGAGTCCAGGGACAGCGACAGGCGCTGCAGGAAGCGCGAGGGGAACATGCGCAGCGCGATCTCCACCCCGACGCCCACCAGCAGGTAGAGCATCGAGAGCAGGAAGGCGTTGCCCCACATGATGCGCAGCAGCGGGGACTCGGGCCCCGAGCCGGAGGGAGGTGTCCTCACGCTAACGAGCCGCCTTCTTCTTGAGGGACGGCAGCGCCTTCTTCACGCGCGCCGCATCCTCGCTGTCTCCGGCCAGACGGAGGAAGGTCTCATACGCGTCCACGGCCCGCACCAGCTCCGCGGACTCCCGGACAAGCACGTCCGCGAGTGCTAGGTAGGCCGGCCCGTCCGTGGGCTCCAGCTCCACGGCCTTCAGGAGCGCCGTCTTCGCCGCGGCCTCCTGTCTCTGCTTGAGGGCGACCATGCCGAGCGCAAGGTAGGAACGCCCCTCGAACGGCGCCAGGCGGACGGCCTCATCCGCGGCGGCGCGCGCCTCCTTCAGCACTCCCGCGCCCAGGAGGACACGGGCCATGGCGGCCTGGGCGAAGGCCTTGTCCCACGGGGTGGGGGCCCGCGCGGCCAGGTCCGCCAGCGTGCGCGCCACCGTGCGGCCACCGCTCGGCAGCTGCACGTAGAACTCGCCCACCCGTCCGCAGGTGGCGTCGGGGCCCTCGCGCCTCGCGGCCGCGAAGGCGGCATCCGCGTTGTCCGTGTTGCCCTGCCGCAGGAACGCGTGGGCAATCTCACAGAAGGTGTCCGGGTCCTTCGGGTCCAGCTTGTTGGCGCGCTCCAGCGAGGAGAAGCCGCCCTTGGCATCACCCGCGCCGAAGAGGATGGCGGCACGCAGCCGGTGCGACTCCGCGTCGTCCGGGGCCAGCTTCGCCGCACGCCCCACGGCGCCCTCCGCCTCCTTGCGGCGGCCAGACTGGAAGAGCGCCAGCGCGAAGCCCTTCTGTGCGCCAGCGCTGCCCGGGTTGTCGAGCTGCCACGCCTCGAACTGCTTGAGGGCCTCGGGCGTGCGGCCCAACGCCAGCAGCGTCCGGCCCAGCGCATCTCGCGCCTCGCCGTGCGCGCCATTGCGCTCCACCGCCTGCATCAGCGGCTTGAGCGCCATGTCTGGCAGGCCTCGAGACAGGAGCAAGCGCCCCAGCGAGCACGACGCCTCGTAGTCGCGCGGGCTCTTCTGCGCCTCCTCGAACTGGGCCTGGGCCTTGTCGAGCGCGCGCTCGCGCCAGTACAGCTGCCCCAGCGCCAGCCGCATGTCGTTGCGCGGACGCTTCGAGGCGGCCAGCGCCTTCTCGAGCAGCTCGCGCGCTTGAGTGCCATTGCCCTCGGCGGAGTCGGCCAGGGCCAGGAGCGACACGGCCTCGGGGGGATAGCGCTCGTTGACGCGCGTGCGCGCCAGCTCCGTGCGGACGCGCTTCCAGTCGCCCAGGCGCGCATACGCGGAGGCCCGCACCAGGGCCACCTTGCGGCCACCATCGGCCTCCAGGCGCGTGAGCACCTCGCGCTCGCGGTCCTTGTCCAGCAGGGTGCGCCCCAGACCCTCACGGGCCTCGTCGCTCTTGGGCTGAAGCTTCAAGCCCGCCTCGTATGCGGCGAGCGCGGCGTCCAGCTTCCCCGCCGCGCGGCTCGAAGCCCCGAGCGCGAGCTGGAAGTCGAAGGCCAGCGGCCCCTGAGTCCCCTTCGACAGCAGGGCGCGAGCCTCCTCGTGCTTGCCCACGGCGGCCAGGAGCTGGCCGTGCACCAACTGCTGACGCGGCGCGAGGGCGGTGGGCAGCTCCGCGTCGGCAGCCAGCGGGGCCACGTCCGCGAGCGCCTCCTCCAGGTCCTGCTCCTGCGCCAGCCGGGCCTCGGCCTGTCCGATGCGCGCCAAGGGATGCTTGGGCGACTTGGTGCGCGCCTTCGCGAACATCTCGATGGCCTGCGGGAAGTCCTCGGAGGCCAGGTAGTAGCCCCCCAGCGCCACCAGGGCGCGGACGTTGGACGGGGATGCGCGGAGCGCGCGGTCGAAGCGCTCGAGCGCCTTCTTCTCGTCCTTCGACGCCAGGAGCAGGCTCGCGGCGAGCGCGTGGACCTCGGTGCTCTCGTCCGTCGCGGCGAGCAGCGCGCGGCGGGCGGGCTCTCGGCCCCGGTCATCCGCCACGAGGACGTTGGTCGTGAGGACCAGTCCCGGAGCGGCTTCTCGCACGCCCGGCTTCTCCAGGGCCTCGAGCGCCTTGAGGCGGTCCTCGGGAGACATGCCGTGGTCCGCGAAGAGCAGCGCATGCGTCCACGCGGTGAGGGCCCACGCGCGGCTGCTGCCCTCGTCCATCTCCAGCGCGCTCCCCAACTGCTGGAGGGCACCGTTCAGCGAGGCCCGCGTGTCCTGGACGATGAGGTCCTCGGAGCGGGCGAGCGCCTCGTTCAGCGTCTGGCCACCCGAGGCCGCGCGGATGCGCAGGAAGCCGACGACGACGGTGATGAGCACCATCGCCAACGCCGTGGCACCTGCAACCTTGACACCATTGCGCTTGATGAACGACGTCTTCGCGGCCTCGCGCGCCAGCTTCTGGCGCAGCTCCTTCTCGTACGCGACGGTGAGGGCCTCGGTGTCCTGCTTGGACTCGCCCGCCTTCGGCTTCGCCGAGGGCCCGGTCGACTCCGCGACATCCGGAAGGTCGTCGAGCAACGAGCGCTTGGAGCCAGAGCCCCGCGTCGCCCCCGCAGCCCGAGCCACCACGGGCGCGGCGCCCGTCGGCTCCACGGGAGGCAGGTCCCCCAGGAGTCCACCGGAAGCGGCGGGTATCACCGGCTTCGCGGTGGTGAACTCGCTGGAGCGAAGCAGGATGTCCTCTTCGGACTCGGAGGCGGCGGAGTCCCCTGCTCCCACGTCGCCCTCGGAAGAGCCCTCACCCGAGGAAGCCGACGCCTCGGCCTCCTGCGTCCGCGATTCGGTCTCCGCCTGGGCGTCTTCTCCCGCCAGCGCGCCGGAAGAGGTCTCGAGACCCGCGGAGTCCTGCCCGCCGTCCTCGTCGGACAGCGCCAGGTCCAGGGTCGGCAACAGCGAGCCGGGCGAAGCGCCCAGCACGGGAATCGGCCTGTCGATCAACCCCAGCGACGCGCTCGACGCAGAGGCACCCGGCTCCGACGCCTCGGGCGAACGCACCACCGGAGCCTCCGAGGAGAGCCCCAGGTCCACGTCCTCCCCAGCACCGGAGGAATCCGAGCCCGCGACCCCCGGCGCATCCGCCGAAGCGTCACCCGACGCGGCCCCGCCCGCCCCAGCGGCGCTCGCCAGGTCCGCGGCGGCGCGAGCCCCCACGGACTTCGCCGCCCCCGCCCCCCCCGCGGCCTTCGCGGCATCCCCCAGCGCCGCGGCCCGCAGCCGCGCCGCCGCCATCGGAGCCGCGGCGACGGGCTCATCGGCCTCGGGCTTCTCGCGCCCGTCCGCCTCACCCTCCTCGGGAGCGGCCTTCTCCAACCCCATCAGGTCCGCGAAGACGGGCGCGGGGCCACCGGCCAGGGCCTGCTGGGCCTGCTCCAGCCACAGCTTCACCCGCCCGTCATTGGGCTGCAGCGCCACCGCCTTGCGCAGGAGCGGCAGCGCCGAGCGATACAGCCCGCGCTGCAGCAGCACCTCGCCAATCAGGTTGTAGGCGTAGGGGTTGTCCTTCTCGATGGCGATGGCCTTGTCGAACTGCTCCATCGCCTGGGCGGGGCGCCCGAGCTGAATCAGCGCCTTGCCCCAGAGCACCCGCCCCACCGTCGAGGAGGGGTGGTGCGAGATGCCCTGTTCGCACACCTCGATGGCGCGCGCCGAGTCCCCCTTCTCCAGCAGGGCCTTGGCCAGTTCAACGAATACGGAAGACGTAGGGTCCTGCCGGAGGAGCTGCTCGTAACGCTCCACCATCGACTTGGCCATGTGGGCTTGCGACTCCGGTGCTCGGGCGAGGAGCCGGACCATACCACCGTGAACTCGTCCCGGGCGGCCGCCGGATGCTACCGTCCCACCTCGTGATTCGCCCGCTCGCCCTCTTCCTCGCGCTCGCCCTTGGCGGATGCGCAACCCTGTCCAAGAAATCCAACCTGGAAGAACTCAAGCCGGTGGTGGAGTCGTTCCACAAGGTCATCCGGTGGAAGGACTTCAGGACCGCCGCGCGCTTCGTCGTCCCGGAGCGGCGCCAGGCCTTCACGCGCGCCCGGCTGGACCTCCAGGACGAGAAGGACCTGTCCATCAGCGACTACGAAATCGAAGAGGTCGTGATGTCTGAGGACGGCACGCGGGCCGTGGTGCAGAGCCGCATCCAGTGGATGCGCCTGCCTTCCGCCACGGAGCACACCTCGGTGGTGAACTCCGAGTTCGTCTACAAGGACGGGGCGTGGCTGCTGGAGCGGCAGGACTCGGGTCCGTTCGCGGACGAGTTGCGCTAGGCTGCCCCAAAAAAGAAACCGCCCACCGACTCGGGGCCGGCCGAGGCGGTGGGCGTCGGGTGCTCCCCAATGGAGCGCCCTACAAGAAACCGCCCATCGACTCGGGGCCGGCCGAGGCGATGGGCGTCGGGAACTCCCCCATGGAGCGCCCTACAAAATCCGTCCACCGACTCGGGGCCGGCCGAGGCGGTGGACGTCGGGAGCTCCCCAATGGAGCGCCCTGACATTTGAGCGGAGCGACGCCGTGACCAGGCCCGCATCGCCGCGCGGTGATGCCCAGCCTTAGAGCAATGGCGATGCCACGCCGTGCTCCCGGCTCCGGGCCCACACGCGCTCACGAAGATTCAAGGGCTTGCACTCGCGCCGCGCCGACATTCCCAGGGATGGAGCGTCGGGGCGCTGACACTGCTGTCATGGGGTCCAGCCTTCGGCGTCGTGACAGCCACGACAGCCGTGTCAGGGACCCTCGGACTTTCCCCTCTCAGTCCGCCAGGACGGCGCGGATGGTCTCCCGCATGGAGTGACGGGGCTTCCAGGCCACGTCGTTCACCCAGCGACTGCCGTCCACGGCGCACAGGAACTGGATGTGGTCCAGCTCCGGGGGCGGGAAGTTGGCGATGCGATACTTGAAGAGCATGCCCAACAGGGGCCGGGCCACCGGGTGGGGCACGGGGATGGGGGTGTTGCCCAACTCGCGCATCACCGCGGACAGGGGCACCTCGCCGGGGCCGACGACGTTGTAGACGCCCTTGGGCTCCGGGCGGAGGGCGGCCACCATGGCGCGGGCGACGTCCTCCACGTGGATGAGCTGCACCATGGGGTCGAACCCCGCCATCATCCACGGGTGGCGCAGGCGCAGGTAGTTGGACGGCGCGTTCTTGATGGTGGGCCCGACGATGTGGACGGGCCGCAGAATCACCGTCTCGATGTGGGGGTGCTTCCAGAAGAAGCCATGCGCGAGCATGTCGACTTCAATCAAGTCCCGCACGCCGGAGAAGCGGCTGGCCGCCATGAGCGGCGCGTCCTCGGTGAGGAAGTTGGAGTTGTCCGGGCTGGGGCCGTAGACGTTGGCCGACGAGAGGACGACGACCTTCTTCACGCCGTACTTCGCGCAGTACTCCAACAGGCGCGTGGTGCCCACGACGTTGAACGAGTGGTGCTCCTCCTCGCTCATGCGCGGGTCATGCATGATGCCCATGTGGATGACGGCGCGGACCTCGTTCTTGCGGAAGACGTCCTCCGCCTTCTTCTTGCGCAGGTCGAGCTCGTACATCTCGACATCCTTCGGCCGGCCCGCGAAGGGACGCCGGTCGATGCCGATGATGCGCTCATGCTTGTGCAGAAGCTTCGCGAGGGTGCGGCCGAGGTTGCCGCTGATGCCCGTGACGACGACGGCCGGTCTCATGGACAAAGCCTCTTAGCATCGAATGGACGGGCGACTCACCAGAACACCCCCCGGCGCTCCTTGAGGCCCTGGTGGAGCATGGACTGGATGGCGCCCTTCACGGTGCGGACCTTCTTGTCCAGCTCGCTGTCCTCGTCGTCCGGGCGCCCGGTGAAGTGCATGGGGTCGCCGTAGTACAGGCGGTACTTCGTGGGCAGCGGGAAGGGCAGGCCCGTGGGGGTGATGGGGAACGACGGGAAGCCCAGCAGCTTCGCCACGGGCTTGAGGTCCATGAGCGCCGGGGCCTGCTCCTCCGCGCCGACGACGGCCACGGGGACGATGGGCGTGCGCGTCTCCAGCGCCAGGCGCATGAAGCCCAGGCCGAACTCCTGGAGCTGGTAGCGCTGGGGCCACAGCTTGTTGATGCCGCGGGTGCCCTCCGGGAAGACGAGGATGGCCTCATCCGACTCGAGCAGCCGCCGGCAGTTCTCCGGCGTGCCGACAATCTGCCCCATGCGCGCCATGAACGTGGAGACGTACGGCAGGGACGGCACCCACTTCTCCACCATGCTGCGCACGGCCCGAGGAGGCGTGGCCTCCAGCATCAGGGACACGCCAATCATGGCGCCGTCCAGGGGGACCTGCCCGGAGTGGTTGGACACCAGCAGCACCCGGCCGGCCGGGACCTTCTCGATGCCGTAGGTCTCCACGCGGAAGTAGTTCCGGTAGAGCCAGAGGAAGGGGGCCACCGCGGAGAGGCTGAAGTCGAGGTTGTACCCGAAGGGGTCCACCCCGTACTCGTTCTCCGGACGCGCCATGGCCTGCATGCGAGCCTTCTGCTCGTCATTGGCCATGCGGTCGGTCCAATCGCGCAGGCCCTTCTTCACTCGGTCGCCAAGACGCTCCAGCATATCCCGCGCTCTTTAACACCACCGGCTCCCGCCCCGGGAGAGGAGAAACCCGGAAGCACGCCCCCGCCGCTCCGGACGCGCGGACCCAACCATCCGCGTCTTCCTCGCGACACTCGAATCACTCGACCCACGGGGTTCGCGGAGCCTTCTGGACGTGGGCCGCCAAGTGGCGGGCGCGTGCGCGCTCCGAGGAGGCGTGGGTGTAGGCTTCGCGCATGGAGGCTTGGAGTGCCCAGCCAGGGTAGGCCCACCGTGTCCCACTCCCGTCGAGCCCACAGCGAGGCCCGCGCCGGCGTCGCGAGGGGTGCGGTGTGAGCGCGTCCTGGGCCGCCGCGGTGCAGACCCTCCGGCTCGCGCCCGTGGAGCAGCGAGCCCCCGTGTTGTTCGTCCACGGGCTCGGCGACGACGCGAGCGCCTTCGACGCCCTCCGCCAGCGGCTGGAGCAGGAGGGCTGGCCCCACCTCCATGCCCTCTCGCTGGCGCCGAGCGACGGAAGCGAGAGCCTGTCCGTCCTCGCGCGCCAGGTGGCTCACGAAGCCCAGGCGCTGCGGGCCCGTACGGGTGCGCGCCGCGTGGACGTCGTGGCGTTCAGCATGGGGGCGCTCGTCACGCGCTACTGGGTGCAGTTGTTGGGCGGCCGGCTGATGGTGCGGCGCTTCATCTCCATCTCGGGTCCCCATGGAGGCTCCGCGCTGGCGTTCCTCGCGCGGGGCAAGGGCATCACCCAGATGAGGCCAGGAAGCCGGCTGCTCCGAGCCCTCCAGCAGGACACCCACCCGTGGGGCAACACGGAGGTCCACAGCTTCTGGTCGCCGTGGGACTTGATGATTGTGCCCGCCTCCAGCTCACGGCTGCCCGGCGCCTGCGAGCGCGTCTTCCCGGTGCTGTTCCACCCGTGGATGCTCACGGATGGGCGGGTGCATGACGCGGTGGTGGAGGTGCTCGGCTCGCCCGCGGTCGCGCGGTGAGGCTCACAACGTGGCGGACAGGCGCCCCGAGGCGTCGCGCAGGGTGACGACGTCACACTCGGCCCGGAGCCAGCCGAAGATTTCACGCAGCCGCTCGAGCTTCTTCGCCGCGCTCACGCGCAAGTCCCGCTGCTGGCGCACCAGCTCGCCGGGGATGCCGTCCGAGCCGTCCAGCACGTCCACGCCATGCAGCTCGAAGTTGAAGAACGCATCGCCGCGGCACATGCGCCAGGCCGCGCGCAGGGTGCCCAGCGGCAGCGTGGTGGCGAACGTGCCGATGAACGGGAAGCGCAGGCCGGGCGTCACCGCCATGGGCAGCTCCACCACGGAGCCCGAGCCGCGCTGGTAGGGCCGCGCCGGGTCCGGGCGGTACGGAACCCGGGGCGCGAGCAGCACGCGCGGCGTATCCAGCACGGAGCGAGACGGCCGCCCCGCCAGCGCGAGCGCCCCCATCACCGCCGCCTTGGCCGCGTAGTACGGCGTGGCGGGGAAGGCGGATGAGCCGTAGCGGTACCCCAGCGCCTCGGTGGCCGCGTAGAGGTCCGCGTTGAGCGTGTAGCCCGGAGCACGGAAGCCCTCGGGGCGGACACCCGTGGCCGCGAGGATGGCCGCGTCCGCGCGCTGGAGGTCGTCCAGGATGGCGGCGGGGCCTCGGCGTGTGAGCGCGTAGTCGTGGGCGTGGCTGTGGCTTGCCACCTCGATGCCGGCCGCGTGGGCCGCGCGCATCCCCGCGGCGGCGTTCGCGTCCGCCTCCAGGTCCTCGCCAATGGCGAAGAAGGTGCCCGGCACGCCCACTGCGGCCAGCAGCGCCATGAAGCGAGGCACCGCCACCGCGTGGACCAGGGCGCGGGCGCGCGCATCCAACAGCGACTCCGGCAGCCCGTGGATGCGGCAGTAGTGGGGCAGCGAGTCGAGGTCGACGGAGATGGACGCAAGCCTCACGGTCCGCGCCCTCCCCGGCTCACGTGCCACGCACGCGGATGACGTAGAACAACTTGCCCACGTTCTTGAGGACGTTGGGCACGCGCTTGAACAGGTGGATGGAGGGCTGGCGCTTCTCGTGGAGCTGGATGGGGATCTCCATCACGTTCAGCCCCTCGCGCCAGGCGCGGATGACGAACTCGCTGGCGAACACATCCATGTCCACCACGCACTTCTGGATGACGGGCAGGAGCGCCTCACGGCGGAACGCCTTGAGCCCGTGCGTGTCGGTGCCCTGGAAGCCCAGCGTCACCTTGAGGAGCTTGTTGTGCACCCGCGTGGCCGCGCGGCGGATGAGGGGCCGCTGGTCGCTGGCGCCCTTGGCCGCCTTGGAGCCCACCACCATGTCCGCCTCGCCACGCTCCAACCGGGGCAACGCCGCGTCGTAGAAGGTGAGGTCGCAGAGGTCGATTTCGTCACAGACGACGTAGGTGCCCCGGGCCATGAGGATGCCGGCCTTGAGGGCGACGCCGTAGTTGGGACGCTCGGAGTGGAACCAGCGCATCCGAGGGTTCCGGGCGCACAGCTCCTCGAGGATGCTCGTCGTGGCGTCCTTCGAGCCGTTCTCCGCGAAGATGATTTCGTAGTCGAGCCCACGTGCATCCAGCCCCTGGCGCAGCTCTTCCGCCGCCGAGGCGATGATGGACTCCTCGTTGTAGACCGGGATGACGACGGACAGGTGCGGTGCCATGGAATCAGCTCTGAGCGGACAGCAGTCCCGTCCGCCTAGCATGGCGCGCGGCACCCGTCGACAAGATGCGTCGGACCGCGCGCCCGGGCTCCGTCAACCGTTCAGCGTCCGAGCACACGCCCGTCCCGCGAGGATGGCGTCCTCCATGGACGAGTACTCCCACTGTCCATAACGCCCCGCCGTGAGGATGCCAGCGTGCTCCAGGAAACGAAGGATTTCCGCCTTCGCCGGGCCGTAGGCCTCGTCATAGAGCACATAGGCGTGGGGAATCTCTCGCGCCTGCGCGAAGAGGACGTCGTCCGCGGAGTGGATCATCTGCGAGCGCAGCAGGTCCTCCACGGCGTACTTCTCCGCGGTGGCTGGGGACAGCTCTCCGTGGTGGCTGTACTCCACGTAGAAGGTGGCCGTGTCCTTGGGGGCGAGCGCGTCGTAGACGGCGGACGGTGAGCCGATGCGGTACGTGTGGAACTCCGGCTCCGGCAGGTAGATCCAATGCCAGGGCTGGCGGTTGGCGCCCCGCGCGGCCACCGCGACGTAGGTGACGGTGGTGGCGCGCAGACGCTTCGCCGCGGCGATGACCTCCTCGGGCACCCCCGAGTGCCCCTGGGCCAACAGGCGCACCAGGCCGGGCAACGACACGGTGGACACCAGTCCTGAATAGGACAGCGTCCTGCCATCGGACAGCGCCACCTTGCGCGCCTTCCAGTCGATGAACGTGGGCTCGGTGCGCACGCTCAACTCCCCGCCCTCGAGTCCGCGCAGCATGGCGCGCGCGAGGCTCTCGATGCCGCCCTCGCGAGGGTAGAGGAAGGACGCGTTGTAGCCCACGGCGTCGGTGCCGGCGCCCAGGGCTCCGTCCACCACTTCCTTGAGCGTCGGGCGGGGCACGAAGCGCCCGACCCAGGCCGCGGACATCTCGCGCGGGTGCACCGTCCAGAGCTTCTGGTTGTAGGGCACCATGAAGTTCTTCGCGAAGCCCTCGCCCATGTAGCGGAGGATGAACTCCTCGAAGTCCTTGGGCTCCCGCTCCCGCAGCGCGCGGCCCTTCTCGCCGTGGATGGCCTCGACGAAGCCCATCAGGTTCTCGGCGACGACGTCCGGCGGAAGGCCGTGGGTGTTCACCTGGTACGGGAAGCGCGTGAAGACGCCGCGCGTGAAGATTCCCGCCTTGCGCTGGATGCGCACCATCTGCCCGGGCAGCCAGCGCGTGTTCACCCACTCCTGGATTTCAGGGTCGCGCAGGTGCAGCCAATGGCCGGTGGGGTCGAAATAACACCCGTCGATGACCTCGGTCTTGATGAGTCCGCCGACGCGGTCCGACTTCTCGATGAGACGCCAGGGCTTCTGGAGGAAGTGCGCCGTGGACAGGCCCGCGAGACCTGCGCCCAGGATGACGATGGGTTCCATGCCGGGTCGGTCCTACCACCTCCTCCCGGTGAGGGGGGAACCAACGCGCGGTCGCAGCGGTGCGAAGTCGGGGAGGCCTCGTCTGGCTGCCCGGGGGGCCGGGAGCGGAACACTTTCACTGCGGGGCGGCGCGTTCTTTCCGGGCTGGAAACGCCTCTGGTAGCCTGCGCGCGCTGGTCCCGTCGAAGGAACCCCATGAAAGTCTCCTGCCCGTCTTGCCAGACGAATTACAACATCGATGACAAGCGGATCCCCCCGGGAGGCGCGAAGCTCAAGTGCGCCCGGTGCCAGACCACCTTCCCCATCAAACCGGAGTCAGCGAGCGCGTCCGCCCCCGCCGCGCCTCCGCCCGCCGCCATTCCACTGCCGGGACTGACCGCGGCCCCCGCCGCCGCCATTCCGCTCCCAGGCGCCGCGCCGTCCGCCGTCGCCTCCGCCGCGATTCCGCTTCCCGGTGCCGCGCCCGCGCCCTCCGCGGCGATTCCCCTGCCCGGTAGCGCTCCGTCGGGAGCCAGCCCCCAGGCCATCCCCCTCCCTGGCGCGTCGGGCTTCGACGGCGGCGCCATTCCGCTCCCGGGCGCCGCGGCTCCGGCCGACAGCTTCAGCTTCGACTCCGCCGCCATCCCGCTTCCGGGGGCCTCGTCCTATCCCACGACGGCGTTCGGACACGACTCAGGAGCCATTCCGCTGCCGGGTGCCGCGCCCTCGGGGGCCATCGCCATGGGAGCGGGCCCCGCCGCCATTCCCCTTCCTGGCTCGGCGGCGCCCTTCGACTCCGGCGCCATCCCGCTTCCCGGCGCGACGGACCCCTTCGCGGAGGGCTTCGACGACGTGGCGCCGCCCGCGCGAGAGGACCGGGACGTCACGCGCGTCGTCGCCATCCCGCTGCCCAACGCCGCTTACCGCGAGCAGGCCGCCGCCGCGCCGCCTCCGAGCACCTCGCGCGACTTCGACTTCTCCGACGACGCGCTGGCGCCGCCGGTGGATGACTCCGCGTCGGCCTTTGGCTCCGGGGACATGCAGGGAACCACGCGCGACTTCGACTTCTCCGACGACGCGCTCCCGGTCCCCGCCCAGCCCGAGCCGGACCCATTCGCCTTCGACGTCGAGACCCCGAGCGGCGAAGCGTCCTCCTTCGCGCTGCCTCCCACGCCCGGCCCCGGCCAGGGCGCGATTCCCGTCGAGGAGAACCCCTTCGCGCTGCCTCCGCCTCCGGCGTACTCGCAGCCGCCCGTCGAGGAGAACCCCTTCGCGCTGCCTCCGCCCCCGGCGTACGGGCAGCAGCCCGCGATGGACGACCCCTTCGCGCTCCCGCCTCCGCCCGCGGGCGAGGACCCCTTCGCGCTTCCCCAGGACCCTTCGTACGCGCAGCCCGCGATGGACGACCCCTTCGCGCTCCCGCCGCCTCCCGCGTACGGGCAGCAGCCCGCGATGGACGACCCCTTCGCGCTCCCACCGCCCCCCGCGTACTCGCAGCCGCCCGTGACGGATGATCCGTTCGCGCTGCCGCCCCCGCCCGCGTATGCGCAGCAGTCCCTGGGGGATGACGCCTTCGCGTTGCCGCCTCCGCCCGCGGGAGGGCCGTCCTTCGACTTCGGTGAGCTTCCCTCGCCCGTGGACCCGTATTCGGCGGCCCCGGTCGCTCCCGCGATGGACTTCTCGGACCTGCCGGCACCCGCCGCCCCCGCGATGGACTTCTCGGACCTGCCGGCCCCCGCCGCGCCGCAGGGAGCATCGTTCGACTTCGCCGCGCCCCCGCCGTCCGCGCCGATGCCGGACTTCAGCCTGGACTTCGCGGACCCGGCCCCGGCGCCTTCCGCGCCGCCCCCCGCGTCGTTCAATCCCTCGATGGACTTCGGCGACGTGGACTTCGGCGCGCCGTCCGGCTCCGCGCCCTCGTCGGGCATCCCGGATTCGCTCGAGTTCGACCCCACCGCGCGACCGGCGGATGACCTGGAGGCCGACCTCTCCGACCCGCTTCCGCCTCCGCCCAACGCGGGCCCGGCGGATGGCCTGGAGATGCTGTCCTTCATCGACGACGCCGCCAGCCGCGACGCCGGCGCGCAGGCGGGCACGAAGGTGCGCCGCTTCCACGTCCGCCGCCGCTCGGGCAAGGTGTTCGGCCCCTTCGACGAGGGCGTCGTCGTCAAGATGCTCGAGGACGGGCAGCTCCTGGGCAACGAGGACGTCTCGCTGGACTCGGAGACGTGGTCCGCCATCGGCACCATCCCCACCTTCGCCGCCGCCATCCAGCGGCTGATGGAAGGCCCCGCCAAGGTCGTCGCCGCGGCCCCGGTCGCCGCCACCGCGACGGACGCGGACGCGCCTCGCGCCGATGGGAACGGCACACAGGCGAACATGCGTCGGCTGGAGCAGCTCTACGAAGGCCGCATGGCCGCGGTCTCCGTGGTGGACCGCAGCGGCGCCAACGAGAAGCTCAAGAAACGCATCCCCTTGTTCGTCGCCGCGGGCGTGGCCGCGGCGCTGCTCGCCATCGGCGCGGGCACCGAGTTCGGCACGCGCTATGGCGCCTTCGGCCGCCGCGCCATGTTCCCCGCGCGCGTCTCGGACGGCTCACCCGAGGCGCAGCTCGTGACGCAGGCGAAGCAGGCGCTCCTCCAGGACACCTTCGCCAGCTACCAGCAGGCGCAGACCCTCTCCGCCCAGGCCCTCCAGCAGAAGGAGTACCCGGCGGTGCGCTCGCTGTGGTGCCAGTCCGTCACCTACCTGCAGCGCAAGTACTCCGCGGCGCAGCCTGCCGACATG
This sequence comes from Myxococcus stipitatus DSM 14675, assembly GCF_000331735.1. GTDB lineage: Bacteria > Myxococcota > Myxococcia > Myxococcales > Myxococcaceae > Myxococcus > Myxococcus stipitatus. Next base: position 2,826,239 of record NC_020126.1, on the reverse strand, counting down.
GCGCGCTGCCGGGAGGCCCTGCTGGACATCGCGCTGCTGGGCGAGAAGGACGTCGACTTCATCAAGGCGGGCGCGGCGCTCTCCCTCGCCGGCCGGCAGGCGGACGCGGCGCTGGTTCCGCTGATGGACGCGTTCAGCCGTGAAGGCAACCAGGGCGACCTGGAGCTGGCCTTCCTCGTGGCCGAAGCGCAGACCATGAAGCGTGAGCGGGACGCCGCCATCGAGACCCTGAAGAAGGTGCTCGCGGTGGACCCGAAGTCCGCCAAGGCCCACCACGCGACGGGCAACCTGCACCAGGCCGCGGGCCGCGCGGACGAGGCCGCCGCCGCGTACACCGCCGCGCTCGAGGCGGACCGCAAGCATGCCTCCTCCGCCGTGGAGCTCGCCGCCGTGCAGCTGTTGGTCCGCAAGGACGTGGAGAAGGGCGCGCAGTCCGTGGAGGAGGCCCTGGCCCAGGACGTCCAGTCCGCGCTGGGTCCCGCCGAGCTCGCCCGCGCCCGGGGGCTCAAGGGCGTGGCGCTCTTCTACCAGCACAAGCCCCGCGAGGCCGAGGCCGAGCTCAAGGCCGCGCTGGAGCAGGACCCGGAGGCGGACTTCATCAAGGCCCAGCTCGCCCACGTGATGCGCGCCCAGCGCAACTACGAAGGAGCCCTGCCGCTGTACACGGCCCTGGCCTCCGAGGCCTCCGACAACCTGGAGTACGCCGACGGCCACATCTCCTCGCTGGTGATGACGGGCAAGATGCAGGCGGCGCTGGAGGCGGTGCAGAAGGCCAGCGAGCGCTTCCCCAGCGAGGCGCGCATCGCCTACCTCTACGGCCGCATCGAGGACGCGCTGGACAAGCTCTCCGAGGCGGAGGGGCACTACAAGCGCGCCATCGCCGCGGATACCAACCTGGTGGAGGCCAACCTGTACCTGGGCCGCTTCTACCTGCGTCAGCGGCGCAACGCGGAGGCTCGCACCCAGCTGGAGCAGGCCGCCAGCAAGGCTCCGGACCACGCGGGTGTGCGCTCCGGCCTGGGTGAACTGGCCCTCGCGGAGAACAACGCCCTCCTGGGGCAGCAGGAGTTCGACCGCGCCGTGCAGCTCGACCCGAACCTCGCCGACGCCCACCTGGGCCTGTCTCGCGTGGCGCTGCTCGCCGGAGACCTGGAGAAGGCCCAGGTGGAGGCCAACCGCGCGCTGGAGCTGGACCCGCACCTGCTCAAGGACGGCCGGCTGCAGCGCGGCATCGTCCTCTGGCGCCTGGGCAAGCTCGAGGAGGCCGTGGCCGAGCTGGAGAAGGCCAAGGGCGAGGACCCCCGCTCCACCACGATTCCCATCACCCTGGGCGCCGTGCTGCTGGAGCGCGGAGACCTGCCCGGCGCGGAGAGCAACCTGGGCCTGGCGCTGAGCAACGAGCCCTCCAACCACGAGGCGCTCTACTACCTGGCGCTCGTCAAGGCGAAGCGGCTGGAGTTCACCCTGGCCATGGACGCCATGCGCAAGGCGGTGGAGCGCGCGCCCAAGCGCCCGGACTACCACTACGCCTACGGCGTCATCCTGCGCGACGCGAAGAACCTGCCGGACGCCATGCGCGAGTGGCGCTCCGCCGTCGACCTGGACCCCGCCAACGCAGATGCCCACGAGGCCCTGGGCCATGCCCACCTGGAGCTCGGCGAGTTCGACGAGGCCATCTCCGCCTTCGAGGAGAGCCTCAAGTCAGACCCCCGCCGCACGCGGGTGCTCGGCTCCATCGGCGATGCGTACTTCAACGCCGCCCGCTGGAACGACGCCATCCAGCGCTACCAGAAGGCCCTCAAGGCGGACACGAAGCTCACGTACGTCTACTACAAGGTCGCCCGCGCCTTCACCGAGCAGGCCCAGCACGCCAAGGCCATCGACTGGTACCGCAAGGCCGCCACGGCCGAGCCGGAGAACCCGATGACCTACTACTACCTGGGCTTCGCCTATAAGGAGAAGAACAAGCGCCGGGAGGCCGTGCAGGCCTTCGAGTCCTACTTGGAGAAGAAGCCGGACGCTTCCGACAAGAAGGACATCGAAGAGGAGATCTACGACCTGCGGAACTAGCCGGCAGCCGACAGCCGGCCGTCCCCCTGGGGATGGCCGGCGTCAGGCCCCCGGAGCCGAGGGCGTCCGCCCTTGAGCACCCCGAGCGCCAGGAACCTTGCTGACGCCCACCGAGGGTGACTACAAGGCGTCCCCCATGCTGGACCTCCGGAACGTTGCGCAGAACTTCGATGCGGTCGTCGCTCGCCTGAAGACGCGGGGCGGCAACCTGGACCTGGGCCCCTTCCAGCGCCTCTTCGCCGAGCGCCGTGAGCTGTACGTCTCCATGGAGTCGCTGGCCGCGCGCCGCAACGCCGCCAACGAGGAGATGAAGAAGAAGGCCAAGGAAGACCCCAAGGCGCTGGACGCCCTGCGCGGGGACCTCCGGGCCGTCTCCCAGGACATCAAGGAGAAGGAGAACCGGCTCAAGGAAGTGGAGGAGGAGATCAACGGCATCCTCCTGCTCATCCCCAACACGCCGCACGAGTCGGTCCCCGTGGGCGCGAGCGCGGACGACAACGTCCAGGTGAAGAGCTGGGGCGAGAAGCCCAACCTCCCCTTCACGCCCCGGCAGCACTTCGAGCTGGGGGAGAAGCTGGGCATGCTCGACTTCGAGCGCGCCGCGAAGGTCTCCGGCAGCCGCTTCACCTTCTACAAGGGCGCGCTGGCGCGGCTGGAGCGGGCACTCGTCACGTTCATGATCGATGTGCACACCCAGAAGGGCTACACGGAGCTGCTCCCGCCCTACCTGGTGCTGCGCGAGACGATGATGGGCACCGGCCAGCTGCCCAAGTTCGAGGACGACGCCTTCAAGACGCTGGGCGACCCCGAGCGCTTCCTCATCCCCACCGCCGAAGTGCCCGTCACCAACTACCACGCGGATGAAATCCTCGAGGGTGACACGCTCCCGGTGCGCTACTGCGCCTTCAGCCCGTGCTTCCGCGCGGAGGCGGGCGCCGCCGGCAAGGACACCCGCGGCCTCATCCGCCAGCACCAGTTCCACAAGGTGGAGATGGTGAAGTTCGCGCACCCGGACAAGAGCCTGGACGAGCTGGAGTCCATGACGGACGACGCGTGCGACATCCTCCGGCGCCTGGGCCTGCACCACCGGGTGATGCTCCTGTGCACCGGCGACATGGGCTTCGCGGCCCGCAAGACCTACGACATCGAGGTCTGGCTGCCGGGCCAGGATGCCTACCGGGAGATCTCCTCCTGCTCGGACTGCGGCGACTTCCAGTCCCGCCGCGCGAAGATTCGCTTCCGGGGACAGAAGGGCGACAAGCCCCAGCTCCTCCACACCCTCAACGGCAGCGGGCTCGCCGTGGGCCGCACCTCCATCGCCATCCTGGAGAACTACCAGCGTGACGACGGCACCGTGGCCATCCCGGAGGTCCTCTGGCCCTATATGGGCGGCCTGAAGGAGCTCAAGCCGCTGTAGATGTGGCGGAAGTTGTGATCATCCGCTTGCAACGGGCGAAGAATCATGTAGAAGGGCGGCCCCACGGCCGACGTCGGTCCGAGGGGCTCCGTCGGCTGGGTGGTTTGGAGGCGTGGCCGAGCGGTTGAAGGCAGCGGTCTTGAAAACCGCAGAGGGTGCAAGCTCTCCGTAGGTTCGAATCCTACCGCCTCCGAAAATGTTCTTGAGTTTTGTGGTTCTTTGACAGAGAAGAGTTGGAGAGATGGCCGAGAGGCTGAAGGCACAGGTTTGCTAAACCTGCATACTCGAAAGGGTATCGAGGGTTCGAATCCCTCTCTCTCCGCCACTTATCGTTGTAGCAGCGCGTGAAGATTTGCTCCCTTAGCTCAGCTGGATAGAGCGTCGGACTACGAATCCGAAGGCCGGAGGTTCGAATCCTCCAGGGAGCGTTTCCCTTCTTCTCGCCGTCTCCATGAGTGACGACGAAGCTTTCATGCAGCAGGCGCTCGCGCTCGCGCGGGAAGCCGCGACACTCGGAGAGGTCCCTGTCGGTGCGGTGGCGGTCCATGATGGAAACATCATCGGAACGGGTTTCAACCGCAGAGAGATGGACCGCAATCCCTTCGCCCATGCCGAAGTCCTCGCGTTGGATGCAGCGCGAAAGCATCTGGGTGTCTGGAGATTGACGGGCGTCACTTTGTACGTGACGTTGGAACCGTGTGCCATGTGCGCCGGTGCGCTCGTGCAGTCCCGGGTGACGCGCCTTGTCTTTGGCGCCATGGACCCGAAGGCCGGCGCGGTCGGTTCTCTCTACAATCTCGCAGAAGAGCCTCGACATAATCACCGGCTCCAAGTCGCGAGTGGTATCCTGGCTGAAGACAGCAGGATTCTTCTGAAGTCGTTCTTCGAGCGGTTGCGCGCGAAGCGACGAGACAATTGAATACTTGGAGAGCTGGCCGAGTGGTCGAAGGCACCTGACTCGAAATCAGGCATACCGGTAACGGTATCGTAGGTTCGAATCCTACGCTCTCCGCTCCAGACTTTATGGAGAGGTGGCCGAGCGGTTGAAGGCGCACGCCTGGAACGCGTGTATATCTGAAAGGGTATCGTGGGTTCGAATCCCACCCTCTCCGTTGTTATTTCAGTCGTTGATGTCTACATGATTTGTGGTCGGGACAACGTGGGGGCGCGAACCCCGCCAGGTCCGGAAGGAAGCAACGGTAGCGTACCACCGCGTGTGTCCCGGCCGTTCTGAAGAGCCAGTCCTCGTTTCGGGGTCTGGCTCTTCGCCTTTGCGGGCTATCGCCAGTCCGCTGGCGAACAAGGCGGGACAGGCCCGCCCTCCTCCCTGGCAGACGGCGGGTTCTCAGTCCCGCACGAGCAGCGACTGACGACCGAAGCGCTCGACGGTGCGGAAGCCCGCCGCCTCGAGCTCCGGGAGCGTCCGGTCATCGATGGTGACGACCCGGTTGAAGCGGCGCTCCCTCATGGCCACCTGGAAGGCCTCGTCGCGAGGCCAGTCGCAGGTGAGCCAGGGGATTTCCTTGCCCAGGTAGAAGAACCCACCGGCGCCCCAGAGTCCCTCGGCGACGATGAGCACGCCCGTGGCGCCTTCCCTCCGGGTGGACGCGACGATGGCGCGGAACTCGTCCCCTCGAAGGTCAAAGGGCGGGAAGTAGAAGGCGGAAGCCGCCCCGACGCCCAAGGCCATCACGGACAGGCCCCAACGAAGCTCCCGGCGAGCCTGCGTGGTGATGAAGGCGGCCACCAGCGGCGCGGCGGCGAGCACGGCCAGCACCAGCGCCGGGTAGAGGAAGCGCTCCTCCTTGTGCGCCGTCTTCAGCAGCGCGGCCAGGTAGAGCGTCGCGCACGCCAGCGGCAGTGACACCGCCCACTTCCGCTTCGCGGCCACCAGCGCCAGCGGAACCGCGCACCACGCCCAGGCGGGCACGGCCGACAGCAAGGGCATCAGGTAGAAGCGCGGCGGGTCCGCTCCGAAGCGCGCCGCCGCGTCACCAGACAGGACGTTGAAGCGGACGTAGGCGATGAAGGAATGGAAGGGGCTGCCCCAGGTGAGGTGGTCCAGGAGCCCCAGCCCCACCGCCACCACCAGTCCGCCCAGACACGTGAAGAGGAACATCCTCCAGCGCCGCATCGCCAGCAGCCAGAGGAGCGCCGCGAGGACGAAGATGGCGGACGGATAGCGTGTCACCACCGCCAGCCCCAGCGCCGCGCCGCCCACGAGCCCCGCCCTCACCTCTCGCTCGCGCCGGTCCAGGGCCTCCATGGCCACCAGGAGGAAGGACGTGGAGAAGGACTCCGACAGGGTGCGCCCCGCGAAGACGACCACGGGCCCATACAGGCCCACCAACAAGACGGCCAGCCAGCCCCCCGCGCTCCCCGCCCGACGAGCGGCGAAGCGGTACACGGCCCACAGGCTCCAGGCGTGCAGGGCGAGCTGCGGCAGCGCCGTCACCGCGCGATAGCCCTGCGGGTCGGTGATGCCCAACCAGGAGGCCAGCTTGAGGAAGCCGGCCAGGACACCAGGTACAGCCCAGTTGCGAATGCCATCGCGCCACTCCCACGCCAGCACGCCGTAGCCATGGACGCGCCACCAGGCGGGCTCCAGGGCCTGGTACACCTCATCCGGGTGGATGCGGCCCAGTTGCACCACGGCCACCACGGCGGGCAGGAGCGCCACGACGGCAAGACTCCAGACCGCCGCGACGGAGTGCTTTCGAGTCACGGCGGGCCCCGGGTCATCGGGGAGCCTGGTGGGAGTCGAGTCGGCGCTGGGGAGGGCGGGTGTGGAGGCTGACACAGGTGCCGAGGACTCTCCCTTGGCAAGAGTCCCCACGCAAGACAGGTGACGTTTGTCCGCCAGGCCCTCGCTCGGCTAGGAACACGGTTCCCCGAGGAGGAAGACATGCCCGACGTCATCGTGGTGGGAGCAGGACACAACGGACTCGTGACCGCGGCGATGCTCGCGCGGCGAGGCCTTTCCGTCACCGTCCTGGAGGAGAAGGACGTCATCGGTGGCGCGTGCCGCACGGAGTATCCGTTCAAGAGCGCGCCGGGCCTCGGCGTGTCCACGGGTGCATACCTGCTGGGCCTCATGCCGCCGGAGCTGCTTCGCGAGCTGGAGCTGGACCTGCCGCTCAAGCGAAGAGACCCGCACTACTTCCTCCCCACGAGGGACAAGCGCTACCTGCTGTTCGGCTCGGATGAGAAGGACCTCCAGCGCCAGTTCGTGGAGTTCTTCTCGCAGCAGGACTGGGAGGCCAACCAGGCGATGAACGCGGAGCTGGCCGCGCTGCGCGACGACCTGGCCCCCGCATGGCTCAAGCCGCCGCTGTCCCTGGAGGAGACGGCCGAGCGCTACATCCGCCCTGCCCTGCGCCAGCACTTCATCCGCCTGTGCCGAGGCTCCGCGCGCCAGTACCTGGAGCGCTTCAACTTCAAGTCGGACCTGGTGAAGGCGATGTACGCGGTGACGGACGCCTTCTCCGGACTTGATGGCGGCTATGACACGCCGGGCACGGGGATGAACCTGCTCGTCCACAACATGTGTCGACTGCCGGGCAGCGGCGGCACGTGGATGATCGTGGGCGGCGGCATGGGCACCGTCACCCAGTCCATCGCCAACGTCGCGCGCAAGTACGGCGCCACCATTCGCACCGGCGCGAAGGTGACGTCCGTCCGCGTGGACCAGGGCGTGGTGAAGGGCGTCGTGCTGGAGAACGGCGAGGAGCTGAAGGCCAACGTCGTCGTGTCCAACGGCGACCCGTTCCGCACGCTGAAGCTGGTGGAGTCCAGCGCACTGCCCGCCGACTACCGCACGAAGGTGAACGCGATGGCCGTGCCGGGCACCACCCTCAAGGTGAACCTGTGCCTGAAGAACCTGCCCACCTTCACGTGCCTGCCGGAGGACCGAGGCCAGTTCGGCCCCACCATCCACCTGTTGCCGCAGGAGGAGGACGTGCTGGGCGCGCTCGAGCGATCCTACCGGGACACGCATGCGGGCAAGCTGTCCGAGTTCCCCTCCATCGAGTGGTACATCCACACCACGGTGGACCCGTCGCTGCGCGACAAGGAAGGCCACCACAACTCCGCGCTCTTCGTGGAGTGGGTGCCCTACAAGCTCGAGGGCACGACGTGGGAGAAGGAAGAGTCGCGCTACATCCAGCACCTGCTGTCCATCTGCGACCGCTTCGCGCCGGGCACCAGCGACCAGGTCCAGGAGTACTTCGCCCTCACGCCCCCCAAAATCGAGAGCCACTTCGGCATCACCGGCGGCCACATCCATCATGTGGACAACAAGCTGGGCTTCACCGACCGGTTGCCCTACGAGACGCCGGTGCAGGGGCTCTACTTCTGCAGCGCGGGCTGCCATCCGGCCGGCAGTGTCATCGGAGCGGCGGGACACAATGCCGCAGGCGTCGTGCTCCAGGCCCTCGGACGCTGAGTGGAACCCACCTGTAGCGGCGGCAACGACATGGATCCTTCCCGCCGCCGTGTTTAGATGACGCCCCCCATGAGCTACCTCGTCCTCGCGCGCAAATGGCGCCCGCAGAAGTTCGATGACATGACCGGACAGGAGCACGTGGTCCGGACCATCGCGAACGCCATCAAGATGGACCGGGTCGCTCATGCGTACCTGTTCTGCGGGCCTCGGGGCGTGGGCAAGACGACGGCCGCCCGTCTGCTCGCCAAGGCCCTCAACTGTGAAAAGGGCCCCACGGCCACGCCTTGCGGAGAGTGCAAGGCGTGCACGGAGATCGCCGCCGGCACCAGCGTCGACGTCGCGGAGATCGACGGTGCCTCCAACAACGGCGTGGAGAACGTCCGCGAGATTCGCGAGAACGCGAAGTACCTGCCGCAGCGAGACCGGCACAAGATCTACATCATCGACGAGGTCCACATGCTGTCGGGAGCGGCGTTCAACGCGCTGCTCAAGACGCTGGAGGAGCCGCCCGGCCACGTGAAGTTCATCTTCGCGACGACCGAGGCCCACAAGCTCCCGGACACCATCCTCTCGCGCTGCCAGCGCCACAACTTCCGCCGCATCTCCGCGGCGCGGATGCTTCAGCGGCTGCAGGAGATCTGCAAGGCGGAGGGCGCGGGCATCTCGGACCGCTCCCTGTCGCTCGTCGTGCGTCAGTCCGAAGGCGGCATGCGCGACGCGCTCAGCCTGCTGGACCAGGTGCTCGCCTCGTGCGGCGCCAACCCGACGGACGAGGAGGTCGCCGAGGCCCTGGGCGCCATCGACCGCACGATGGTGCAGGACTTCGCGGAGGCCCTCGTCCACAAGGACGCCAAGCGCATCCTGGGACGCGTGGAGGAGGTCTTCAATCGCGGCCTCGACTTGAAGCGGCTCGCCGAGGAGCTGGCGATGCAGCTGCGCCACCTCTTCGTCACCAAGACGCTGGGCGAAGCCCCCGCCGAGCTGGCCGAGTCCGAGCAGAAGGCGCTCGTCGCGCTGGCCAAGGACGCGGACAGCGCGCAGCTCACGCGGCTCTTCGACATCGTCCACGGCAGCGTGTGGGACGTGTCGCGCGCGGCCCAGCCGAGGCTCGCGCTGGAGATGGCGTTGTTGAAGGCCATCCAGCTGTCGCCGGGCGGGTCCATTCCGGAGCTGCTCGCGCGCGTCGACCGGCTCGCGGCCGGACTGCCCCAGGGCGAAGGTTCCGCCAAGGCCAATGCTGGAGCGCCAGGAGGTCGCTCCAGCTCCACGAACTTTCGCGCCTGAGCCGAGACAGGCTCCCGCACCGCCGACACCTCGTCCCTGGGAGACTCGAAGCGCCCCGGCACCAGTCCCGGTGAACGCGGGAAGTGCGCCCGTCGCGCCGCCGCCAGCCCCAGAGCCCTCACCGGAGCCACGCCCCGTGGCCGCCGTCGCGCGCCCGGTGGTCTCCGAGCCCACGCCAGGCCTTGTGCCCCCTGTCGCCCCGGAGCTTCCGCGCGACGCCGCGCCCCCTCGGTACGACGAGTCCGAGTACGTACCCGAGCCCCCCGCGGACATCGAGCTGCCTCGGCATGACGGAGGCCACACCACATCTCCGGGCGCATTCGAGGCGCGGGCCGTTCACGACGGCGCCTCCTTCGCCGGCGCCTCGATGCACTCCGGAGCGACGAATGGACCCGGTCCAGGCCCCGCGCCTTCACCGGGTTCAGCCATGCCTCGGAGCGTCGAGACCAACCCGTCCGTCCAGGCCGCGCCTGTCGCGTGGAGTCCCCCCACGCCTCCGCCGCGTCTCTCGGGAGGAATGGAGACGCCGTACTCGGCGGAGAACCCGTTGCCCTCGGGGCCCGTCCTGGAAGGACTGCCCGCCTCGGCGGCCCGCCCGTTGTCGTTCCTGCGCAAGGGGCCTCCCTCCGTCCCCATGGCCCCGGTGCCCTCGGCACCCGCGCCATCCGCACCGCCTCCGCCCGTGGGACCTTCTGGCTCCCACGCGGGCGCGACTCCGCTCTCTCGCACCACCGAGCCCGCGCCCACCGTTCGCGTCATCAACGTCCGCAAGCCGGAGGCCCCCGCGGCCGAGCCCGAGCCGCCTCCGTACGACGATGAGGAGGGGCGCTTCTACCCGGAGGAGGCCTCCCCGGGCGGCTGTGCGTCCGGCGAGTGCATCCCGGAGCCCGCGGCTCCCGCGGCCGAGCCCGAACCCGAGCCGCCCCCTCCGCCCCCTGTCGCGGCCGCGCCGATGCCTCGCGGGCGAGACAACCCCAACCTGCCGCTGATCGAGCGCTGGCGCGCCGCGGTGGAGACGGTGAAGGGGACGTCACTCCGGCATGGCACCGCGCTCGCCAACGGTCGGCTCATGTCGATGAAGGCGGGGGAGATCATCCTCGGCTTCCTGCCCACCGCGGGCCTGCACCGCATGACGGTGAGCGCCGCCGCGGGCAAGGCCACCATCGACAAGCTCCTCGCCGAGCACTTCGGCCGCCCGGTGAAGCTGTCCTTCCAGGACGTCTCCGCCGATGACAACCGGGCCGCGCCCAGCCTCGCCGAGCGCGACGCTCACAGCCGCGCCACCCACGAGAAGAACACCGAGAGCAAGGTGCGGAACCACGCCTCGATTCGCACCGTGCTCCTGGTCCTGGGGGGCGAAGTCGAACACATCCAGATCTACGAGCCCGAGCGCCCCTCCGCCGCCTCGCCCACCGACACTCCAGTCGAAGCTCCGGACGACAGCGCCTGACAATGGCCGCGCGCAACGGTAGGGTGCGCGCCTTACTCCACGCCCGAGCGGCTCCCACCAGGGGCCGCTCCCCCGAGTACCGAGGAAGCACATGCCCGGCGTCGACCTGAATTACTTCATCCGGCAGGCGAACAAGCTGACGGAGAAGATTGAAGAGCGGAAGCAGCAGTTGGCCGAGGAGACCGTCGAAGCGAAGTCCGGCGACGGACTCGTCACCGTCGTGGTCAACGGCATCCAGGAAGTCCGCAGCGTCAAGATCGACAAGTCCGCCATCGACCCGAATGACACGTCGATGCTCGAGGACCTCATCACGGCCGCGGTGAACAACGCACTGGCGGGCAGCCGTCAGCACATGCAGCGCGAGCTGGCGAAAATCTCGGGCGGCATCAAGATCCCCGGCATTACCTGATACCGGATGACTCCCGATCCGCTGAACCGCCTTGTCGCCCAGCTCGCGAAGCTGCCGGGCATCGGCGAGAAGACCGCCCAGCGCCTGGCGTTCCACATCCTGCGGGCGCCCGGCGAGTACGCCGCCGAGCTGTCGCAGGCCATCCGCGAGGTGAAGGAGAAGGTGCACCTGTGCGTGCGCTGTTTCTCCCTCACCGACACGGAGACGTGTGGCTTCTGCCGGGACCACCGCCGCGATGAGCGTGTGCTGTGCGTGGTGGAGACCTTCGCCGACCTGATGGCGCTGGAGCGGACGCGCGAGTTCAAGGGTCGCTACCACGTCCTGCACGGCGTGCTGTCGCCGCTGGAGGGCGTGGGCCCGGAGCAGCTTCGCATCAAGGAGCTGCTCGAGCGCCTCAACGACAGCCGGGTGGAGGAGCTCATCCTCGCCACCAACCCGGACATCGAGGGCGAGGCCACCGCGCTCTACCTGACGCGCCTGCTCAAGCCCATGGGGCTGCGTGTCACGCGCATCGCCCAGGGCCTGCCCATGGGCGGGGACCTGGAGTTCGCGGACCAGGCCACCCTCGCGAAGGCGCTGTCCGCCCGCCGCGACCTCTGAGTCTCACCTGGCGCCGGGAGTCCTCCGGCGCCACCTCCCAGCTCACCGCCTACTTCAACGTCCAGGCGAACGGGACAATCACGTCGACCGTCTCGTCGCGATGCGCGGGGAAGCGCAGCCGCTCCGCCTCCACCTCGACGCAGCGGCCAACCTTGGTGCCAGCCCACGGCTCCCCGACCCGTGCGTCGACCTTGCCCGTGGAGGCGATGGAGAACTCCACCTGAATCTTCCCCTCGCTCGCGGGCAGCTCCTCCCGGTTGCGCGTGAAGCAGGAGGAGATGCGAGAGCTTCCCTTCTGCACGACACGCCGGATGTCTCCCATGCCCAACGACACCCGCTTCTTCGGCGGGGTCGGCTTGAGTGACTTCACCTCATCGTCCTCGGCGGCCTTGTCGTCCGGCACCGGCGCTTGCGCCGCCACGGCGGTGGCCGCGCCTCCCCCTGTCACGGGGGGCTGCTGCCCCGCCGCCGTCTCGGCGACAGTCCCGGCGGGGACCTCGGGGCCTTCCGGCGGCGTCACGGGCGCCGGCGCCTGCGCGCGAACCTCCGCGGGCGGAGCCACGGGCACTGGCGCTGAAGGCGCGGCCACCGTGTCCCTCACGGGCTCCGAGGCCGTGAGCTTGCGATAGCCCACCAGTCCGCCCCCGGCGAGCACCAACCCCGCGGCGAGCCCCACCACCATCGGACGCCAGCTCCGCGAACGCCCCGAGGGCAGCGGCTCGGGAGGCGGCGCATTCTCGGTGGCGGGAGTCTTCGGGACCGCGGGCACCAACCCCGACGACGACGCGGGCGAGTGGGTCCCCCAGGCCTGCGCGGTGGGAGCCGTCTGCCCCGCGCCCAGCGAGGCCGGAGCCCCCACCACGTTCGTCCCCGCCTCCATCAACCCCGTGGCCTGCGTCACGACGCCCAGGGCCGCGGAGAGCGAGGCCAACGTCGGAATGCGGGTGCGCTCGGTGAAGCGCTCGTCGCCGAAGTGGCTGCGCAAGAACGGCCCCAATTGCTGGGTGCCCGAGCCGCTGTAGTGCTCGCCGAGGAACGCCTCCAGGTCCTGCGCGAAGGCCTCCGCCGTGGCGTAGCGGTCATTCGCGAAGGGCGCCATGGCCTTGAGGACGATGGCCTCCAGCGCCTCCGGCAGGTCGGAGCGCAGCTCTCGCGGACGCTTGAACTCGTTGTGCAGCAGCGCGTTGAGCACCGCGAGGTCGTTCTCTCGCGAGAAGGGCCGCACGTGCGTGAGCGCCTCATACAAGCTGACGCCGAGCGCGAAGATGTCCGCGCGCCGGTCCACTTCCTGTCCCCGCGCCTGCTCCGGGGCCATGTACATGTACTTGCCCTTCACCACGCCGGTGCGCGTGTTGACGAGCCTCGACTCGGCCTTGGCGATGCCGAAGTCCAGCACCTTCACCTGCCCCTGGTACGTCAGGTACAGGTTCGACGGGGAGATGTCGCGGTGCACGACGTTGAGCGGCTGCCCGCTCTCGTTGGAGAACTCGTGCGCGTAATGCAGCCCGCGCGCCGAGTCGATGAGCACGCGCAGCACGATGGGGTACGGCAGATACTGCCGCCTGCGCCCCGCCAGCCGCAGCGTCGTGGAGAAGTCCTCGCCCGCGAGGTACTCCATGCAGATGTAGTAGCAGCCCTCGGTGAAGCCCAGCTCCTGAATCTGGATGATGTTCGGGTGCGCGAGCTTCGCCTCGTCCCGGAACATCTCCACGAAGTCGGGGATGTTGGACAGGTGCGGCAGCATCCGCTTGATGACGACGTTGCGCTCGAAGCCGTCGGCGCCCAGCAGCTTGGCGAGGAAGATCTCCGCCATGCCGCCCTCGGCCAGCTTGCGCACGAGCACGTACGGGCCATAGGGGCGCAGGAGGGGCGGCGGAGCTTCCTCGGAGCCGTGTTGTGTTGAACGGGGGGGGACCATCCTCAGAGCCCTCGCTGTCTCAGGGTGCGCACCGTGTGGATATCCGGAGCACCGGGACGCGACATCTTGAACATCAACATGGGAGGCGAGCCCACCGGCTCCGCCCACGTATCGAAGCGGTGCTTCGCATCCAGCGCCACGGGACGTCCATTGATGGACACCCGCGCATTCACCGGAGCAACCCCCGTGGCCCGCACCTTGGCCGCCGAGGCCTGGCCGTTGCGAGGCTGCGACACCAGCAGCAGCGGCACCGAGTTGTCGTAGACCAGCTCCAGCTTGTTCATCCGCCCACCCTTGAGCTGTTCACCCGTCTCCGACAGCGGCGTCACGGACCAGAGGTAGCTGCCCTCGCCCAGCGCGCCCGCGTCCAGCGCCGCCCGCGCCTCCGCCACCGTGCGCTCCGCCACCACCTTCTCCAGTGCCCCCACCCGGTACACCGCCACCCGGTACTTCGCCGCGGAGGCCTCCTCACCATAGGTGAACGTCACCGCGGGAGGTTTGTCTTGGTAGAAGATGGTCGTCTTCTCCAGCCCCTCTGGCACCACGTTGCGAACCCGGTCCAGGTCCCGGCCCAGCCGCTCCGGAGCAAACGTCGCGCTCCCCTTCGCCACGTCCTGGCCGTCCTTGCCACGCACCCGCCAGTACAGGAGTCCTCGCGCGGGCGCCGTCACGTTGACGAAGGGCTGGAACACCGTGCCGGACACGAGGGGCTCGGTGAAGGCCTCATCCAGCGCCACCTCCACCGTCGCCTCTCCCGCCTTCTCCCAGCCGAACGCCACCTCGGGCAGGCCCTGGTGGTACACCTCCGTGCCGTCGCCCTCCTTCAGCATCAGCATCGCCGGAGCGAGCGCCTCGATGACCGCCGCGCCCGAGTCCCCCGTCACCGTGGCGCGCTCCCCCGCGCGCAGCGGCTGACGCACGTTGCCTCGCACCAACGTCAGCTGTCCCGTCTGCGCGTCCACCAGGTAGCCGGAGGCCGTGCGTCGCACCGCGACCCTCGACGCACCGTCGCCCTCCAGCGTGAGCCCCGGCAGCACCACGCGGCTCTCGCGTCCCTTCGCCAGTTGCACGCCAAGCCCGCCCTGCTTCAGCTCCATGCGCGCCTCGTCGCGAGTGCCTCCCTGCGCGGCGCCCTCCAGGACCATCTCCGCCGAGGGGCCAAGGGACAGCCGCGAGGACGAGCCCTGCAGCGACATCTCCACCGACGCGCCCGGGCGCGTGCGAATCCCATCTCCCGGCGCGAGCACATCGCCTTCCGCGCGCATCGCCCGCCAGCGCTTCGCATCCTTGGCCTTGAGCTCCGCGCGCCCCGAGCCCACGCGCACCGTCACTTGGATGGGCTCCAGCTCGATCACGCGAGAGCCTCGCAGCAACAGCTCCGCCTTGCCCGCGGACACCGACACCGCGTCGCCTTCCGACGCGCGCAACTGGTGCCCCTCCTTGTCGACGAACTCGATGGCCCCCAGCTTCACCTCGACGCGGCCGAAGTCCTTCCCCACCTGCACGCTCACCTCGCTGGGCTCGGAGCCCACGCGGGTGAGGCCGAAGGGCGTCAGCAGCGTCAGCGCCACCTTCTTGCCGCTCACGGGAGTCCCGGGCGCACGCGCGGGGACCCGCGTCAGCACGATGCCTCGCTCCACCGTGAGCACCACTTCCCCGGACTTCTCGCCCAGGCCCACGCGTGCGTCGGCCCCCACCTCGACCGAGCGCCCATCCGCGAAGCGCATCGTCGCCGCGCCCGAGGTGCCCGTCTCCACCGCGTCACCCGAGTAGAGCGGGCCTTCCTGGGCGGGGAGCTTCTTGCCTCCGCGCTCCACCATCACCTCGCCCGTGAGCCCTTCCAAACGGGCCAGCTCGACGGTGGCCCCCACGTCGGCGACGGGGGCCGCGTCCGGAGCAGTGGGAGGTGGAGTGGCCGCGTCCTTGTCACACGCTGAAGCGACGAGGAGAAGGACCAGGAGCCAGGGACGCGTGTTGCTCACCGTTTCTGCCTCGGGAAGAGATCGACGTTGAAGATGGCCTGCTCGCCCTCCTTCAAGGTGACGAGCTTCGACTGGGACAGGAAGCCCCGAGCGGAGATGGTGATGCGGTAGGTGCCGCCACGAACCTGGAAGGCGAACGCCCCCTTCGCATCCGTGCGCGCCTTCACCTTGGCCTGCGGGATGAGCAGCGTGGCGGCGACGGGCTTGCCCCCGCGAGCGCTGCGCACCTGTCCCTTGAGCGTCGCGGGCTCCCCCTTGCGCTCCAGCGCGAGGGGCACCGACAGCGCCGTCTCCATCCCCGCGACGATGACGGCCGCCTCTTCCGCCGTCCGATATCCCGTGGTGCTCGCCACCACCGACACCGGCCCCGGAGGCAGGTCCTTCACCCAGGCCTCACCCTTCAAGTCCGTGCGCACCACCGCGGCGCCCACCACCACGCGGACACCCGGCAGCGGCACGCCGTTCGACGCGTTCACCACCGACACCTTCAGCCCGCCCGTGGGCGGCGGCAGCTTGCGCGCCCGGACCTCCAGCGCCACCCGCCCGCCGTCCTCGACCGTGCCCTGGGCCTCGACGGGCTCGTAGCCGTCCGCGCTCACCCGCGCGACGATGGCGCCCGGAGGCAGTTCCCCCACCTCCACGAAGCCCTTCACGTCCACGTCTCGTGGCGCGCTCTCGACGCCGCCCGACACCAGCACCACCCGCGCCCCCGGCAGCGGCGCGCCCGACTCCGCGTCCAGCACCTGGAGCGACACCGAGCCCACCGGCACCCGCACGGGCTCGACCGGCGGCGGCGTGAACTCACGGGCTGGTGGCGCATCATTCCAGGCCAGCTCCAGCGCGGCGCCCACCCGGCGCATGCGCTGCTCGGACCGGCTCCCATCCGCCAGCGTCACCGTGTCCTGCACATGCTGGAAGTCCAACAGCGCGGTGCCAGACCACCGCGACGAACCCACGAGCGGAAAGAGCAGCGCGCCTCCCGCGGCGAACCCCTTCGCCTCCGCCTTGTCCCCCGCCGAGTCGCTCGCCGACAGCGACACCGGCACCTCGCCCCGCGCCTCCACGGCCAGCCGCGAGAAGAGCGGCACCCGCACGCTCGCGCTCACCAGCGCCGCGTGCCTCACGCCCCGCGACAACACCGGCTCCGACGACGTGCCGAACACCGGAAGCTGCGCGTAGCCGTAGCCCGCGCCCAGCTCCGCCCGCACCGGCCCCAGGTATGTCCGGACCCGAGGCCCCACCGACGCCCTCAACAGGCTGCCGCCGGTGATCCTCACCGAGCCCTCCTTCAGGTCGAAGCCCTCGCGCTGGACGGCCGCCCAGCCGCCCATCCAGGACCCGGCCCAGAACGTCCCCACCGCGGCCAGATCATTCGGTGTGAAACCGTCGTAGGTGAGCCCCGGCCCTACATCCACCTGTGCACCATTGCGCACGGCGAGGCCATAGCGCAGGCGCAGCGAGGCTCGCTCGCGCACCTCCTCCGCCCGGGCGGACGGGACGCTGACCAGCACCAACAGCAAGGGCGCCAGACGCGCCAGGATGGGGGACAGGGGGCTTGGGGGCGTCAAAGCCCGGCCGAGTATAGAGAAAGCCGGGAACACTCCCAAACCGGTGCCACCAGTTGACCTGGAAAACCCTCCGGAACCCCTGGGAGCCCACCGAAGGGGGCGGGTGGAGCGGGGGTCCTGGGCCCGGACACCGCGTTCTCACCGCGAGGCGCGGATGGCTTCTTGCTGGAGTGGAGGGGCTTTGCTAAGCATCCTCACGGTCGGTAGCGCCTCGTCTAACCTCCGGGATTCACTCCAGAAACAATGGGAGTGCCTTTCGTGAGCGGGGCGAGCGAACGCTGAGGAGCGCATACGCCCATGGGCACGCAACTGGTGATGTACGAAGAGGAGTTCACCAAGATCAACGCCGTTTGCGACCGGCTCACCAAGGACGCGAACGCGAAGGTGGTCTTCCTCGTCGACAAGAACGGGCAGCTCATCTCCTCGGCGGGCCAGACGCAGAACATCGACACCACTTCCCTGGCCTCACTGACGGCCGGCAACGTGGCCGCCATGGGGGGACTCGCCAAGCTGATCGGCGAGAACGAGTTCCCCAACCAGTTCCATGAAGGGGCGAAGGACTCGCTCTACATGACCATCGTCGGCAGCCGGGTGGTGCTGGTCGTCATCTTCGACAACCGCACGAGCCTGGGCCTCGTCCGCCTGCGCATCAAGAAGGCCAGCGACGAGCTCACGAAGATCTTCGAGAGTCTGGTGAAGAAGACGGACAGCCCGGGTGCCGGGTCGCCGTTCGCCGAGATCTCCGACGACGATATCGACAACCTCTTCAGCGAGTAACCCGGGAAGCCATGTCCTTCATCAACTACTCATCCCGCGAAATCAACTGCAAGATTGTCTATTACGGACCGGGTCTCTGCGGGAAGACGACCAACCTCCAGTACATCTACAACAAGACGGCGGCCGAGACGAAGGGCAAGCTCATCTCGCTCTCCACCGAGACGGACCGCACGCTCTTCTTCGACTTCCTGCCGCTGTCGCTCGGTGAGATTCGCGGCTTCAAGACGCGCTTCCACCTCTACACGGTGCCGGGCCAGGTGTTCTACGACGCCAGCCGCAAGCTCATCCTCAAGGGCGTGGACGGCGTGGTGTTCGTCGCCGACAGCCAGATCGAGCGCATGGAGGCGAACATGGAGTCCATCGAGAACCTCCGTGTGAACCTGGCCGAGCAGGGCTACGACCTGAACAAGATTCCGTACGTCGTCCAGTACAACAAGCGCGACCTGCCCAACGCGGTGACGGTGGAGGAGATGCGCAAGGCGCTCAACCCGCGCAACATCCCCGAGTACCAGGCCGTGGCGCCGACCGGCGTGGGCGTGTTCGACACGCTCAAGGCGGTGGCGAAGCTGGTGCTCACGGAGCTGAAGAAGGGCGGCTGAGAGCAAGCGGCCGGACGCCTCTTGGCGTCCCGTACCGCGGGTGACAAGACGCCCCGCGGTCAACGGTGTTACAACCGCCGCCGACGGGTCAGGCCGTCCGCCTCCTGAGGTCGCACAGTGCGTGTCGAAGCCGCCACCCTCCGCCTCCTCGCGCTCGTGAGCGCCACCCTCTGTGGGGCGGCGCTCGCGCAGGAGCCGCGCCCCTCCCCTCCCACCGCCACCTCTTCGTCGAGCGCGTCCGCGGCTCCGGAGGGTGACAGCACCGCCGACGAGGCCTTCAACTCCCGCGTGAAGACGCTGGAGGAGCAGGTCGTCGACTTGAAGGAGAAGATCTACCGCTCCAAGGCGCGCCTGCTGCTGTTGCAGGAGACGGTGCTGGGCGGAGACGTCACCACGGGCGCTCGCGCGCTCATCGTCCACAAGAACGAGATGGGTGGCTCCTTCATCCTGGAGTCGGTGACGTACGCGCTGGATGGCGCGCCCATCTTCACGCAGCTGGACCTGCAGGGCGAGCTGAGCAAGCGCGAGCAGTTCGAGGTCTTCAACGGGCGCATCGTCCCCGGCCAGCACCAGCTCGCGGTGCGGTTGGTCTACCGGGGTGACGGCTTCGGAGTCTTCAGCTACCTGGAGGGCTACAAGTTCAAGGTGCAATCCAGCTACACCTTCAACGCGGAGCCAGGAAAGGTCTCCACCGTGCGCGTGGTGGGCTTCGAGCAGGGTGGCATCACCACGGACCACAAGGACCGGCCGGCGGTGCGCTACGACATCGAGCTGTCGCGCGACTCGGCGCCTCGCATCGACGGTGAGCCAGGGGCCGCGGCTCCGGCCTCGTCCTCCACTGAAGCGCGGTAGGGGCGGCCGGTGAACGTGTCGCTTCGCGCCCTCGCCCTCGTGCTCAGCCTCGCGGGTGGCACCTCCGCCTCCGCCGCGGAGCCTCCTCCCGCGCTGACGCAGCAGGAGCTGGAGCGAAACCTCTTGTCGGTGGAGCAGCAGCTCCGCACCGCCGAGGAGGCCCTGCGCTTCGTGGAGACGCAGTACAGCCAGCGCCCGGAGCCCGACGAGGCGCAGGTCCGCGCGCGGCGCTACTCGGATGCGGAGATTCATTATCTGCTGGGCGACTGGAACGCGGCCTCCGTCCTCTTCTACGACCTGGTGAGCGACCCGGCGTTCCACGGCCACCCGCGCTATCCGGACGCGCTCTTCTTCCTCGCGGACACGCTGTACCAGCAGAAGAACGACCTGGGCGCGCGCATCTACCTGCGCGAGCTGCTCGCCCTGCCCGCTCCTTCCGCGCGCCACCGCGACGCCCTCACGCGCTACCTGGCCATCTGCGGGAAGCTGAACCTGTTCGACGGCATCGCGCCCCAGCTCGACCAGGCACGGAGCCTCTACGGAGGCCAGCTTCCGCCAGACATCCAGTACGTGAACGCGAAGTGGCTCTTCCGCCGCACGGACCTGCCTCCCGCCGAGCGCATGGCCCGCGCGCGCGCCGCCTTCGCGCCCCTGGCCCAGGTCCCCGGCGGCCCGTATCAGCTCCAGGCCGGCTACCACATGGCCGTGCTGTCCATGCAGGCCGGTGAGCTGCCCCTGGCCATCCTCCAGTTCCAGCAGCTCCTCGTCCCCGTGCCGCGCCAGGACGCCCCGCCCGCGACGACGGACAAGCCCGCGGTCCGGACGATGGCGGACACGGACCCGGCGCGCATTCACGAGCTCTCGCTGATGTCGCTGGGGCGCCTGCTCTACGAGGCCGGCCGATTCGATGAGGCGTTGGACAAGTACGGCCAGGTGCCTCGGGAGAGTGAGTCCTTCCCGGAGTCGCTCTACGAAATCGCGTGGACCCAGGTGCGCAAGGGCAACCACCAGGAGGCCAAGAACGCGGTCGACATCCTGTTGATGGTGTCACCGGACTCGCGACTCGCGCCCGAGGCCAGGCTCCTCCAGGGGCACCTGCTCCAGAAGCTGCAGAAGTACAACGACGCCATCGCGGCGTACGACGAGCTCATCAGCACCTTCCGCCCCGTGCGGGAGAAGGTGGATGCGATGCTGGGCGCCAACCGCGACCCCGTCGCGTACTTCGACCGGCTCCTCGCGCGCACGGACACGGTTCCCGACGTGCGCACGCTGCTGCCGCCGCTCGCGCTGAAGTACGCGTCGACCGAGCGTGACGTCGGTGACGCGGTGAAGATGGTGGGCGACATCGACACCGGGAAGAAGGGAACGGTCGACGCGCGAGAGCTCGCCGCCCGCATCCTCCTGGCCCTCCAGACGCGAAGGCTGGAGACCTTCCCGGAGCTGCAAGAAGGCTTCATGCGCGCGGACGCGGTGGAGACCGCCGTCGCGAACGCGGAGGCCGCGCTCGTGGAGCTGGAGCGTCACGCGTTGGAGTCCTCGCTCACCGCGACGGAGCGGGAGAAGCTGCTGCCCTTGCGCCACGAGCGAGAGACCCTGGCCGCGCGCTTCGCCACACTCCCCACCACGCAGAAGGAGCTGGAGGAGCGGCTGCGGCGCATGCAGGCGCGCGTGGACGCGGTGGACCGCGAGGCCTTCCGCCTGGGCGCGGAGGTTCGAGGCCTGCACGCCATCGCCGCGGCGGTGCGCAAGTGGGTGGATGACACGCGCCTGATGCGACAGACGCCGCCGGAGGAGGAGCGCGAGTTCCTGGTGCAGCTCCAGACGGAGGTCCAGACGCTGCAGGAGCTCCAGCAGGAGCTCGACAAGACCCGCGGCCGGCTCGCGGACGAGCGCAACAGCGCCGCGGCGAGCCTCGCCGGGGAGCAGGCCATCCGGGGCCGCTACCTCGCCGCGCTGCGCGCCGAGCACGCGGTGCTCTCCGAGGCGGAGCAGCGCCAGTCGCCCTCCTCGCTGCTGACGCGTGCGCATCAGGCGCGGGACCAGGGCCTGGCCCTGAGCAAGCGCGTGTCGGAGGCGCAGGGCGCGTTGCTCGCCCGCGTGGACCAGCGAGGCCGCCGCATCCGCGAGAAGGTGCTGGCCGAGCAGAAGCTCCTCGACAAGTACGAGGCCGAGGTCGCCGCGGTGTCCAGCAACGCCAAGCAGCTGGTGGGCCGCATCGCCTACGACAGCTTCCGCCGCGTGCGCCGGCAGTTCTACGACCTGGTGCTCAAGGCGGACGTGGGCGTGGTGGACGTGGCCTTCACCGAGAAGCAGGACAAGACGACGGCCATCCAGAAGGTGTCCGCGCAGAAGGCCGATGCCCTGCGCGCGCTGGACGCGGACTTCCGGGGCGTGCTCGCGGAGGATGGCCGGTGATGCGGCATGTCCTCGCGGTGCTGCTCGCCATGGCCTCGCTCCCCGCCGCCGCGCAGGCGCCGGACGCCGGGACGGCTTCGCCTGGAGCGGAGAGCCCCGCGGCCCCGCCGGACGCGGGCTACCTCACGGGCCTGGGCCGCACGCCCGATGAAGAGGTGCTGTTCCAAGATGTGAGCCAGGCCCTGCGCACGTACGAGGCGGAGTCGCGCGAGTTCAGCGGCGACGTGCAGCGCTTGATGGAGCGCAAGTACGAGCAGAAGCGCGACTCGCTCGCGTCCTCGTACGAGAAGGTCATCCGCGACTTCGAGGCCCAGGAGCGCAAGGAGCGGATGGAGGCCATCGTCCGCTTCGAGGAGTTCCTGCGCCGCTACCCCCACGAGCCTCGCTACACGCCGGACGTCATGTTCCGCCTCGCGGAGCTCTACTACGAGCGCTCCCAGGACGAGCACCAGCTCGCGATGAAGGAGTACCGCGAGCGGCTGGAGGCACATGACAAGAACCCCGACTCGGCCTTCCCCGTCGAGCCGAAGAAGGACTACGCGGACTCCATCACGCTGTACCGTCGGCTGCTGAAGGACTACCCCGACTACCGCCTCAACGACGGCGCCTGGTACCTGCTCGGCTACTGCCTGGAAGAGCAGGAGCAGGTCGACGAGAGCTTCCAGACCTACCAGCAGCTCATCGCCCGCTATCCGCGCAGCCGCTTCGCCACCGAGGCGTGGGTCCGCATCGGCGAGTACTGGTTCGACAACTACAAGGACTCGCAGGCGCTTCCCCGCGCAGCGCAGGCCTTCGAGGCCGCCGCCCAGGACAAGCTCCACCCGCTCTACGACAAGGCCCTCTACAAGCTCGGCTGGACGTACTACCGCCTGGACCGCTTCGACGAGGCGGTGGAGTCCTTCCTCACGCTGGTGGACTTCTACGAAGCCCAGCGCGTGGCCAAGGGCGAAGCGGAAGCGGGCGGGGACCTGCGCGAAGAGGCGCTGCAGTACGTGGCCATCTCGCTGACGGATGAGTCGTGGGGCGGGATGTCTCGCGCCGAGTCCCTCTTCGCGAAGCGCGGCCCCAGGCCGTACGAGGCGGACATCTACCGCCGCCTGGGTCACCTGTTCTTCGAGCAGACGCATCACCCCATCGCCATCGCGGCCTATCAACGCGCGCTGGAGAAGGACCCGCTGGCCCCGGACGCGCCCGACATCCAGCAGCGCATCGCCCAGGCCTACGAGCGGGACCGGAAGATGTCGGAGTCCTTCACGGAGTCGGAGCGGCTCGCCAGCCTCTATCAGCCGGGGACCACCTGGTACGCGAAGAACCAGGGTGACCCGGACGCACTCGCGCGGGCCGATATCCTCGTCGAGCGGAGCCTCTCCACCAGCGCGACGTTCCACCATCAGCAAGCGCAGGTGTTCAAGAAGGAAGGCAAACACGAGCAGGCCGCCGCGGGCTTCGCCAACGCCGCGCGCGCCTACGGCACGTATCTGGAGCGCTTCCCCCGCAGCAAGAGCGCGGGCGAGATGCGCTTCTACTACGCGGAATGTCTCTACTTCTCCTCGCAGTTCGCCGCCGCCGCGAAGAACTACGAGCTGGTGCGCGACACGGGGGCCAGCCTCAAGCACCGCGACGACTCGGCGCTCAGCGCGGTGCTCTCGTGGCAGCAGGTGCTGGCGCAGGACATCCAGGCCGGCACCGCGCCCGACCTCAAGCCCCTGCGCTCCACCGAGCGTCCCGAGGGCGCCGAGGTGAAGCCCGTGCCCCTCGCGCCCACCGAGCAGAAGCTCGTGGCGGCGTCCGACAAGTACGTGGCGCTGCTCCCGCGTGACGAGAAGGCCGCGGGCATCGCCTACAAGGCCGCGGAGCTGCACTACTCGCACAACGACTTCCCCGAGGCGCGCCGGCGCTTCGAGCGCATCATCCAGATGTGGCCCAAGAGCGAGGTGGCGCGCTACTCCACCAACCTCACCGTCGAGACCTTCCTCATCGCCAAGGACTGGCGCAGCGTCGAGGAGGTCAGCGCGAAGCTGGCCAGCAACACGCAGGTCATCGACCCGTCCAGCGAGCTCCACCAGCAGTTGGTGAAGTTCAAGCTCGCGGGCCGCTTCAAGCTGGCCGACCAGCTCCTGGCCGAGGGCAAGCACGACGAAGCGGCGCGCAAGTACATCCAGCTCGTGGACGAGGAGCCTCGCCACGAGTTCGCGGACAAGGCGCTCAACAACGCCGCCGTCGCGCACGAGAACACCCGGCGCTTCGACTCCGCGCTGAAGCTCTACGAGCGCATCTACCGCGAGTACCCCAAGTCGCCCCTGGCCGACGCCGCGCTGTTCCGCGTGGCGGTGAACGCGGAGAAGTCCTACGACTTCGACAAGGCCGTCGTCAGCTACCAGAAGCTGGTGAAGGACTACCCCGCGTCGAAGGACCGCGAGGCGGCCCTCTTCAACACGGCCCGCCTCCTGGAAGGCCAGCAGCGCTACGCCGAGGCCGCCTCGGCCTTCCTGCGCTACGCGGACCTGTACCCCGCCGCCGAGGACGCGCCGAAGAACCAGTACCACGCGGCCGTCCTGCTGGAGAAACAGGGTGACCCGCGCGGCGAGGTGCGTGCGCTCCAGGAGTTCGTGCGCAAGTACGCGCGCAAGCCCGGCCAGGTGGAGCTGGTGGTGGATGCGCACCGGCGCATGGGAGACGCGCACCAGAAGCTCGGCGACGAGCGCGCGGCCCAGGGCGCCTATGCCCAGGCGGCCAGCGAGTTCGACCGGCGCAAGCTCAAGCCGGACACCCATCCGCTCGCGGCGAACGCGGCGGCCTTCGGACGCTTCCAGCTCGCGGAGGCGGAGCTGAAGAAGTTCGACGCGCTGAAGATTGGCGGCTGGGGCAAGGCCCTGGTGCGCAGCTTCGCGGTGAAGCGCGCGGCGGTGAAGACGGTGAAGGACGCCTACGCGCGGGTGTATCCGTACAAGCAGCTCGAGTGGTCTCTCGCCGCGGCCTACCGCTCCGGCTACGCGCTGGAGCGCTTCGCCAACACCATCATCGAGACGCCCGTGCCCCCCGACGTGAAGCGGCTGGGCGAGGACGCGGTGGTCACGTATCAGGACCTGCTCGCGCAGAACACGGCCGAGCTGGAGGACGCGGCGGTGGAGAGCTACGCCATCGCCCTGGGCGAGGCGCGCAAGAATCGCGTGTCGAACGAGTGGACCCGGCGCACGCTGGAGGCCCTCAACCGCTTCCGCCCCAAGGAGTACCCGGTGCTCAAGGAGCCCAAGCAGGCGCTCGCGTCCGAGGGCGCCTATCCCGAAGGGCTCGTCGGCCACGTGAGCGGGCCTCCCCGTCCCGCGTCGCCGGACGAGAGCCGCATCACCGGAGGGTCCAAGCCGTGAGGACACCTCGGCTCACCGCGCTGCTCGTGTCGTCGGGGCTGCTGCTGTCCGCGTGTGCCTCGGCTCCGGACACACGCCCCGCGGCGGACTCCGCCACGGACAAGGCCGCCACGACACCCGCCGTGGTCCAGCCTCCTCCTCGCGACACCGCGAAGGACTTCGAACAGGCGGTCGCGACCGCTCGCACCGGAGAGCTCGCCGCGGCCGAGTCGGCCCTGCGCGCGCTGGTGACGGACGACCCGAAGCTCGACTACGCGTGGACGAACCTCGGCATCGTCCAGGAACGAATGGGCCGGAACGAGGACGCGGAGCGCTCCTACCGCCAGGCCCTCACCGTCTCACCAGAGCAGGCGTCCGCGTGGGACTGCCTGACGCGCCTGTACGGGCGCACGAATCGCTCCGCGGCGATGGAGACGGAGCTGCGCGGACTGCTGGAGACGAAGCCGGACTCCGTCCCGCTGCGCACGTCGCTCGCGGTGAGCCTGCTCCAGCAGAAGAAGCTGGAGCCCGCGGCCTCCGAGGCGAAGCGAGCCCTCAAGGTCGACGAGCGGCACACCCGCGCGATGCAGGTCCTCGCGCAGGTCTACTACCGCGAAGGCAAGCACGAGCTGGCGCGCATGGTGCTGGAGAACGCGCGAGACATCGCGCCCGGCGACGCCGCCACGCGCAACATGCTCGGGCTCGTGTACCTGGGACTCAAGGTCAAGCCGCAGGCGCTGGAGGAGTTCAAGGAGGCCGCGAAGCTCCAGCCGGACTTCGCGGAGGCGCGCAACAACTTCGGCGCGATGCTCAACGAGGCGCAGGACTATCCCGCCGCGGTGACGGAGCTCGAGGCCGCCGTGCGCGCCGCGCCGGACTTCGCCGCCGCCCGCCTCAACCTGGGCAATGCCTACCGGGGCCAGGGAGACTTCGAGCGCGCCAAGGCCGAATACGAGAAGGTGCTCACGCTGCGCCCAGGACAGCCGGACCCGCTCTTCAACCTCGCCATCCTGTACCTCGACGTCGAGCCCCCCGGGCTGGACTCCATCACCCGCTTCAAGACCGCCCTCACCTACTTCGAGCAGTACCAAGCCCAGGGCGGACGCGACGACCGCATCCCCCAGTACACGAAGGACGCGCGCAAGAGCATCGAGCGCGAGGAGCGGCGCCTCGAGCGCGAGCGCAAGGACCAGCTGCGCAAGGCGGCCGAGGCGGAGAAGGCGAAACAGGAACAGGCGAAGCAGGCCCCCGCCCCCGAGACGCCCGCCCACGTCGCCCCACCCGCCCACACGTCACCGGCCCCTGCTCCAGCCCCCGTGGAAGCCGCTGGAACCCCGGCCCCCCGCGCGGCGTCTCAACCCGAGACGAAGCCCCAGACGGCCCCCACCGCCGAGAGCGCCCCGGAACAGCCAGGCTCGGGTAAGCTGGCCACCGACAAGAACTAGGACCGCCATGCGCGCCCCTCTCGCCCTCTTCGTGCTGCTCGCCGCTTCGCCCGTGCTCGCGCAGGACTCCGCCCGGTCCTCCGCGCAGAGCACCCGCCAGGCCACGTCCAGCACCGAAGCCACGGCGGCCAAGAAGGCGCCGCGCCACGGCAAGGTCATCCGCCTGGACGCGCTCACCGTCGAGGGCCGCATCCAGAAGCCCCAGGCGTTCTACATCCTCCCCCGCTCGAACCTGAGCTTCGACGACCTCAACCGCACGGAGAGCTTCGTGCCCAAGGTCGAGAAGAGCGTCGAGCAGGAGCCCTTCTAGTCCATGGCAGCCCCTTCGCCATCCAAGCTGCTCCGCGTCGGCCTCATCCAGAACGGCCAGATTGTCGAGGAGCACCACGTCCGGCGTGACACCGTCACCATCGGGCACGACGCGCGCAACACCATCGTCCTGCCCGCCTCCGACGACCGCCCCGCGCGCTTCGGCGTGTTCGAGAACCAGGGCCAGCAGTTCCAGCTCGTCATCAACGAGTCCATGCAGGGCCGCGTCAACCTCGGCTCCTCCGACGTGGACTTCGACGCGCTGCGCGCCCAGGGACTCGCCTCGCGCCGGGGGGACCTCTACGTCCTCCCGCTCCAGGAGAGCGCCCGAGGCAAGGTGGAGCTGGGCGACGCCACCCTCTTCTTCCAGTTCGTCACGCCGCCCGCCGAGGAGGCGCGTCCGATTCTCCCCTCCGACGTGCGCGTCAGCCGCTGGAAGACGATGGACCGCGTCTTCTTCGGCATCCTCGCGGCCTCGCTGCTCATCCACTTCTCCGGCGCGGCCATCATCCTCGCCGCCGAGGCCCCCAAGGAGCAGGAGCTGGCGCTGGACCAGCTCGATGACCGCTTCGTGCGCGCCATCATCCCCCAGCGCCCCCCCGAGCCCGCGAAGACGGCCGCCCCGGGCCCCACCGAGGCCCCCAAGGAAGACTCGCCGTCTCCAGAGCCGAAGGAAGGCGCGGACAAGCCCTCGGCGGAGAAGCCCGCCGTCGCCGCGGCCGAGCGCCACGCGGAGATGGTGAAGAAGGTCTCCGACAAGGGCCTCTTGAAGATGCTGGGCTCGCGCGGCGCGGGCTCCGGTGCGTTCCAGGACGTGCTGGGCGGCGCCAGCGGAGGCAGCGACATCGCCGCGGCGCTCCAGGGCGCGGGCGGCGTGGGCGTCGCCAACGAGGCCTCCGTCGGCAAGGGCACGGGGCCTCGTGGCGGTGGCACCGGCACCGTGACGGGCATCGGCGAGCTGGGCACCCAGGGCGGCGGCAAGGTCGACCTGGGCACCAAGAAGGAAGTCGAAGTGAAGGGCCGCGTCCAGGAGTCCGCCCCGGAGGTGGACAGCTCCGACGTGGACCGCGACGCACTGGCCCGCTACGTCCGCGCGCGCAAGGGCGCCATCCAGAGCTGCTACGAGAAGGAGCTCAAGCGAAACCCCAACCTCAAGGGCAAGGTGGTGGTGCGCTTCTCCATCCTCCCCTCGGGCCGCGTGGGCGACTTCGAGATTGACGAGAACACCCTGGGCAGCGAGGCCGTGGCCAGCTGCATCCGCGCCGCCATCCGAGGCTGGGTGTTCCCCTTCAAGCCCGACGACGCCGCCACCGTCTCCTACCCGTTCGTCTTCTCTCCGACAGGGTAGGCCGCTTCACCGCGGGACAGGGTCCACAAGGCCCGCCACCCCGGTAACCACTGAATAACTGGGGGTTCGTCGCGTTGACACCCCCTCCCCCGCCTTCTACGCTTTGATCCAATGGGAAGGGCCGGGAGAGCCTTGAGGCGTATGCGCACTGTCGGAATGGTCGCCGTCGTCGTTGCCACTGGAGTGGCCGTCGCTCAGGGACCGGCGCCTTCGCCCCGTGCTCCCGCCGCCACGGCCGCGCTCGAGAAGGCCAGTGAAGTACCGGACACGCAGAAGCTGGAGCGCAGCACCCAGGCGCTCGGGACGATGCGCGAGGTGCTCCGCCAGGTGCTCGGCAAGGTGGAGGAAGCCCGCCGCACCAAGGACGTGGTGAAGCTCAACTGCGCCAACGAGAAGCTCACCCAGATCAAGGGCCTGCTGCGCATCTCCGAGCAGGCGGACGTGTCGCTCCAGGAATCCCTCACCCGGCGCGAGGTCGCCACCAGCGAGCACGAATACACCAAGGTGATGATCGCCCAGCAGAAGGTGGCGCAGCTGCGCTCGGAGGCCGAGGAGTGCATCGGCCAGCTGGCCTTCCGCACCGACGAGAACCTCTTCGTCGAGGTGGAGGAGCCGGAGAACCTGCCGGGCGGAGACCCCACTCGCCCGCCGCCGCCCGACGAAGTCCTCGTCCGCCCGCCTCCCGCCAGCCCCGTCGAGTAGCGTCCCCGTGTCGAACAAAACTTCGGTCCCTGAAATCTCGCGTGCTATGACGCCCCGGGTCGTCCTGGGGTGTGGTGGGAGCGTGTACACCCTCCCGCCGGGAAGCCACTGCGAGCCATGACGCTGCGAGGGACAATCCGGGGGATGCTCTGCGGGCTGGCGCTGACGGCGTCCAGTGGCGTGGCTCAGGCCCAAGACATCGTCTCGCCCCCGCCCACGGGCGGCAACGGCATCAAGGTCGGCAACGGGCGACTGCATCCGTACTTCGAGTTCATGAGCCGCGTGGACAGCGGCGTGGGCTACTTCAACGACGCCCAGGAGCAGCTGCCCGGAGGCGTGTCCCCGGACCTGTCCGGTGAAGTCGCCCTGCACTTCCGGCCGGGCTTCAAGCTGGACATCCCGTCCTCGCGGCTGGCGTTCAACCTGAACGCCAACCTGGACTACGTGCTCTTCACGGGGCTGATGACGAAGGGCTCCGGCGCGGCCTCGCACATGGCGGGCGCGGCGGACCTCCTGGCGCGCATCAACCCGGACGCGCCGCTGTCGCTGGAGCTGTCGGACCAGTTCGCGCGCTCCGACCGGACCCGCACCACGGCGATCGGTGCGGGCATCCTGAGCCTCTACAACGAGGCCAAGGCGAGGCTGCCCTGGAAGCCGGGCGGCGGCGCCGTCGAGGTGGCGCCGAGCGTGGCGTACGCCCTGGAGTTCTTCGAGCCGCTCGCGGCCTCGGCGCCGGTGGACTGTGGCGACGGCGTGTGTGACCCGCTGCGCGCGGACCGCTTCGACTACGGCAACCTGCGCGTGGGCCTGGAGAGCCGCTGGCGCTTCCTGCCGAAGACGGCGCTCGTGTTGGACACCGGCGTGGACATGCGCCGGTACTTCAACGACGGCGGCCCCGAGGCCACGCTCCTGCGCGCGCTCGTGGGCGTGGCGGGTCTGGTGTCGCCCAAGGTGGCGGTGATGGCCAAGGTGGGCTGGGGGCAGAACTTCGGGGACCCGGGCGGCGGGACGCTGATTGCGCAGCTCGAGGGCACATACCTGTATGGCCCCACGCTGACGTTCAAGGGCGGCTACCTGCGCACGATGGAGCCCGTGGCGGCCTACGGCATCTTCCGGGACGACCGGGGCTACGCCGAGGTGCGCTCGCTCCTCGGCGGCAAGCTGACGCTGCGAGCGGCGGGCGCGGTGGACTTCCTGAGCTTCGCCGGCGCGCGCGACGACACGGTGGTGACGGTGGACGCGGGCCCCGAGTACCAGTTCCGTCCGTGGCTCACGGGCGCCATGGGCTACACGCTCAGCAAGCGCTCGTCCTCGGTGGATGGCGGTGGTCTGAACTACACGCGCCATGAGGGGTATGCTCGCATCTTGGTGACGTACTGAGCCTCGCGGCGTCGGAGGCGTCCCCGCTCACGAGGACTTCACCAGGATGAGAACCCTTCGCCTTGGCCTGCCCCTGCTCCTGTCAGGAGCGTTGTCCGCGTGTTTCGGCTCGACGCCGCGGCCTCCGCCTCCCGCCCCGACTCCGGCCGCGGAAGCGGGAGCGGCGCGCTCCGGGGGAGGAACCCTGGGCCCGGGCGACGTGGTGGAGGTCCGCGTCTTCCAGGAGCCCGAGCACTCCGGAACCTGGCGCCTCTCCCCGGAAGGCACCATCGACTACCCGCTGTGCGGGAAGGTGCCGCTGAAGGGGCAGACGCCCAGCACGGCGGCGGACTCGCTGCGTGAGTGCCTGGGACGCTTCGTGCGCAGGCCCCAGGTGTCGGTGCTGATTCGTGAGTACAACTCGCAGAAGGTCTTCGTCTTCGGCGAGGTCCAGAAGCCGGGCACCTTCCCGGTGGATGGGGAGATGTCCATCGTCCAGGCCATCACCCTGGCGGGGGGCTTCACGAAGCTGGCGGCGAAGAACACCACGCTGGTGACGCGCGTGGTCGACGGACAGGAGCGCAAGATTCGCGTCCCCGTCGAGGACATTGGCGTGGGCCGGGAGAAGAACTTCCTCCTGCAGCCGGGCGACATCGTCTTCGTGCCGGAGAGCTTCTTCTAAGCCTGCCTGGGCAAGGCGAATGCCTTGCCCATCACGATTGTGTTTGACGATGCTTCGTCAGCAGGCGAAATGACGAGCCGTCCCAGCGTTACTCCATTTCCAGCCGCCCGGTCCGGGCTGGAATGGCGTCCCCTCACGCTGGTGTACCCACCGTCTCGGCAAGACAACACAGACAGTCGTCAATGACTGTTCGTACGGGCCTCCGCATCCGGTCCGCATGGGCAGGCGTGTGTCGCCTCTCGAGACAGTGGTTCCCATCACGTCCAACCCCTGCCTCACCGAGGAAATGCCTTGTCATTCCTGAGAAGACTCTCATGGGCCGCGCTCGCCCTGGCGGCCGCCTGTGATTCGAAGAAGCCGGAGCCGACGCCGCCTCCAGACACGACCGTCTCCAAGGTCCAGGCCGCCGCCGCGCAGCCCCTGACGCAGGAAACCCCGGTGCCCGACGACGAACGTTTCGCCGCCGTGTACAGCGACGCGGAAATCGCGGCCGCCGTGGGCGCCACACCGCCGGAACTGTCCGCTGCACAGATGGCGGCCATCACCCTCGCCATGGACGCGGAGATCGCGCAGGCCCCCCAATACCAGCCGAGCTCGACGCTGCCCCCGGACGCGCCCCCGGGGATGCCCGTGGGCCAGAGCTTCACGGCCGACCTGAAGAGCCTGCACCAGCGCACCCTCCAGGCGTTTGGCTCCTCCACCCTCCTGCTCTGCACCTTCCCGCCCTGCACGCTGCGCGGGGATATCGACGGCGACGGCCTGCAGGACCTGGTGGGCCAGATTGCCTCGAGCGGCGACCTCAAGATGGGGGTCGTCTTCGCCTTGGGAAACAACACCCAGCAGAAGCTCGCGGCGGGCACGGCGAGCAGCGTGGGAGATGACCTGAGCTGGGTCAGCGCGTGGTCGCTGGAAACCCGAACGGAGCCCTCGCAGTCCGGCGGCACCCCGGTGACGACGACCATCCTCCACCTCCAGGGCAAGAACGACGACAACCAGCCCCAGGCCGCGAAGGCCTACTTCACCCGCACCACTCCCGGTGGCCCGTCCCAGATGAAGACGGACTGGGAACAGCCCCAGGCCCAATAGGTGACCCCATGACTTCAAGACTTCGACACACTTCCTGGCGAGGGGCCGCCGCGTCGCTGGCCCTCCTGTGCTGCGTCCTCCAGGCCTCCCCTGCCCTGGCCTGGAAGCCCATCATGCACGTGTACCTGGCGGAGCAGGCCCGCCTGGAGGCCCTGCAACGACAGGGCTCCGTCAGCCTCCAGCGCGTGGACTTCTGGGGGCAGTCCATCACGGGTGACGTGGGCGTCTTCGCCATGAGCCCGGCGGACTATGCCGCGGTGCGCGACTACCCGGCGTACTACCGCGCGGGTGTCCTGGGCCCGGATGCCTACCCGGACGTCCTCTTCGGGCAGACGGTCATCCACCCCGCCACCAATTCGAGGGGCCCCACCGGAGGAGCGGACTCGTGGCTGCGCCAGCTCGTGTTGGCCGCCAACACTCCGCAGGAGCGGGCCTTCGCGCTCGGCTTCGTCGCCCATGGCGTGGGCGACATGTTCGGCCACACGATGGTCAACGAGTACGCGGGGGGACCGTTCGTCCTCGGTGACAACGCGCGCAAGCACCTCGTCGTCGAAGGCTGGGTGGGCCACAACACGCCCCCGTTCGACACCGCGCTGTACACCTCCCGCGGTGACGACCCGTACCGCATCGACACCCAGGCGGTGAATGGCTTCATCTACGAGCAGTTCATCAATGCCAGGCGCTCGCGGGATGGCAGCCAGAAGAACGTCGCCTGGCAGCTGATGGAGACCGCGCCGAACACCACCTTGCCGGGAATCTTCACCCGCACGCGCGCGAGACTGCTCGACGCGCAGGAAGAGCACTTCTCGAAGCTCACCTGGCTCAAGGAGCGGCGCCGGAAGGAAGTCAGACAGTGCGGCCAGGGCAACGTGTTCGCCTGCGGCCGGGCACTCGACCTCGCGCGGCGCATCCTCAAGATGCAGACCCTGGGGCGTATCCGGATTGAATACAACGAAGCCTGGGTGAAGGACATCGACCGGGGGCTTCGGGCCTGGCCCGCGACGAGCACCCAGGTGGCCCGGGCGCTCTTCATGAACCCGGACCGGCAGATGAACACGGACTTGGCCAAGCAGCACCTCACCAACTACGCCTTCAACCATGCCTGCTCGATGGCGGGCGCCCCGGATGCCAGCTGCACCGTGCTCTCCATCGTCCGGGCGGTCCTCAACATCATCGCCATTCCGTTCGACCTGCTCAGCGCGCTGAAGGAAGAGCTCCTCAACTATCTGGTGAAGAAGGCGACGGGGAACGACATCCCCGAGTGGAAGGAGATCTTCCAAGCCCAGGCCACCCACGTGGACCTGCACCTGCCCAGGCCCTCCGGCACGCCGTCCACCAGCTCGGAGCTCAACGGCCTCATGCACCTCACCTCGGGCAAGTTCGATGAGACTCGCTTCGCGCCCGCCTTCAACACCGTCGCGGGCATCAAGATGTCCATGATCAGCGACCGGGCCCCCTGGGTCAGCGCGCTCCAGCAGGCGGGCCTCACCGCCTCGCAGGCGGACTGGACGCTCGACTGGGACTTCACGGGGCAGATTCACCTGGACTACCTGACCACCTTCGACGGTGACAATCAGTGGCAGGGCGTGGAGAGCAAGTTCCGGGACAACCTGCCGGGCCGTCCGCTGCGCCTGGCGTATGTGCCCTCCGTCTTCGCCACCTTCTTCATGCAACAGAAGGGGGACACGCACGACGCCCCCAACCGGCAGTGGCTCCAGGTGTTGCCGCCCAACCGCACGCTCATCGAGGAGACCGGCAGCCCGGAGCTGGGCATCTACGTCCTCTACGGCGGCATCCGGTTCGGCATCCCGAGCCCCGAGGTCTTCGACCAGCTGGGCTTCCGGTGGGAGGACGTCCGGAAGGTCCAATGGGGCATGTTCTACCGGATTCCCAACTCACCCGTGCCCATCACGAGCCTGGGCGCGTTCCTCCACGGGTGGAACTCGAAGGCCCCGGGGAGCCGCTACGCGGAGTTCCAGAACGGCGCGGTGTATTCGCACGTCCTGTACGGTGTCCATGGCGTGATGGGACCCGCCCTCCAGGAGTGGACGAAGTACGGCCGGGAGCACGGCGCCCTGGGGTACCCCACGAAGACCACCTTCACCGAGGCGGACGGCACACAGCGCACGCTCTTCTCGGGCGGGAACATCGCCTGCCACGAGAGCATGGGCTGCCGCACGAAGGTGGGGCTGGATACCCAGCTCGTGGGTGACTTCCGCGGCCTGGGCCGGGACCAGCTCATGCTCATCAACAACTCCCCCTATGGGGGCCGTATCCAGGTCATGGACTACGGGACCACCACCCTCGGGGGCGTCATCAAGTACCGGGAGACGTACGAGGAGAGCGCGGTCTTCAATGCCTGGCATGACAACGAGGACGTGCTGCTCTCGGGTGACTTCATGGGGCTGGGCCGCGACCAGGTGATGTTCATCAACCGGAACCCCGGAGACCGCATCATGGTCGCCGACTTCGGTGATACGCAGCCGCTGGCGAAGATCCGCTACTTCATGTCCGCCGCGAACGCCACC
Source organism: Myxococcus stipitatus DSM 14675 (assembly GCF_000331735.1). Classification (GTDB taxonomy): domain Bacteria; phylum Myxococcota; class Myxococcia; order Myxococcales; family Myxococcaceae; genus Myxococcus; species Myxococcus stipitatus. The sequence goes on along the minus strand of NC_020126.1, from coordinate 2,791,648 downwards.
TATCTCCAGGGCTGGCTGGACGCCAATGACTTGCAGTACGTGGGTGACTTCATGGGGCGGGGCCATGACCAGGTCCTGTTCATCAATCGGGGCTCCTCGGGCGCCAAGATGATGATTGTCGACTTCGCCAACGGCAGCGCGACGGGCGAGGTTGTCTACCTGGCGAGTGCGGCTGGAATGTTCGCGGGCTGGCTCGACGCCGATGATGAAAAGCACCTGGCGGGTGACTTCCTGCACCTGGGCCATGACCAGTTGATGATCTTCAACCAGGGAGGCACCGGAGGCCGGATGGGTATCTACGACTTCAAGAGTGGATCCGCTGGCACCCTGCGCTACCTCGAGAACTGGAACAGCCCGCTGGGCTTGCTGTCCAGCTGGGTGGACGCGGGTGACCGGCGAATCGCGGGTGACTTCGCGGGCCTGGGGTACGACCAGTTGCTGCTCGCCAACCTGGATTCTCCTGGCGGCAAGATGATCATCTACGACTTCAAGGGGGCGCTCGAGAACAACGCCCAGGCGAGGTACTTCCTGGAAGGCTCCTCGGGCTTCTTCGAGGGATGGATCGACTCGGACGACTTCTGGTTCGCGGGTGACTTCAAGGGCCTGGGCCGCACCCAGGGCATGTTCATGAACCGCGGTGGGATTGGAGGCCGGCTGTACATCCACAGCTTCCAGGGCGGTGCTCCGGGCCAGGGGCTCTACCGCGAGAGCTGGGGCGAGTCCGGCATGCTGGACGCCTGGACGGACTGAACCCTCCCCGGTAGGTGACGCGCCCCCGAGAGACCTTCATCCTGGAAGGTCTCTTGGGGGCGCCGTCCCGGGTCTCCAGCCACAAGTCCCAGTCCTTCCTCCAGTCGGGCGACATCGTCTTCGTGCCGGAGAGCTTCTTCCAAGCCAGGGGCTGCTCACGCCTGCTCGCCTACTCCAGGCGGGCACGGGCCTCCCTCGCTCCCGCGCTGCTGCATCCACCTGAATGATGCGCACCTTCCCTCCGGGTGCGGCACCCGGGAGGCGCGAGTGGCGAAGGGGAAGCGTTTCCTGAGGGACAATGGTCTGTCCATTGCCCTCCTCGTCCTTTTCGGCCTGTCGCTCATCGGCCACAGCATCGCGGGCCACCTCCACTCCAACGAGGAAGCCCGAGCGCATGGCCAGCCCCTCTCGTCCTTCGGGCAGTACCTCTCGTCGGGGGACTTCCTCGAGTCCGTCTTCGAGAACTGGGAGAGCGAGTTCCTGCAGATGGCCGCATACGTCCTCCTCGCCGCCCTCCTCTTCCAGCGCGGCTCGGGTGAATCCAGGGACCCGGACGCCAACCCCGCCGAGGAAGAGGACGACCTGAAGGCAGAGCCGGACTCACCCGCCTCCGTGAAGCGCGGAGGGTTGCGGCTCAAGCTCTACAGCCACTCCCTCTCCGTCACCTTTGCGCTGTCTCTCGAGTCGAGACGTACGTGGGCTGGAGATAGAGCCAGACCTCGCTCCCCTGCGCGAGCCGGAGCAGCCTCGGCAGCGCGCCCTGGATGGGAGGCGCGCGGTTCAGCTGCAGGAAGTTGGTGATGGAGAGCACGAGCGCGATGAGTGCGCCGATGGTGGTCACCCACTTCTGGAGCCACTCGAGCGAGTCGCTGGGAGGCGGAGCCTCCTTCTCGGGCACCGGAGCTGGGGCATCCACATTCATGGCAGGTACTCCCGAAGGTGTGCCTGCGGCCCCGCCGCGTCCCGCGCCCTCCAGTCGCAGGTCAAGGTCCTCCTCGAACGCACCAGCGCCAGCCCGAGGAAGCCCGGCGCTCGGCGGCACCCGCGCCGCGCCCTCGGGTCCGCTCAGGGCATGACCTCCTCGTGCAGCACCTTGAACACGGCGGCGGTCTCCTCGGCGCCGAGTCCCGCATCGATGGCCTGGCGGAAGAGGCCGGAAGCGAAACGCGGCCACGTGGAACTGAGCTCGTCCTCTCGCGAGACCTGGACCAACCGGGCGATATCGTTGGCCACCGTCGTCAGCGAGGTCTCGGGATGGGCGTAGTGACCCGTGTCGATGACCCGCGCCATGTGCCGAGCATCCTGCCCGAGGCCCGGGGCGAAGGCCGCCAGCGCCTCACCGAAGTCGGAGAGCTTCAGCCCCTCGGCCTGACAGATGCGCGCGCCATGGACGAAGCCAATCCAGTGCCCGGCCATGTATGACAGCACCGCCGCGCACAGGGCGCAGGCCGCGCCTATCTCCTCGCCGGCATGCTCGAGCGTCCCTACCAAGGAGCGGAGCATGGCCTCATGGCGCCGCAACACCGCGTTGGGTCCCGCAACGATGAGGGAGGCCTGTTCGGTGCCCACCTGGCTCGGCCAGGCCAGGATGGCACCACTGAGAAAGTCCGCGTCCTGAGCGCGGACCCATGCATCCAGGTCCCGCGCCTCCCCTGGCGTACTGGAGCTGAGCTGCACCACCGTGCGCCCCGCCAGCGCCGACGCGACGGCCGGCGCACCGAGAATGGCCCAGGTGGCGGGGACATCGGACACGCACACCACCACCAGGGGACTGGCCTGAATCGCGACCGCGACGCTGGACTCGAACACGGCACCTGAGTCGCGCAGGGGTCGGGCGCGATGCGCGGTGCGGTTCCACACCGTCACCCGGCGCCCGGCGCGCAGGAATGCACTCGCCAGGGCTGTTCCCATCCTGCCCAGGCCCATGACCGTCACATCGCTCTGATGCGTGCTCACGTCTGCTGTCCTTGGTTGAGCTGCGCGAAATGCGTCTCGCTGTTACTCGGCTAGATTTCGCGATGGGACAAGTGCTTACAAATTTGTAAGGACCGTGTGGCGAAGAGGAGAAGTGATGGTGAGGAGATCGACCCCTCGGGACTGTGGACTTCACGCGGCGCTGTCGGTCATCGGCGGCAAGTGGAAGTCGCCGATCCTGTGTGAGCTGCATCACGGCCCTACCCGCTTCGCGGAGCTCAAGCGCCGGGTCTTCGGTATCAGCGAGAAAGTCCTGTTCGAGCAACTCCGTGAGCTCGAAGCCACCGGAGTGGTCCACCGGACGGTGCTCGACCCGGAACCGCCCAAGGTCGTGGAGTACTCCCTCACACCCACGGGGATGGCACTCACCGAGGCCGTGCGGACCTTGGTGGAGTGGGGACGGGCTCACGCCTCGCACGTAAGGGGTTTCCCTGAGCCCATCGACTCGAAATGACTACCCTGACTGTAATTCAAGAAGTTGAGACATCACCAGCCTGAACACAGGCAGGCCCCGCCTCCAAAAGCGCTGCGGTTCTTGAGACAGTGTCCCCCGCTCAACTACGGTGCCGGGCATCGCCGGAAAGTGCGCCGTCTGGTTCGGCCGCTCCGCCGATTCAGGACTGATAAGGGGGTCACCATGTTTGCACGAAGTCTCGTCCTCGCCGCGGGATGTATTGCACTGGCCATCGGGTGTGCTGAGCCGCCGCCTGATGAAACGCAGGAAACCATCAACAATCTCGTCGAGGCCGGCTTCCGTTCCGACGACATCATGGTCGTCGACGGCAAGGTCTACGTCGGCCGCGACGCCGAAGTCTCTCTCGCCGCCTCCCGCGAGATGCTCAAGCGTGATGACCACATCCATGACGGCCACACCGAGGAGCAGTACCGCACCACCAACCTCATCAACACCTCGCTGACCAAGATCTGCATCAACGGCTCCACCTTCACCGGCAACTTCAGCACCGCGCTCGACCTCGCCATCCAGAACTACGATGAGCTGCCGCTCACGTTCTCCATGGCTCGCACCCCGAGCACCGGCTGCAGCTTCACCATCAACGGCGTCATCCAGCCTGGCGTCGTCGGTGGCTCCGCGGGCTTCCCCTCCGGCGGACTGCCTTACGGCACCATCAACATCGGCGGTGGCCTCTCCTCCTACAGCGTCGACGTCATCGAGCACGTCATCACCCACGAGATTGGCCACACCATCGGCTTCCGTCACTCCGACTACTACAACCGCTCCATCAGCTGCGGCTCCGGCGGCGACGAAGGCCAGGCCGGTGTCGGCGCCATCCACATCCCCGGCACGCCGACCACGGCCGTCGTCGGCGGCTCCCTCATGAACTCCTGCTTCCGCTCCAATGAGACGGGCGAGTTCGCCGCCAGCGACCTCTCCGCCCTGCGGACCCTGTACACGCCGGTGCAGCCCAGCTGGACCTGGTGCAGCAAGTGCCAGGGCATGTTCTACGGCGGCAGCACCAACTCCCGGTGTCCGGCGGGAGGCACGCACGTGAACACCGGCAGCTACAACTACCACATGGCGCACAGCATCGCCCCGACGGCGGGCTGGCAGGGTGGCTGGCGCTGGTGCAACAAGTGCCAGGGCATGTTCTACGGCGGCAACCCCTCCTCCGTCTGCCCTTCGGGTGGCAGCCACGACGGGAGCGGGAGCTACGACTACCACCTGCACCACTCCGTGGGAGACTCCACCGACCTGCAAGGCAACTGGCGCTACTGCAACAAGTGCCAGGGCATGTTCTACAACGCGGCGGGCTCCGTCTGCCCGTCCGGTGGGGCCCACTTCGCCAGCGCCAGCACCAGCTATAACTACAGCATGATCTTCCGCTGACCCATCCGCCCTCCGTGGCTTCACACCCGAAGCCACGTTGAAAAGGATGGACTCGGGGCCGTGGCGGGCCTGGCGGCGCAAAGCCGTCCCACCGCCACGGCCTCCGCCGAGAACACCGCAGACCCGACGCAGCCCCATGACCGCACATCTTCACGTCATCACGGGCGGCCCAGGCTCCGGCAAGAGCAGTCTCATCCACGCACTGGCGGCGGACGGACTCAGCACCCTGCCCGAAGCCGGCCGAGCCATCATCCAACAGCAGGTCGAAACAGGCGGCGACGCGCTCCCCTGGGCGGACCGGCTCGCCTTCGCCGAGCAGATGTTTCGCTGGGAGCTGCGAACCCATCGGACGGCGCGGGCGCGACAAGGCCCTGTCATCCTGGACCGCGGCCTTCCCGACGTCATCGGATACCTCCGCGTCTGTGGCCTCTCCGTCCCGCCGTACCTCTGGAAGGCCGCGAAGGTGCTTCGCTACCATCGACGCGTCTTCATCGCGCCCCACTGGCCCGAAATCTACGCCCAGGACGCCGAGCGCAAGCAGGCCCCCCAGGAAGCCGAAGCCACCTGTCTCGCGATGAGCGAGGTCTACACGCGCCTTGGCTACGAGCTCATCCCGCTTCCCCTCGCCTCCCTCTCGGAGCGGGTCCGCTTCGTGCGTTCACACCTGGAGCAGCGCTAAGCTTCCTCGCATGTCGATGCATGAAATCGAGGACCTGGTGGAAGGGTCGGTGCGTGTCCTCCACCGGCGAGCGGCGCCTGACGACCCGGCCCCTCGCAGCCAGTTCGCCCTGCTCTTCGACTTCCAGGGACGCTTCGACTGCTCGTTCACCCACTTCCGGGTGATGGACATCCTCCTGGCCCGCCGCTTCACGTATCAGTTCGACGTGGCCGACCACCCCGACCACGCGGCCCGGCGCACCTTCTTCCAGGGCATCCAGAAGTTCACCTACCTCCACGAACCTCTCGAAGCCGAAGCGGGCGACGACGACGCGGAACCCGCTCCCGTGGCCGGATACATCGAGCCGCCGCACCTCTACTGCGATGCGGGCAGCGCCCTCTGGCGCCGCATGGTCGAGACCGGGAAGCTGAAGGGGCCGGATACCGAGCCCCCTGCTCCGCTCCTCCTCGCCGATGTCGCGCACGAGGTCATGCTCGCCGCGGAAGCCGAAGGCGACCTCGAGCTGATCGCCATGTGGTTCAACCTCGGGCCCTTGACCCTGTTCGGGGACAGGTTCACCCGGCGGATTCGCAAGGGCGACATCGTGGGCAAGAACCCCTTCACGGGTGCGGACGTCGTCGCCGAGGCGGACTTCGTCGCCCGAGGCCGGTTCACCCTCGAGGAGCTTCAGGCGACTCCTCGAGCGACACAGCTCCGGGACCTCGTGCGCCGCACCCGAGCGCTGAGCGCCGAGCTCGCCTACGACAGCCGGCCTCCCGCGGAGTTCCTGGAGCAAAGCCCTCCGGCGGCCTGGTGGTGGGAAGGACTCTGAGCGCCGGCCTTCTTCAGTCCGCGAGGACCGGGGGCGTCGTCTCGGTGAGCTCGGGCGCGGGCTTCGCGCCGGACATGGACAGCAGCCCTTTGAAGCACCGCACCGCGAGGAGCCAGTTCTTCGGGGAGCGCATGTCCAGTCCCCCGAGCAGCTGCTTGAGGATGCTCAGGGTGTCGAAGTAGACGCGCTCGCAGACCAGCGTCTCCGACGCATCGAAGATGAAGTACGCGGACATGCGCACCCGGAAGCGGCTCCCCGTCGGAGGAATGGAGCCCAGGGGGCCGAGGTGGGTTCCCATCAACCAGAACTCCACGATGACGGCGTCATCGCTGTGCCGGAAGGAGATGATTTCGTGGCGCTGGTCCGGGAACGCGACGCGGGACTCCCGGTAGTAGTCACGCACCGCCTGGTCGCCGTCGTGCACCACCACGGTGGGAACAAGCTCGTAGTGCGGGTGCGGGAAGGTCGACAGGACGGCATCCCAGTCCTGCCGCACTTCGTCGCGGAAGTGGTCCAGCACCAACTTCTGACGTGCCTTGCGTCGAGCCTCTGTCGTCACGTGTGCCTCGGGGGTTCGATGGGAACGGCAGGTGACGAGAGGGTCGGAGACGTCCGGGGCTCGTCCACCGGAGCCCGGCGACGCGCGACACGGGCCGGGCTACTCGAGCTCCACGAGCAGGCGCGCCCCATCTCGGAGGACTCGCACCGGCCGCTGCATCCCCTCCTGGAAGAGAGGCGCCTCCATGGGCCGCACGAGGCGGTCCGCCGTCGCCTGGAACTCCGTCCCCTGGGCCTGGAGACGAATGGCGAGCGTGAAGCGGAGGATGTCATCACGCCCGTGGCTTGCGCCCGTCCGCTCCCAGCCGAGGATGTGCGCCATCCCGGCCTCTCCCTGCGAGAGCACCTTCGCCCGCCGTTGATCCGCTCCCACGGTCCACCGGAACAAGGCCACGAGTCCGACGACAGCGAGCAGTCCAGCCATCACGCCCACGACGATGAACACCATCATGAGGGGAATCCTACCTCAGCGTGCGGTCGATGAGCGCGGCAGGCGCGCGTCCCGCTCATTCCTCGACCACGCACCAGTGCTCGCCCGGACAGGTCCCTTCCGGCACCCGAAGCGCTTCCTCCACGAAGCCCTCCAGCGCGTCGAGGCGCTCTGCCCGTCGAATCCAGTGCGGCCCGCCATGGGCCGTCACTCGCGCCTCCCAACCCGCCGCCACGAAGTAGAGCGCGACCCAGGGCAACACCACCTTGATGTCGGCAGGGGTGTACTCCAGAGGCAGGGCCCCGCTCACGGATTCCCGCGCCCCTGAGTCGCCCCCGCGTCGGGGCGCCAAGGGGCGCGAGACGATGATTCCGTTCGAGGCGAAGAAGGCGCGAGGCGCGAAGACAAACCCACGCGCCTCCAGGCGCCGCCCGAGTTCTTCCAGTGCCTGCTGAGGCGCATCGCTCGCGGTTCGCGACATGAAGGGACCGGGGCCCGTGCACCGGGCGCGTCCCTCAGTCACGGGATGGAGCCACCGACAGCTCCGGACCCGAGCCCCTTGGACGCGCCCGCCTGGGAAACCTCAAGGGGCCGACTGCAGCGGCTTGCGCTCCTTCACGCAGACCTGGATCAGGTCGAGCATGCTCATGCGCGTGCCGTTGACGTCGAACTTCTGCTCCTTGAACTCGGGATACTGGTTCTCGAGGATGCGCCCTTCCGCGATGCACTCGTTGAGCTTCGAGAGGGCCTCGTCCTTGCGCCCCTTGGAGACGAGCGGCTTCACCGCGTCGTAGGCCTTCTTCGGGCCCTCGATGAACCGCAGCTGCACCTCGGCCCGCTTCTGCGGCTCCCGCAGCGACTCGGCCTTCTGGCCACACTGCGCCATCACCTCCTGGGGCCGCGTCGGAGAGCCGGACACGAGCACGTCGATGGCCGCGAGGCTCGCATTCTCCTTCACCATCCGGGCGCCCTCCTCCTGACAGTCCTTGAGCTTCTCCAGCGCGCTGGCGAACAGCTCCTTGCGCTTGCGCAGGTCCACGGCCGCCGCGGCCGCCTCCGCCGCCGTGCCCGCCGCCGCCAGGGCCTCTCCCGTCATCCGACGCAACGTCCGCGCCTGCTTCGCGAACTCGAGCGTCTCCACCAGCCTCAGCCACTCCGCGCGCGCCCGCTCCGCGTACGCCGCATAGCCGCCGTCCTGCCGCTCCAGCTCCGCGCGCGTCTCGAACAGCTTCATGATTTCGTCCACGCTCTTCGACGCGGACTCCACGTCGACATCCGTCGCGGAGATGAGCTTCGCGGACTCCAGGGACTGCTTCGTCGAGGCCAGTCGCTCGGAGATCTGGACGCGGGCATCCGCCGCGGCCATCACGACCTTCTTCCGGGTGATGCGGCCGGCCAGGTCCGCCATGCGCTCCTTCGTCTCCTTCGCGTACACCGCGTAGTCGCGGTCCTTCTTGACGAACTGGACGCCCGCCTCCAGCACCGCGCCAATCTGCTGGATGGCGCTCTCCGCCGCCTGGAACTGCGCCTCCGAGGGCTTCTCCGCCTGCACCTGGGACACCGCCGCCGTCGCGTTCTTGCGCGCCTCGTCCACCTTCACGCGCTGCTGCTGCAGGTCGACCTCATACCGGCGGCGCTCCATCGTCGCCCGGCCATCCCTCAACAACTGACGCGCTTCGATGGCCGTGGGGCTGACGGCGGGGTGCTTCGTCTGCACCGTCTCCAGCGTCTTCTCCAGGACGACCAGCGCCGTCTTCGCCTCCTCGAACTGCTCGGGCGTCGCCGACCGCCGCTCGATGTTCCTCAGGGACTGCACGACATCGAGGCGAGCCGCGTCGAGGCTTCGGACCTGGAGCGACACCTCCACCTCCGCGAGCGTGTTCTTGACCTCGGCGATGTACTGGCTGATGGCGGGGCTGCGCGCGGCCTGCGGCTCGTACCGCTCCACCAGCTTGCGGACGACGAACGCCGCCGTCTTCGCCTCGGCGAGCTGCTCGGGCGTGGGCTTCCTCGCGCGGAGCGCCTTGGCCGCCACGACGAGCTCGTCATGCGCCGGGCCCATCTCCACCTTGACCCGCGACACCCCCGCCTGAACCACCAGCTCCTCCATCTTGCGCCGGGCCTGGGTGATCTCCCCCCGCGCCTTCTCCGCCTCCGAGCGATACGCCCGGTCGCGCTCCTCCAGCGGCTTGCCCTCGTCGAGCTGCTTCTGCAGCGCGAGCACCGCCTTGTCCGTGAGCCCGAACTTCTCGTCCGACCAGGCCGGAGCCAGCTCCGCGAGCGCGGTGGACAGGGCCTTGCGGCGCTCGTCCAGGAGTCCGCGCTGCTTCTGCGCCGACTGCTGCAGCCACCGGTCATCCAGCCCCTTGCCGTGCTTCGCGAGCGTCGCGTCGACCTCGGTGATGTACGCGGCGAACTTCGGGTCCTGGCTCGTCAGCGGCCGACCCTGGTCCGTCAGCTTCCGCAGGGCCTCCACCTCGGCCCGGCTCTCGTCGAGCGCCTTGGCGTCCAGGTCCTTCCCCGCGACCTTCGCCATGCGCTCGTTCAGCGCGGTGAGCGCACTGTCGATGCGCCGCCGGAAGTCGTGGATGTGGACCTTGGCCCGGCGGTCCTCGACGTACTCGCGCTGCGCCCGGAACTGCTTGCGCGCGGCGAGGACGGCCCGGGCGTAGTCCAGGTCTTCCGTCTCGAAGCTCACGCCCGCGTTGAGCGCGTCCTTCAGCGCTTCCACCGCCGCGAGGGCGGCATCGAGGTCGGCGTTGCTCGGCGGCTCCTTCTCGACCCGCTGAACGGCCGCCGCGAGGGCCGCGCGAGCGCTCTCCACCCGCTTCGAGGCCTCCGCGACGGACTTCGCGGCGCCAGCCTCCGGAGCCGCGGCGAACGCGTTGGCGGAGGCGAAGGTCAGCAACCCGATCAACACCCAGAATGGAGCACGTACCATGGGGTCGGAACCTACTACGGCGACGGTGGAGTTACGTCGGTTCCGTGGTGTCCCCACACATTGTGCGATTCCCCACAGGCATCCCCCTCGCACGGCGACCTGGGGCGAGGGCGCCGCTGACACGTCAAGCAGCGTGTCAGTGCCCGCCCTCTGACGTGTCAGCGAGGCCCCTTCCCATCGATGGCCGAGCGGCCAGGCAGAGGGGCTCGAAGGAGCCGTCCATGGTCCCTTGCTTGCACTCCCGCGGCGCGCGGAGACGTTCCCGAGCATCCGCGCTCCCATCGAGAAATGGAGTGAGAGGGTATGAGTGGTCTTTCGCAACTGACGGCGCGGTGTGCTGGGTTGTTGGTGTTGGCCGCGGCTCCCGCGTGGGCGCAGCAGCAGGAGGAGCTGTGGCTCGACTCTCGGAGCGCGGCGCCCGTGGTGGGCCAGGCGGCGCTGAAGCAAGGCTGGCCGTATCTCGTCACGATGGAAGGGACGTTCACGGTGTGGGGGAACAACATCGCCCCGGGCCCTCAGTCAGGTCAGCCCGAGCCGGCGCCGATGTTCCCGAGCCCGGGTGTCGCGCCTCGCAACGTCGGCTTCGACGCTGAGTTCGCCTTCGCGGGAGTGAGGGCCCCGGCGACGGCGCCGCTCCGGGCGAGCGCCATCCAGGTCAGCGTCGACGGAGGAAAGACCTGGAGCCATCCAGCCTCCACGGCGGCCTTCAACGCGACCGAGCACAAGTATGGCTATGAGCTGACGGGCGGAGAGTCGGCGCTGCAAGTGCGCATCACCGACAGGCCGCTCACGGACAACGCCGGGCGCTTGAAGATTGTCGTGGTGCCCGCGGAAGAGCTGTGGCTGAACACGCGGAGCGCGGCGCCGGTTCCGAGCAAGCTCGTGCTCCAGAAGGGCAAGCCCTACCGGCTCACGATGCAGGGGACGTTCAACGTGTGGGGGAACAACATCGCCCCGGGCCCGCAGTCCGGCCAGCCCGAGCCCGCGCCGATGTTCCCGAGCCCGGGCGTCACCAACCGCAACGTCGGCTTCGACCCTGAGTTCGCCTTCGCGGGCGTAAGGGCTCCGGCGACGGCTCCGCTCCGGGCGAGCGCCGTCCAGGTCAGCGTCGACGGCGGGAAGACCTGGAAGCACCCGACGTCCACGGCGGCCTTCAACGCCGCCGAGCACAAGTACACCTACGACCTGACGGGAGAGGACGCGCCCCTGCAAGTGCGCTTCGCGGACGCGCCTGTCTCCGACAACTCCGGGCTCGTGCGGGTCCTCGTGCTGCCGGGAGCCTGAGGCGCCTTGGGTTGCCGCTCCCCAAGCAAGCCCGGCTCACAGTCACGTGAGCCGGGCCGTGGATGACTACTTCTGGAACTTGTCGAGCGAGGGGCAGTACGTCGCGTACGCGTGTCCGAGGAGCGAGCCGTCCGCGTAGACCCCGTTCACATCGAAGGCCACGAAGTGCGACGCGGGGGGCTTGCCCTCCTTCGCACAGGAGGTGCAGAGCGAGGCCGCCGCGGGGGTGAAGGTGAGCTTCGTGCTGTGGAGGAAGTACGCCGTGGTGAGCGCGCCCTCGAAATCCACCAGCGTCGCGCGCGGCTCATCCGCACTGATTCCCGTCTGCGGCTTGGTATCCACGGGAACGGTCACCTTGTAGACGTTGACGAGCTGGGGCGGGAGCGCGGAGTCCTCGGTCGGGCACTCCCCCGGCTTGCCGTTGTTGAGCTCGATCCACAACTCCCACGGCGCCGTCGGGTCCTTGGGCTCCTCGTAGCCGAAGTAGGCGCTGGTCAAGACGCGCGAATTGCCCTTCAGCTCGATGGTGACAGCGGTCTTCTTGCAGTCACCTTCGCACTCGGTGAACGGAGGAGTCCCAGGGCCAGCGTCGGCGGTGGTGCCCGCGTCGGGCTCGATACCCGCATCAAGCGTGGTGCCCGCGTCGGGCTCGATACCCGCGTCAGGCGTGGTGCCCGCGTCGGGCTCGATACCCGCGTCAGGCGTGGTGCCCGAGTCGGGTTCGCCGCCCGCGTCGGGCGTGGTGCCCGAGTCGGGTTCGCCGCCCGAGTCGGGAGTGGAGCCGGAGTCAGGGGTCACGCCCGAGTCGGTCGTGGTGCCCGAATCGAGCTGGGTCCCGGCATCAGTATCCGCGCCGGGCGTCGGAGACTCGTCATCGGAACAACCCGAGAGGGTGTGAACGGTCGCGATGGAGACAACAAGCAAGGAGAGAATCGAGCGTCGCAGGTTCATTCGGGGATTGTTACGGATTTGTCTCACGGATGCGAGCCGAACCGACACGTCGCGTCATGACCTGGATGCTTTCTCATGGCAGCGGAACGCACGGCACAAGTTCCGCGGAGAGCCATTGACGGACAACCCCTCCCCACCGTCCGACCGCCTACGCCAGACAGGCCACATCAACAGCATCCAGAACAGTGTCTCTGTATCACCGGGGCCTGTCGCTCTCGTCGCGGAGCATCGTGAACGCCTCCAGCGCGAACGTCAGGAGGAGCGACGAAACCACCGGGCGTGGACGCGACTCAGCGGTCGAAGAATCGCCGCACCCGGTCCTCGACTTGCGACCAGACAGCGGGGGCTTCTTGAACGGAGACGAGCTGCCCCTGCACACCGCGCGATTCCCAAGTGAGCTTGAGCGTCAGCCACTGCCCCGACGGAAGCAGGGTGTCGTAGACCCACTCCTCCGTTGAATGGAATGTCCCATCCGATTCTCGCTCCAGCGTCATGACGTCGTCGGGAGCCCCCAGCAGGTTCAGGACCGCAGCCGCGGAGAGGTTCTCATGCAGTGCCGTCGCCTCTGCGCGGCGGCCTGACGAGAACTCCCGCATGGGGAGGCGACGTTCGTCGTCTCCCTCGAGGAAATGGTACGTCGCATACCCTTCGGGTCTCTGCCCGAGCATCCGAAGGGAATGCTGTGCGACCGGGCGAAACGTCTGCCATTCAAGCCACGTCTTGCCCTCATCACCGAATGCGAGGCTCCTCTCCATGAGGTGCGGGCGATCCACCTCCTCCCACTGCCGGAGATACGGCACGCAGGGCACGATGCGGTGCACGCCCACCAGGGAGAGGGCCGCCACGATACTCTCCGCATCCTCCTGCGACGCCTCGTCCGCGAGCACCACCCGCTGCGCGGTCACCTCTCCCAGGAAGGCGGCAACATCGCCTCGCTCCACATCATCAAGCTCCTGCGCCAGCGCGGGCCACCCAAGGGAGTCCTCCCGCTCAAGGACACCGCCAGAGAGATTGAGGACGAGGCGCTGCCCCATGAACGTCCGGAAGACGAAGAGGCGTGAGCCCTCACTGCGGTGAAAACAGGCCCACGCATACCTGGCCCAAGAGCCACCCGAGGCGAGCCCCCGATAGTTGTCGGCTCGCCATGCGAGCCCAGGCTGTTCGTCCGGTTCCGCATCCGCGCGGAGGATGTGCACGCGAATGACCTCCCGCCCCGACGGCGCGAAGGCGACAAACTGAGGGCGGAAGCCTTGCAGCCGAAGCACCGCCCACCCGTCATCCGAGACCCAGAGCCGCTGAGGAGGCGACTCTCCCTCCTCCGGCCCTCGCTCCCAGACAACACGCGACTCCAGTGACCCAGGAACGTGCTCGGTGAGCCTGTAACCGAATCCAGGCGGCTTCCTGCGCTCCGAAGTGGAGGCTCCCGCGCCCGGCTTCGCGTCACCTTCCGAGAGGCTCTTCCTCCAGTGGCTGCTCGAACTCGCCGCGAGCGTGAACCGGCCACTCGACGACGTCACGGTCCGGTCGGGGTAGTAGGTGATGGTCACGCCGCACTCCGACCACCCGCCACGGCGCCGCGCGGCGAGCGAGACCGAGGGCCTCCGCGTCGTGGGCGCGGCTCCGGTCGCCGGACTCCAAGATAGCCGGAGACCAGCGCATGGAGTTCCCGCTCGAAGCGCGGGCTGTCGAGCAGCTCCGGATGAAAGAGCAGTGCGTGGTCCGTGAGCGCATCGAGCGAGGTCACCAGGACATGCGCCGCCAGTGACGGGTCGACCACATCGAGCTCATCACGCCGAGCCACCAGCCATTCCGTCAGCGCATCGGCGAGCCTCCGGTTGACGCGCTCGAAGAGCTCCAGTGCTCCCTGCCGGGGCAGCTCGACGAGCACCGCCCGATACAGCGGTGCGTCGCGACGTGAGACATCGAGCGCGGCACGCACAATCGTCACGATTCCCTCTTCGACCGGGGCGTCGCGAAGTACCGTGCCCACTTCAATCAGCCGCTCCGTCATCTCGTCGGCGATGCGCTCAATCAGCGCGAGCAGCAGCGCCTCCTTGTTCGGGAAGTACTGGTACAGGCTGCCCACGCTGACGCCGGCCTCCCGCGCAATCCGGTTGGTGGTCAACATCTGCCACCCATCGCGGAGCAGAACGCGAGCTGTCGTCTGAATCAGCGCATCGACCAGCGCCTTGCTGCGCGCCTGCGAGGGCTGCTTTCGAGTCCCCACCCGACGAGAACCCCGAGCTGTCTTGCGCATCCACGCCCTCCTGTCCGCAGCCCCCCGAACGCGAGCCCGTGGCGAGTCGAGAACGCGAGCATCCTTCCATATTTTCAGCGCATGAGCCAACGCGTCCGCCTCGCCACGCTCGATGTCTTGAGGGGCTTCTGCCTGCTCGGCATCCTCGTGATGAACATCCAATCCTTCGCGATGCCCGTCGCGGCCTATCTGAATCCCACCGTGTTCGGCTCACTCCAGGGCCTCGACGGCCTCGCGTGGGTCCTCGGCCGCCTCCTCTTCGACTGCAAGTTCCTCAACCTGTTCGCCATGCTCTTCGGCGCGTCACTCGTGCTCGGGGGTGACGACACGCGCCCCCGCCGTCGGCTCGCGTGGCTCATCGTCTTCGGTTTGTTGCACGCCTACGGCATCTGGTACGGCGACGTCCTCTTCACCTATGGCGTCGTCGGCATGCTGGTCGTCGGCGCGCGGACCTGGTCTCCCCAGCGGCAGCTCCGCCTGGGCCTCGTGCTCGTCTCCGTCGGGCCCGCGCTCACACTCGCGACCGCCCTCGCGTTCGACCACCTCCCCCACTCCATTCTCGACGAGTTCCTCAAGTACCTCGACGCACGCACCGTCGAGAGGGAGCTCGCGGCCTTCCGGGGCGACTGGCTGACCCAGCTTCCCGTCCGGGCCACGATTGCCTTCTCCGGACAGACCTCCTCGCTCCTCTACGAGACAGGCTGGAGGGCGGCCGGGTTCATGCTCCTCGGCATGGCGGCACTCCAGCGAGGACTCTTCGCGGCCACTTCCCTGTCTCCCCGAACCACCCTGCTGTTCTGGGTCTCCGGCCTCGCGGTGACAGGCGCGGGCATCGCCGTGCAGTTCGCCTGGGGATTCGCGCCCCGCCCCTGGCTGTTCGCGCAGGTGCTGCACGAGGTCGGAGCCGTCCCCCTCGCGTTGGCCATCGGCAGCGCCGTGGTCCGCCTGGCGCGGCGCTTCGCGACGGCCACCACCACGCGAGCCATCGCCTCCCTCGGCGGTGTTGCCTTCACCGCCTATCTGATGCAGTCCCTCCTCGGAACACTGCTCTTCGGAGGACACGGCCTGGGCGCCTTCGGGACGTGGAGCCGCGCCACACTCTTCCTCACCGCCTGCGCGTTCTGGACCCTCCAGGTCCTGCTCGCCCGCCTCTGGTCGAGGCACTTCGGACGCGGGCCGCTCGAGGCGCTCTGGAGAGGGCTCGTGCGCAAGGACTTCTCGCTCCGCCCACGAACCCTCCACGCCGAAGAGCCCAGCCCGTGACGCCCACGCTCACGGCACTCGCCGGCCCATCGCGCCCCGGGCGAACATCCGCGCGAGCCACGAGTCCCGCGCCGCGATGCACGCACGCGCCAGCTCCGACTGCGGCGCGATGTCATAGAAGCCATGGAAGGCTCCGCCCCAGACGTGCAGCTCACACTCTCCGCCCGCCGCCTGGATTCCGCGCGCATAGGCGACCGCTTCATCTCGAAACGTCTCCGCGCCTCCCACGTCGATGAAGGTCGGAGGCAGCCCACTCAAGTCCGAGGCCCGCGCGGGCGCGGAATAGGGAGACACATCGGGTCCCCCACAGCGGTCTCCCAGCACGGCCCGCCACGCGGTCAGATTGCTGGTCCGGTCCCACACCCCCACCCCATCGTACCGATGCGCCGAGTCCGTCTCGTTCCGGTCATCCAGCATCGGGCACTGCAGCAACTGCCCCAACAGCCGAGGCCCCTGCCTGTCCCGCGCCAGCAGCGTGGTCCCCGCCGCGAGCCCGCCTCCACCACTCCCACCGAAGATGACGAGCTGGCTCGGATCGAACCGCAGCATCTCCGCGTGCGCCGCCATCCACGTCAGCCCGGCGTAGCAGTCCTCCACCAGGGTGGGCGCGGGATGCTCGGGCGCCAGGCGGTACTCGACCGTGACGCAGACCGCGTCATGGCGGAGCGCCCAGTCCACCAGCGGCCGCGCCCCGGCGAAGCGGGTCCCCATCACCATGCCACCTCCATGGATGAGATAGACGGCGGGACCCGGAACCGAGTGGTCCTTCCGGGTGATGACGGAGACCTCGATGTCCACGCCCTGATACCCAGGGAGGGTGTGGTCCACACAGCGGACCTCCGCATCCCCCAGCAGGGCGTCCCGAGTCACGTGGCTCAACTGGCGGAAGTGCGCCAACTGCTCCAGCGTCATCTTCAAGGGGACATAGCCCTCCAACGGAGGGAGCAAGGGCGCCAGCTGTGGGTCAAAGTCCGGAGACAAGGTCGAGCGAGTCATGAGTGTTCCACCCTGGCCCCGGTTGTAGAACACCTCCCCCGCCCCCTCTACTTGGAAACCACGGGCGCCACGTCACCGGCGCGCTCGGCGAACGGACGAGCGTGGCGCACCAGCGAGAGCAGCACCTTGCCCGGCTCCTCGGCCAGCATCTCGTGCGCGGACTGCTCGAACCAGATGAGCTGCTTCGACGGAGCCTTGATGCCCGCGAACCACTCCGCGGCCACCGGCGCCGAGACATTCCGGTCATGACGTCCCAGGAACAGCAGCACCGGTGTCTTCACCTGCTTCACGTGCGACAGGTCCGTCGTCAGGATGGGAGAGAGCAGCTTCTCGACGGAGAGCGACTCCGCCGTCCAGACCTGGCGCAGGTCCTCGTCGGTGTACTCGGGTGACAAGGTCACCGCGGCGGCCTCGAAGCCCGCATTGGGGCGGCGATACGCTGCCCCACCGTAGAAGTTGAGCCAGCGGCGCTGGACCATGATGTCCTTCACCGACAGCGGCGTCTTGCCCACGGCATAGGGAGCTATGGATTCGAGGTCGCGAATCGCCGCGTCGTTCTTCGCCGCGCGTGCCTGCTCCATCGTCCAGCCCCATCCGCGCCGCTCGCTCTCCCGGGCATCGATGGCCTGCCCCGCGCCGATGTACGCATGGAGCCACTCCGGATGCTTCGCCGCGAGGGTGAGTCCAAGGATGCTTCCCCAGCTATGACCCAGGACGAAGATCTTCTCCTTGCCGAAGGTCTTCCTCGTCCACCTGACGACCTCCTCGGCGTCGGCGTGCATCCGCTCGATGGTCAGCGTGGGCGTCACGGCCGCGGGGTCGTTCGCGGCATACGTCCTGCCCGCGCCACGCTGGTCCCACTGGATGACGGTGAAGAACTCATCCCAGCCATGGGCGGTGTACCAGCTCGTCGGCATCGACACCCAGCCAGGGCCGCCATGGAACACGAGCAGCACCGGGTTGCGCAGGTCCCGGCTGCGGACCGACACCCATTGGTCGATTCCTCCGATACGGACCTTCTCGCTGCGCTCCAGGCCTTCGGGGGCGACAATCTTCCGGAGGCCCGCGATGACCTCCACCGCCTCCGCCCGAGACCGAGGCCCCGGCGCTTCCTGCGCCTGAGCCTGAAGTCCCCCCAGCAGCAGCGCCACCATGCACAGCCACGATTGCTTGTTCATGACATCCCTCGACACGGCTCGCCCCCTGGAGACGACGAGCCTGTCACTGAGTCCATGCCCGGCCCGACAGGGACATGCTGGCTTCTTTGATGCGCCATGCCAGAATCCGCGCATGCTCGCCTCGCTCGCGCTGCTCCTTCTCGCCGCACAGCCCGAAGCCGCTGGACCGACCCGCGTCCTCTACGAGCCAGACACCGCGCTGATTTCACCAGACCCAGGCAATCGCCTCATCGAGGCGCTCGCCGCGAAGCGCGAGGCGCTGGATGCCTGCGCGGAGGGCCTCGCCGCGCTGATTGAGCAGGGCGCGTCCCCTTCGATTGCCTTCAAGTTCAAGGAGAACGGAAAGCTCGATGCGCTCACGGGGCTCGACCAGCCTGACGAGCCCAAGGGAATCCAAGCGCGACTGACCTGCTTCAAGAAGGTGTTGGGCTCGTTGAAGGTCGAATCCTCCCGCTTCCCACGCAGTGGGACGCTGTACTTCAAGCCAGACAAGCCCTTCGTCGCCAAGGAGGACCCCACCGCCGCGTCCGCGAGGCTGGAGAAGTCCGAGCGAGGCATCACCCTCACATTGACGGGCAAGCGCCAGCAGGCCGGTACCGAGCCCCGCTTCGGGCTCTCGTACCAGGCCACCGTCACCAATACCGGCAAGACACCGCGGGGCGTGCGTCAGCGGTTCCTCTACGCCAACGCCGAACACAACACCGACGGCGGGAGCGTGGTCTCCCGCGCCGCGATGTTGAGCACCGACACCCAGGCGCCCGTCACCTGCCTGAAGCCCGGTGAGTCGCTGACAGCCGAGCTGGGAGGCAGTGACAAGGATGGCATCAAGCCCGGCGGAAGCCTCTCCGCATCCCCCTTCGTCGTGGTGGGTGATTGCGTGAACCCCGCTGAGCGGGTGTGGGTGGGAGGGCTCCGTCTGGATTGGACCGACAAGACAAAGGCCGAGCCACGGCTCATCGCGATGCCCTACTGGGTCCATCAGGTGGTCCCCCTCACACCGCGAGAGACGTGGCGGTAGGAAGACCGCTACCGAGGCTTCCTGGCAGGCCCGCACAGCAGGTCCTTCAAGCCGACGGACAGCGCGTCGAAGACCGTCCTGCACCGGGCCGTCGCGCGAAGGTCCTCGTGCATGACGACCCACACCTCCGCTGACGGCGCGAACAGGCGGGGGAGGACTCGGACCAGCCCCGAGCGCAGCCCCAGCGGCGCCAGACATCCGCCAATCCCACACCCCGACCGGATGGCCGCGAGCATCGCCAGGTCGCTGTCCGTCCGCAGCGAGAAGTCCTCGCGCGTGAGCGCCCTGCCCTCCAGCGCGAGCACCCGCGTATAGGGCGCCCCCTCGTCGAACCCCACCAGGGCATGCCGGAGGAGCTCGGCGGTCGTCCGAGGGGCCGGATGACGGGCGAGGTAGCTGGGGTGAGCGAACAGCCCCGCCTCCACCGCGCCCACGCGGGTCGCGAGGAGCGCGTCCTGTTCGGGCCGCACCACTCGAACCGCGAGGTCCGCGTCCCGGCGCAGCAGGTCCTCGACCCGGTTGGACACCTGGAGCTCGACGATGATGCGGGGGTGCGTCTCCCGCAGACGCGCCAGCAGCGGGGGCAGCACCTCGACGGCGAAGACCTCACTCGCGGAGATTCGCACCGGCCCCTCGTTCTCCCCCAGCGGCCCCGAGGCCGCGCGGAACAGCGACTCCGCGGCCGCCGCCAGCGCCTCCGCCTGGGGACGCAGTGCCTTCGCCTCACGCGTCGGCTTGAGTCCCTCCGGTGAGCGGGTGAACAGGGCCAGCTCCAACGCGGACTCCAGCGCCGCGATGTGACGTCCCAGCGTCGGCTGACTCACGCCCAACACACGGGCCGCGCCGGAGAGCGAGCCCTCCCGCAACACCGCGACGAACGAACGATAGAGCGACCAATCCGGGGACACAGGGGCCATGCGAAGTTGCATAGCGACCCCATGGAATCATTCAAGGACAAACAGCCCGCTCGCCCTCATCTTGTGTGCCCTGACAGCGCCACGTCGCGCCCCTCCAGCAAGAGCCCTCATGCCCACAGACACCCTCGAGCCCTTCGTCATCGACATCCCCCAGGCCACACTGGATGACCTCCACCAGCGCCTGGCGAGGACTCGCCTCCCGGAAGGACTCGATGACCGGGGCTGGGACCTGGGCATGGAGCCCCACGCGCTGCGCACGTTGCTCGAGCACTGGCAGGGCTTCGACTGGCGCGCGGCCGAGGCCCGCATCAACGCCGTCCCCGCCTTCCACACGACCATCGATGGCCAGGATCTCCACTTCGTCCACGTCCGGGGCCAGGGCCCTCACCGACTCCCGCTCATCCTCACCCACGGCTGGCCGAGCTGCTTCACCGAACTGCTGCCCCTGGTCCCCCTGCTGACTCGCGAGGTGGAGGGCCTGTCCTTCGACGTCGCCATCCCCTCACTGCCAGGACATGGCTTCTCCGCCGCGCCCCGCGCGCCGGGGATGAACATCACCCGCATCGCGGACCTCTGGGTGAAGCTGATGGAGCGGCTGGGCCATTCCAAGTTCCTCGCGCATGGCGGCGACATGGGCGCGGGCGTCGTCGAGCGCCTGCGCGCCAACCACGGCGGCCGGATGCTCGGCGTCCACATGGTCAACGTGTTCAACGGATATCCGCGCACGGAGGGCCTGTCCGCCGAGGAGGAGGCGTTCCTCGACAGGGCCATGGCCTGGCGCGCCCGAGAGGGAGCGTATGCGCAGCTCCACGCCACCAAGCCTCGGACGGCGGCGGTGGGGCTCCATGACTCCCCCGCAGGACTCGCCGCTTGGGTGGGCGAGAAGTTCCGGAGCTGGAGCGACGGCGGAGGCCGGCTGGATGGCGCCATCTCCCTGGACGCGCTGTGCACGGTGCTTACCATCTACTGGGTGACAAAATCCATCGGGTCGTCATTGCATCTCTATCACGAGGCGTTCTCCGACGTCGGCGCCATGTCCCCGCCGCCGAGGAAGGGCGCCCCGCTGGGGGTCCTCATCTGCCCGGGCGACATCCTCCCCGCGCCGCGTGCGTGGGGTGAGCGCTGGTTCGACATCCAGCAGTGGACGCAGCTGCCTCGGGGCGGGCACTTCCCTGGCTTCGAGGTGCCCGAGCTCCTCGCCGAAGACCTGCGTGCCTTCGCGCGACGGCTGCGCTGAACAAAGATTGGAACCTTGATGAAACGAGGGGCGTGAAAGGAGCTCACGAATTTCCGTGAGCTGACTCGACTCGATTGAGGAGTTCCCTTGTCCACCCTTCGTGATTCCATCCTCCGCCACTCCCTGCTCGCCGCGACGGCGAGCGCGCTGCTCTCCGGCTGTGTCCCGGGCCTCGCGACGTCCAACCCGACCTACTTCACCGATGGGAAGTGGAAGGAGTTGGACGCGCCCTACGCGCTGACGCCCCTGCTCTCCTGCGCCTATCCCGCGGACAACAACGACAAGGTCCACCGCAGCATCGAGGACTTCGTCGCCCCCGCGCTCTGGAGCGCATACGGCCAGGATGTCTCTGGCGCGAAGCTCAAGCGGATGAAGGGAGACAGCGAGTGGTGTGAGACGTTGCCGAACATCGCCACCGACAAGTTCAACGTCCCGCCTCGGATGAAGAAGGAGTTGGCGGAGTACGTGAAGCAGTCCGGCGCCAAGGGCATCATCATCCCCGTCGCAACGCTGTTCCGCTCCCCCATCCAGCAGGAGTTGCACGCGGCGGACGGCACTCCCATCGCGAGTGTCGACACCGACCGCTTCACCGCCGACGGCACCGCGCTCTTCTACGTCCACTACATCAACGCGAACGGCGACCTGCTCTACACCGAGCGCGCCGGCAGCGGCGGAGTCGGGGACTTCAGCGACCGGCTCAGCCACATGCGAGACACCGCGGCGGAGGTGGCCAGGCGCCTGACGCAGAAGGCCCCGCCGGTCCGCTTCCAGTAACACCCCACCGCGGCGGCCCCGCATCGTGACACCCCGCGCGAACGAGCCCAGGCTCGTCCGCCGGGGCCTCCAGCGTGAGCTTTTGACGTCCCTTGGCTCACTGATACTGTGCGTGCGTCCCAATACAAGGGACGCCGCTGTCACGACAATTCCTTGCACCTGGAGGGGGGCCATGCAGAAACATCGTGGGCACACGCGTATCGCGTCGAAGGCTGTCGGGTTGTTGTTCATGTTGCTGGCGGTTTCGGGCTGTCAGGACGGAGGCCCGTCATCACCCGATGAGCTGGCCACGGCGAAAGCCGCCGAGACCGCCAGTCGGCTGGGCCTCGTGGCCGCGGGCCGTCACCACACGCTCGCGGTGCGCTCGGATGGAACTGTCTGGGCATGGGGCGACAACGCCTATGGCCAGCTGGGCAATGGCAGCCTCCAGGACCAGCGTGTTCCCGTCCGGGCCTGGGGCTTGTGGAACATCAGCGCCGTGGGCGCGGGTGACCTGCACTCCCTCGCGATGAAGTCAGACGGCACGGTGTGGACCTGGGGCGGCAACAACTTCGGCCAGCTGGGCGACGGGACGACCACCGGCCGCCAGGCGCCCGTGCAGGTGCCGGGACTTGGCGAGGTGGTGCGGGTCGCCGCGGGCTTCTCACACTCGCTGGCGCTGAAGACAGACGGCACTGTCTGGGCCTGGGGCAGCAATGGCGCGGGCCGGCTGGGCGATGGCACCACGACGCAGCGACTGATGCCGGTGCAGGTGCAGGGCCTGCCCACCATCAAGGCGATTGCCGCGGGCAATGCGCACTCCCTCGCGCTCGACGGCACGGGCCGGGTGTGGGCGTGGGGCAGCAACTCCAACGGCCAGCTGGGAGACACCACCGCGGGTTACCGGATGCTCCCCGCGCTGGTCCCGGGACTCACGAACGCGACGGGGCTGTCCGCGGGCAGCAATCACTCCCTCGTCCGCCAGGCGGATGGCACCACCTGGGTGTGGGGCGCGAACACGTACGGCCAGCTGGGTGATGGAACCACGACGTCCCGCTCGGCGCCGCAGCAGGTGTCGGGGCTGGCCGGCGTGGACGGCGTGCTGGGGGCGGAGCTCCACTCGCTCGTGCTGAAGTCGGATGGAACGGTCTGGACCTGGGGCTCCAACCAGCGCGGCCAACTGGGCGATGGGACGCAGGAGCAGCGGCTGGTCCCTGTGCAGGTGATGGGCTTGAGCGGCGTGGTGGCCGTGGCGGCTGGAAGCGGACAGCACTCCGTGGCCGTGATGGCCAACGGCGAGGTGTGGACCTGGGGCCACAACGTCGAAGGCCAGCTGGGCGAAGGCTCCAGCTCCTACAGCGCGGTGCCCAAGCGCAGCCATGCCCTGGTGGAGCGGACCAGCGTGGCCGCGGGGCGATACCACGGCCTCGCGTCGAAGCCGGACGGAACGGTCTGGGCCTGGGGTGACAACGCCAAGGGGCAGCTAGGGGATGGCACCACCGCGCAGCGCTTGCTGCCCACCCAGGTCCCCGGCCTCACGAACATGGTGGCCGTGGCGGCGGGACATCACTCCTCGCTGGCGCTGAAGGCCGACGGCACCGTCTGGGCCTGGGGTGACAATGCCAACGGTCAGCTGGGAAACGGGTCGACCACCGACCGGTCCAATCCCACGCAGGTTCCCGGCCTCACGGGTGTCGTGTCCATCGCCGCGGGCCCAGGGCATGCGTTGGCGGTGAAGGCCGACGGCACCCTCTGGACCTGGGGTGACAACAACACGGGCCAGCTGGGCGACGGCACCACCGTCGACCGGCCCATCCCCACCCAGGTCCCAGGCGTCACGGGGGTCGTGTCCGTCGCCGCGGGGCTCTACCACTCGCTGGTCGTGAAGGTGGACGGCACGGTGTGGGCGTGGGGGTCCAACTACGAAGGCCAGCTCGGGGGCGGAACCACCACCATCCGGCCTGTTCCCTCCCAGACGCCCAACCTCACCGGCGTCGTCGCCATCACCGCGGGCCTGTATCACTCACTCGCGCTGAAGACAGACGGCACCGTCTGGGCCTGGGGATACAACCTCCATGGACAGCTGGGCAATGGCAACACCACCACCCAGCAGGTGCCCACGCAGGTGCCCGGGTTCTCGGGGGGCGTGTCCCTGGGGGCGGGCATCTACCACTCCCTGGCCATCAAGACGGACGGCTCCGTCTGGACGTGGGGATACAACTACCGGGGCCAGTTGGGCGATGGCACCACCACCTCCCGGACCACGCCCACGCAAGTCGCGGGCTTCACCGGCGTCTCGTTCCTGGCGGCGGGCGAGTTCCACTCGGTGGCGCTGAGGACGGACGGCACCGCCTGGGCCTGGGGGAGCAATGACAAGGGCCAACTGGGCGACGGCTCCGCGCGCTGGCACTACGCGCCGACCCTCTCCCGACTCGTGGGGGCCCGAGGACTGGCCGCCGGAGACCGGTTCACCGCGGCCCGGAAGTCGGATGGCACGGTCTGGGCCTGGGGTGACAACACCTACGGCCAGCTGGGGGATGGGACGACCCTCGCCACGCGGAGCCCCGCGCAGGTGTCCGGCCTCACCGACGTGGAGGGCCTGGCCGCGGGCGAAGGCCACGTGGTGGTGGTGAAGATGGACGGGACGGTCTGGACGTGGGGAAACAACGCCAAGGGACAACTGGGCGATGGCACCACCACCCGACGGCTGGTGCCCACCCAGGTCCCCGGCCTCACGGGCGTGGTCGCCGTGGCCGCGGGCTATGCACACTCGCTGGCGCTGAAGGCAGACGGAACGGTGTGGGGCTGGGGCGAGAACATCTACGGACAGCTCGGGGATGGCACCACGACCCAGCGCGTGGCGCCCACCCAGGCGCAGGGGCTCACCGTCGTCCTGTCCATGGCGTCGGGCACGTATCACGGACTGGCCCGGAAAGCGGATGGCACCCTCTGGGCCTGGGGATACAACGCCCATGGCCAGTTGGGCATCGGCACCACCACCACCCGGCTGGCGCCCACGCTGGTGCCGAGCCTCTCCGGCGTGGTGAGCCTGTCCGCGACGCATCAGCACTCGCTGGCGCTGAAGCCGGACGGAACGGTCTGGGCCTGGGGGTACAACTCCAACGGTCAGCTGGGGGACGGCACGACGACGACCCGGCACGTGCCCACGCAGGCGCCCAGCCTCTCGAGCGTCAAGGCCGTCAGCGCCGGGTTCGAGTACTCGCTCGCGGTGAAGGCGGACGGCACCGTCTGGTCGTGGGGCATCAACGACCGGGGGCAGCTCGGCAGCGGCACGGCGACCCCGCGCGCGACGCCCACGCAGGTGGCGGGGTTGAACAGCGTCACGCTCCTCCTGGCCGCCAGGGCGCATGCCCTCGTCGTCTCCGCGGATGGAACGATGAGAGGCTTTGGCGACAACGAGGCCGGTCAACTGGGAGCCGGAGACACCCTCATCAGGTTGGCGCCGAATCAAGTCTGGTGAGGTGTGCGCGAGCATCCTTCATGCGGGTACGTCCGGGCCGCGGCGTCCGCATGAAGGATGTGACAGTTCGTGTGTTCGCTCCGGCGTCACAGCCAATTCCTTGCACCTGACATCCGCCAGAATGTGAGTTGTCCAGGTTCAAGGCCGACCACAGCTTCTGCGGCATGGTTCCCAAGCTTGTACCCATGCCATCGCTTCACGGGGCCGGGCCGGCGCCACGAGAGATGACAGAGCCCCTGTTCTCCCTCGACCACTCCCACCATCAGCGTGTCGCTCCCGAGGCACGGTCATCGCCTGCCGGGGATGCACCGCTCCTCGGTGTTCCGTAGACGCCAGTCCGGGTCTGTCGCCCCTGAGCCAGAGGCAAGCGAACTGGGAGAGGGACACGCCAGGTCCCGCTCCCGGCTCGCCGAACACGCGCAACGACCACCCCAAAGAGGATTCGATTCATGCACCAGGTCCCCCTCACCCATGCGGGATTCAACGCCGGACATGTTCACGAATGGCGACTCGGCCCGCCGAGGAACACCCTCGCTGTCGCGCCCCTCAGCGACAAGCCCGCGTCCTACAACCAGGAGAAGCACTTCTCGGCGGCGGTGATGGCGCGGCAGGAGCATGCCGCCGAGAACTATTGGATTGGCCTGTCCTTCAGGATTCCCGGTCCGCTCGACCTGGAGGCCCTGGAGGCCGCGCTCCTCCTGTTCGTCAAGCGGCACGAGGTGCTGCGCTGTGGGTTCGAGCAGCTCATCGCCGGGGACCTGCGCTGCGACGTGATGACGCCGACGGAGGTCCGCCTCGTGCACACCGACGTGGGCCCGCTCGCGACGAGCGAGGCCGTCACCGCGCACGTGCGGACGACGTTCAACCGGGACATCGACACGCTGTCCTGGCCCCTGTTCGTGCTGGGCGTGGTGGCCGAGGAGACCCAGGCCACGGTCTACATGGGGTTCGACCACATCCTGTGTGACGGGCTCTCGCTGGTGATTGCCGTCGAGGAGGTGGAGCGGGACTACGCCGCCCTCGCGGCGGGCCAGCGGCCGGTGCTCGAGGTGGCCGGAAGCTATCTCGACTTCGGCGACGAGCAGCGCCGCCGGTATTCCTTGCTCACCGCGACGAGTCCCGACCTGGAGTACTGGCGGAACTTCATCGCGGGCGCGGGCGACCTGTTCCCGCGCGTCCCGCTCGACCTGGGCATCGAATCCGGCCGGATGTATCCCGCGCTGAACCACACCGTGCGGCTGCTCGACGACACGGCGGCCCTCACCTTCGAGCGCATCTGCCGGGAGCGCGGCACCAAGCTGTTCCTGGGCCTGCTCGCGGTCGTCGGCATGGCGCTCCGAGACATCTCCGGCAGCCAGACGTATCGCGGGTTCCTTCCCATCAGCGAGCGGCAGGACCCTCGGTGGCGGCAGTCCTTCGGATGGTTCGTCAACACGCTGGCCATCACCTTCCCCATCGCCGACCACATGGGGTTCCCCGAGGTCGTCGAGGGCGTGCAGTCGGGCTTCAAGGAGCTCATCCGCAACGTCGACGTGCCCTTCGTGAAGGTCTGGGAGCTGCTGGCGCCGCAGCACTTCCACCTGCGCAGCTGGCCGTACCCGGTCAACTTCTTCTCGTTCCTCGACTACCGGAAGATGCCCGGCGCCGCCCAGTTCGACACGTGGCAGCCGAAGACCATCCCGGAGTCCTCGCACTCCAACACGGGCAACATGTGGTTCCTCCGCAACTCGGAGGGGCTCTTCCTGCACTCCATCTTCTGCGACGTGCCCCAGAGCGTGGACGCCATGACGCGGTATCGCGCCGCCATCTCCTCCATCCTCGATGGCCTCATCCTGGGCGCGGCTCGCACGGGCACGGCCCCCCAGGAGAACGGCCAGCGGGCGGCGCCCCTCTAGCGACGGGCACCAACGCCCGGCGAGGAGACGGCACCTGGCGGGCTGTTTCCTCGCTGGACGTGGATGAAGGGCGGCGTCAGGCTCCGCGGATGCCCCTGAAGCCGCTCATGCGCATCCACGACCCGGAGTCCCTCGCGCGCGGAGAGCGGGAGTTCAGCGCCGAGTTCCGGGCCATGAGCCAGCGGGTGCTGCGCGCCACCGAGCTGACGTCGCGCCTCAACGTCCTGCCCTTCGAGGATGAGGCGGGGAAGGCGGCGCTGTTCGAGCAGCTCTTCGGCCAGCCCCTCCCGAAGCGGGTGACAATCTATCCCCCCTTCTACACGGACCACGGCCTCCGGCTGGAGCTCGCCGAGCGGGTGTTCATCAATCAGGGCTGCACGTTCCTCGACTACGCCGGCATCCGGCTGGGCGCGGGGGTGATGGTGGGCCCGAAGGCCACGTTCATCACGATGAGCCACCCCGTCGACCCGGGCGAGCGGCGCCTGTACCTCACGGGCGCCCCCATCGAGGTGGAGGAGAACGTGTGGATTGGCGCGGGTGCGACCCTCCTCCCGGGAGTCCGCATCGGCCGCGACGCGGTCATCGCGGCCGGAGCGGTCGTCGCCGACGACGTGCCGGCGGCAAGCCTGGTGGCGGGGCCCAAGGCCGCCGTGCTCCGCCAGTGGTGAGGCACGAGGACCCGCGTCAGTCCTCGTAGCAGACGCCGATTTCACGCAGCTCGACCGTCGACCACTCGGCCGCGGGACACTGGCGTGCAATCGCGAGCGCCTCTTCCCGGGTCGCGCAGTCGAAGGCCACGTAGCCGCCGACAATCTCCTTGGACTCGGCGAACGGGCCATCGACGAAGGTGCTCTGGCCGCCTCGGACCTGGACTCGCACTCCTTCGGTGATGGACCGGAGCGAGTCGCTCCCCTTCCAGATTCCACGGGCCTTGAGGTCCTCCACGAAGCCCCCCATCCGCTCCATCTCACGACGCCCTTCCTCCGGCGTCCGGCTCCGCTTCCGCTTCCCATCCTCCATGACCAACAGCATGTACGCCATCACGTGCTCCGTTCGCGGGTGACGCGGGAGCGTCCCTCATCCGTCGTTCGAGCAGAAGCGTTTCCTGCCGCTCGGCCGCAGAGTGAAGCACCGTGGCCGGAATCGTCGGGACAACGTCCTTGTCGTGCTCCGAGCCCCCACCTATCCCTGTCCTCCTTGGAGGAAGGTGATGGTCGAGACTCTCTGGCAGGACCTCCGCTACGGCGCGCGCATCCTCGTCCGCAGCCCGGGCTTCACGGTGGCCATCCTGTTGACGCTGGCGCTCGGCATCGGCGCGAACACCGCCATCTTCAGCGTCATCCATGGGGTGTTGCTGCGGCCGCTTCCCTATGCGGACGGTGAGCGGCTGATACATCTGGAGCAGCCCGTGGCGCGGGTGGAGCTGGAGAACGCGGGCTTCTCTCCGCCCGAGCTCGAGGACTACCGGGCGCGGCTCACGCGCATCCAGGGGCTGGTCGAGTACCACTCCATGCCCTTCAACATCGTGGGGCATGGCGAGCCGCGGCGCGTCCAGACGGCCGTGGTGTCCTCCGGCTTCTTCGACACGCTGGGGGTCCGCCCGCTGCTCGGACGCACGTTCCTCCCCGAGGAGGAGAAGCCCGGCGCCGCGCCGGTGTTGATTCTCAGCCATGCGTACTGGCGGGGCGCGTATGGCGCGGACCCCGACATCGTCGGGAAGACCTTCACGATGAACGGGCGCACGCACACCGTCATCGGCGTGCTGCCCCCCGTGCCTCAGTATCCGGCGGAGAACGACGTCTACATGCCCGTCTCCGCCTGTCCGTTCCGCTCGGCGGAGGACTGGACGCACACCCGCACCAGCCGAGGGCTCACCGTCCTCGGCCGGCTTGCTCCCGGCGTGTCGATGGAGGAGGCCCGCGCCGAACTGGCGCTGGTGGCCTCCAGCCTCCATCAGGCCCACCCCCAGGACTACCCCGCCACCGAGGGGTTCTCCGCCACCGCGTCGCGCCTCCAGGACAGGCTCGTGGCGCGGGCCCGCCCGACGCTGCTGCTCCTGTTCGCCACGGCCGTCTTCCTGTTGCTCGTCGTGTGCGCCAACGTCGCCAACCTCACCCTGGCGCGGCTGGCGCGTCGTGAGCACGAGCTCGCGGTCCGGGCCGCGGTGGGCGCGGGGCGCGGGCGACTGGTGAGGCAGTTGCTGACGGAGCACCTGCTGCTCTCGATGCTGGGAGGGCTGCTGGGGCTCGGGGTCGCGGCCCTGGGGATGGGGCTGCTCGTCTCCTTCGTGGCCCGCTACACGTCGCGCGCGGTGGAGGTGAGCGTGGGAGTCCCCATGCTCCTCATCAACCTGGGCCTGTCGCTCGGCACGGGGCTGGTGCTCTCGCTGCTGCCCGCGCTTCCGTCGCGCACGGTGTTCGGCTCGGGGCGCGGGCAGGGAGCGGCACGGGTGAGTCCGCGGCTGCGGGGCTTCTTCATCGTCGCGCAGGTGGCGCTCTCGTGTGTGCTGCTGGTGGGCGCGGGGCTGATGTTGCGCAGCATGGCGCGGCTCCACCGCGTGGACCCGGGGTTCGACCCGGAGAACGTGCTCACCGCGCGCGTGGACCTCGGGTGGGACCGGTATCGCGAGGACGAGAAGGTCCGTGCATTCGCCGAGCAGCTGGTGCCTCGGCTGGAGGGACTGCCGGGGGTGTCCGCGGTCGGGCTCGCCAATGACCTGCCCCTCGGGGGCAAGAGTCCGTGGACGAGCACGCTCAAGGTCGAAGGCCAGGAGGTCCTCCCCGGCCAGGTGCGCCCCAAGACGGACCTGCGCAGCGCGACGGTGGGCTACTTCCGTGCGCTCGGCGTGCCCCTGGTGAAGGGCCGTCTCTTCGAGCCCGGGGACGGTCCGGGGACGGCGCCCGTGGTGGTGGTGAACCAGGCCTTCGTGCGTGCGTACCTCGCTCGCGAGGAGCCCGTGGGGCGGCGCATCTCGTTCGATGATGGGAAGAGCTGGGCGACGGTGGTGGGCGTGGTGGGGGACGTGCGCGAGCGCGGGCTCGGAGAGGAGCCACCGCGCGAGGTGTATCTCCCCTTCGCGTTGCAGCCCCTCCGCGACGTCCGGATGCTCGTGCGCACCGAGGGCGTCCCGATGGCGCTCGCGTCCCACGTGCGAGAGCGGGTGCATGAGCTGGACTCCGAGCAGCCCGTCACGGACGTGCGGCCCCTGTCGAGCCTGCGCCAGGAGTCACTCGCCGCGCCTCGGCTGGTGACGCTCCTGCTCGGCTTCGTCGCGGTGCTCGCGCTGGTGCTGACGTGCACGGGCCTGTCGGGCGTGGTGGCCTTCTCCGTGAGCCAGCGGGTGCGGGAGCTGGGCATCCGGCTGGCGCTCGGCGCCGAGCCTTCGAGTGTGCTCGCGCTGGTGCTGCGCGAGGGCATGGTCCTGGTGCTCGCCGGGCTCGCGATGGGGACGGTGGGGGCGTTCGGGCTGTCGACGCTGATGAAGGGGTGGCTGTTCGGCGTGGAGCCCGCGGACCCGGTGACCCTCGTGGGGGTGGTGCTGCTGCTCGGCGGCACGGGCGCGGTGGCGTGCCTGATACCCGCGCTGCGAGCCTCTCGGGTGGACCCGGCCATCGCGCTGCGGAGCACCTGAGCGCCCGCGAGGAGGGCGCCGTGCCCACGAAAGAAGCACACGGGCCGGAGGCAGGGCTACGATGCGGCGCCGAGAGGTACGCATGGGCGCGGCGATTCGGCGGGTGGGCTTTCTCGGGTACGAGGGCGTGGAGGCGCTGGACCTCGTCGGCCCCATGGAGGCGTTCGCGAAGGTCCAGACAGGTGGGCAGCGCCGCTACGAGGTGCTGATGGTGGGGCTGCACTCGGGTGAGTTCCGCTCCGAGTCGGGGCTCGTCTTCAAGCCCCACCTTCGACTGGAGGACGCCCGGGGGTTGGACACGCTGCTCATCTCCGGAGGCGCGGGCCTGCGAAGGCCGGCTGCGAACGCCCAGGTGGTCCGCTGGCTCCAGTCCCATGCGCACACGGTGCGGCGTGTCGTCTCGGTGTGCACGGGCATCTATGCCCTCGCGGCGTCGGGGCTCCTCGATGGCCGGCGCGCGACCACTCACTGGCAGTTCGCGCAGGACGTCGCGGCGCGGTTTCCGAAAGTCCGCCTCGAGCCGGATGCGCTGTTCATCCAGGACGGCACCTTCTACACGTCCGCGGGAATCACAGCGGGCATCGACCTGGCGCTCGCGCTCATCGAAGAGGACCACGGCCCGCGTGCGGCGCTCACGGTCGCGCGCGAGATGGTGATGTACCTCAAGCGCCCGGGAGGACAGGCCCAGTACTCCGAGCCCCTCCGCTTCCAGGAGGAGAGCGGTGGGCGCCTGGGAGACCTGACCAGTTGGATGCTGGTCAACCTCGCGGGAGACCTCTCCGTCGAGGCGCTGGCTCAGCGCGCGTGCCTCAGCCCTCGGCACTTCGCGCGACAGTTCCGGACCGCGTTCGGGCAGACACCGGCCGCGTATGTGGAACAGCTCCGGATGGAGGAGGCGCGTCGCAGGCTCGGCGAGGGCGACAGCGGCATCGAGCAGGTGGCGCTCGCCGTGGGGTTCCAGAGCGCGGACGTCTTCCGCAGGGCCTTCGAGCGCCGCTTCGGTGTGGCCCCCAGCACGTACCGGAGGGGCTTCGGCGCACACGAGGAGCAGCCGCGAGCCCCCCGCCGCGCCCCGAGACGCATGGCTCGCTGAGTGCCTTCAGAGCCCCTGCGCCACCCGTGGGTGGGCGCCTCCTTGCATACATACCAACCGTACGGTATGTATCGAAGTCATGCCCCGCCCGCCGAAACGAGAGCCCGAACGAGGCGATGCCAGGACGCGCCTGCTCAAGGCCGCTCTCGACACGATTCGCCTGAAGGGCTTCGCCGCGACCTCTGTCGACGAACTCTGCCAGGTCGCCGCGGTGACGAAGGGCTCCTTCTTCCATCACTTCAAGAGCAAGGACGACCTGGGGGTCGCCGCCGCGGAGTACTGGGCGGAGACGACGACCGCCTTCTTCGCGGGCGCGCCCTACCACGCCTCCGAGGATGCGCTGGAGCGCGTCCTCGCCTACGTGGCCTTCCGCAAGTCCATCATCACCGGGGAGCTGGCGGAGTTCACCTGCCTGGTGGGGACGATGGTGCAGGAGGTCTACGCGACGTCACCGGCCATCCGCGACGCCTGCGCCGCGAGCATCTTCGGCCATGCCGCGACGCTCGAGGCGGACCTCCGCGCCGCAATGAAGGCCCGGCGCATCTCCGGCGGATGGACGGCCGAGAGCCTCGCACGCCATACCCAGACAGTGATTCAAGGCGCCTTCGTGCTCGCCAAGGCGGGGAACTCTCCCGCGCTGGCGAGAGAGAGCATGGACCACCTGGACCGCTACATCCGCCTCCTCTTCGGTGGCCCCCTCCAGGAGAAAGCACAGTCATGACCCAGCACCCTCAGCTCCGCTGCGCCTGCGGCCAGGTCCGCCTCGAGGTGGAAGGAAAGCCCATCGTCAACAGCGAGTGTTATTGCAACAGCTGCCGCGCGGCGGGCGCAAGGATGGCGACGCTCCCGTCGGCCCGGTCGGTCCTGGGTGCCCATGGCGGGACGCACTTCGTGCTGTATCGCAAGGACCGCGTCCGCTTCCTGGAGGGCACGGAGCTCCTCAAGGAGTTCCGCCTCACGCCCGAGTCCACGACCCGGAGAATCGTCGCCACGTGCTGCAACACCCCCGTGTGCCTGGAGTTCAAGGGCGGCCACTGGCTCAGTCTCTATGCCGGACTCTGGCCCGAGGGAGCGCTGCCTCCTCTGGACCTCCGGACCATGACGAGCGACCTCCCCGCCGGCGTGGTGCTTCCGGCAGGTGTCCCGAGCGGCAAGCGGCACCAGGCCGCGTTCTTCGCCAGGCTGCTGGGCGCGTGGATCATGATGGGGTTCCGCGCACCGAGGCTCACCTTCGTCCACGGAGAGGTCCACGCCTGACGGGTGGCTACTCATCCACCTCCTTGCGTGAGCGCGCGGTGGGCGCCAGCCCGAGGGCAATCTCCTTGAGCTCGAAGGTCAGCTCCCGGATGGGGAACGGCCTCACGTTGCCAAGGACAATCACGGTCACCCGGTCTTCCCTGTAGTGGTGCAGGTTGGACATGAAGCCATCCATGGTGCCGCCGTGTCGCACCAGGACACCCCGCTCCTTGACGCCCGGTCCACGAAGATAGGGCTGAATCCGGAAGCCGTAGCCGTAGTAGCCCTCTTCGCGGCTTCCTCCCTCGAAGAGGCGCTTCTGGCTCTCCGCCGAGACCAGCCCCGAGCCGAAGAGCGCCTGGTCCCAGGCGTACAGGTCCTCCACGGTCGAGTAGATGTCCCCGGACCCGAGGGCATAGGAGACGTTGTTCTCGTCGCGCGACACCCCCAGCAGGCCCTTCGCGTAGCCGAAGGAGCGACGGGGCGGAACGTTCGTGCCGCGCTCGACGCCCGAGCCCGCCATCGACAGCGGGGTGAAGGTCTTCTCCTGGAGCACCTGCGCGAAGGTCTTGCCCGTGACGGCCTCGAGGACGAGCGCCGCGAGGTGGTAGTTCAGGTTGGAGTACTCGAACTTCGCGCCTGGCTTGAAGGAGAGCTGTGACTTGTTGATGAGCCGCAGGATCTCCCCCGAGGAGACGTCCTTCTCCGACTCGTGTTCGATCAACGCGTCCAGATGGTCAGGCAGTCCGGAGCGCTGCTTGAGCAACAGGTGGAGCGTGAGGCGCTTGCCGAGGTCCGCGCGGAGCTTGGGGAGGTAGCGGGACAGCGGGACGTTCAGGTCCAGCGTGCCGTCCTCCACCAACTGCATCACCGTCACGGCGGTGAAGGACTTCGTCAGCGAGCCGATGAGGAACTGCGAGGAGGGCGTGTTGGGCCGCTTGCCGTCCTCGTCGGCCAGGCCATAGGCGGCGGAGTGAAGGACCTTGCCGTCCTTGGCCACGAGCACGGCGCCGCGAAAGCCTTCCTTGTCGACAATGGAGCGCAGGTGGGCATCGAGCTTCGCGGCGACGGAGTCTTGGGATGCGGCCCGTGCGTCGAGACCGAGGCCCAGACAGACGACGGCGACCCATCCCAGGAGCGATGAATGAAAGGACATGACGGAGCTCGTGGCGTCAGTTGTTGGACCAGATGACCGAGACAATCTTCCAGCCAGTGCCCGTGTTCACGAGGTGCCAGCTCTCCTGACCACGATTGATGACGCGCTCATCCGCGTGGAAGGTGAACTCGAAGGAGACCGAGGCGATGTTCCCGTCCGTGTCGATGCGGACGTTGATGAACTTCTCCTCGATGCGCTGGGGCTTCGCCGCGATGTCCTCGATGAAGGCCCTGGGGTTCTGCTTCGGGCCGGAGGTGAGCTTGTTCGCCTGGGGGTTCTTCTCGCGGACCTTCTTGAGGCGCTCCTCGCCCTGGACGGACTGCCAGATGACGTCCTCGCGCAGGAACAAGCCGAGGAACTTCTGGGTGTCCTTCTGGAGGATGGCCTCACGGAAGTCCTCCACCACGGCCTGGAGTTGTTGTTTCGCGGCGGAGGTATCCGGGGGGCGCTGCTGTGCAAGGGAAGGTGCAGCCACGAGGCATGCGAGCAACAGCAGGAACGACTTCATGCGGGACTCCGATGCCGGACGCAGGGGTGTGTTCTCGGTGGGCCCGGGAACCCGCGTTGCTCGTGGATATTCCAGAAGAAGGAATACCGTTTCGCGCGTTATTTCATGCGGAAAGTCCCAGCGGCTTTCCGGAGCCCCGCGCGGGGAGCAGAGGGCTCGACCTCAATCGCAGCAGCAGGGGGACAACACCATGAAGCGAGCGTCCATCGTTGTTTCGGCGGTGATGATGTCGGTCGGGTATGCCAGCACGGCCCTCGCGGGACCGCCCATCACCGTGAATGGCTACGTCTGCGCGGCGACGTACACCCGGCAGCCGAATGCCACCTATGGCCAGGGCTACGTCATCGTGCAGGTGAACACGGCGGCGAACTGCACGGGGAGCTTCGTCGGCAATTACTTCTACCTGGGCTCGGGCGCCTCGTCCGTGGGCTACCAGTACAGTGAAGCCGAGCGCCTGAGCCTGTTCGAGCGCGCCACCCAGGCCGCCACCCAAGGCACGCGCGTCACCCTGTACGTCGAGGGCGCGGGCATCGGCATCCTCGACACCACCTACCGCGGCAACTGACCGCGTCCGCGCTCCTCCGGCGAATCACGACGCCGGGGAGCGTGGAGGTGGGCGCGCAACAAGCTCCTCCAGGAGGGCGCCGCGGACAGCGCACCCTTCAGGCTCAGCCCAGGAGCCGCCGCAGGTCGGCGTCA
This sequence comes from Myxococcus stipitatus DSM 14675, assembly GCF_000331735.1. Classification (GTDB taxonomy): domain Bacteria; phylum Myxococcota; class Myxococcia; order Myxococcales; family Myxococcaceae; genus Myxococcus; species Myxococcus stipitatus. Next base: position 2,756,106 of record NC_020126.1, on the reverse strand, counting down.
TTCACCCACCCAATGCACTGAACGGGGATGACGTAGAACCCCTCATCCGCCAGCTCGAGCAGGACGGGCGGAACCCATCCGTAGACGATTCCTCCGTAGGGCCCGGTCTGCTCGTGCGCGAACCACGTGTCCCACCCCGGGATGTCATGGTCATCGAGGAAGCCGTTTGAAGGTGCGGTGGCGGCGCCACAGATGTCTGTATTGAAATCGGTCGCATAGACGCGACCGCCCGCGAGCCCTGAGTACGAGTGCCCCCCTGGGTTCGCCCGAAGCAGCTGCTCGCGACGACGCCCCACGATGAACTCCACGGCCTCCTTGCCGGCACCTGGAGGCTCGAGCAACAACTCGAGCTGCGTGTCGCCATCATGCCGGCAGAGCGGAGGCCGCAGCGCTTCCGTCCGGGTCGTCACACCCGCCTGACTGGCCACGACCCTCGGCCCACACCACGCAATCGTCTCCGCCAGCCGGAGTTTGAAGTCGGTCGACATCCTCCAGGTCCTTTCCGAGGCCAGGCACCTTCGTTCCTGGCGACTCTTCCCAGGGCAGACTCCAGCATGCCCTGGAATGCGAAGCAGCCTTGCGGCCTGAGTCATGAGGGGGCCAGCTTGCAAGTCCCCGGGCCCCCTGGGGATGCTCGCGCCAAGGGAGGAGCGGCGGCGCGGGCCTGGGCGGTTCGCTCCGGCGCGTCGAACGCATGGACCTGGAAGAACTGCGTGCCTTTGTCGGCGTCGCGGAGACAGGCTCGTTCCTGGCCGCGGCGGACAGCCTCGCGGTCTCTCGGACGACGCTGCGCCGCCGCGTGGAAGCGCTGGAGGCTCGCGCGGGCGTTCCCCTGCTCAAGAGCACTCGCACCGGCGTGGTGTTGACGGAGGCAGGCGAGGTCCTCGCCCGTCGCGGCCGGCTGATGATGCAGGAGACCCGAGCCCTGGTGGCCTCACTGCGCGAGGTCGGCCAGGCCCCCGCGGGACTGCTGCGCGTCGTCCTCCCCGTGGGCCTGCCGCCGCATCTCCTCTCCCCCCTGTTCGGCCTGCTGCGGAGCACCTACCCGCTCCTGCGCGTCCACGCATCCTTCAGCGACAACCCGCTCGCGGAGCCGCTCGAGAACGTGGACCTCGCGGTGCACTTCGGGAAGGACCTTCCCCGAGGCCCCTGGATGTCCCAGGTGGTGCTCCGAGTCCACGAGCGCCTCTGGGCCAGCGCGGACTACCTCCGCCAGCACGGCGTGCCCGAGGCCGTGGAGTCCCTGCGGAAGCACGAGCTCTTCTCCTGGCAAGGACCTGGAAGTGACGCGTGCCTGTGGCCCCAGCTCGAGGGTCCCGCGTTCCAGGTGGAGCCCACCCTCATCTCCACCGACATCCACCTCATCCGCGTGTGCTGCCTCGCGGGGCAAGGCATCGGGCTGATTCCCAGCGTGGACCTCGCGGACCCGGGCGAGGCCGAGGGGGCGCTGGTCCCCGTGCTCCCGGACCTCGTGGGGCGCGAGCTCCCCCTGCGCCTGAGCGTCCCCGAGGCCCTCAGCGAGCTTCCGAAAATCAGGCAGGTCCTCGCCCACATCCAGCAGGCCATCGCGCCGCTGTGAGTCATGCGCAGGAGGCGGTCATCGGGTGGCCACCTTTGGCCATCCCCGGCGCCGGGCGTCCACGCTACGCCATGAGGCAGTCCCCACGAGCCGGAGTCCGCCATGCGCCTCGCCCTGCCCCTGACCCTCGCCTGCGCCCTCGGCGCGCTGTCCTCCCATGCCAAGGACCCCGCGCTCGGCGCGACGACCTTCACCGTCTACGAGGCCTTCCTCAGCCCCGCACAAGAGCCCGGCGAGGAGTCCGAGACCCCCAAGCTCCTCCAGAAGAGCCTGGGCGCCACCGCCCCCTCCACGCCGCGAGAGCAGCGCAAGTCCCGAGGCCACGGCGTCCTGCGCTTCTCCAAGGACCTGACCCGCGCCTACGTCGACGTCGAGATGACGGGCGTCAACCCCGACGACATCCTCATGTTCCACATCCACTGCGGCCCGCCGGGTGTCCTGGGCCCCGTGGTGGTGGACTTCGGCGAGCTGGGCAACCTGTCCAAGACGCTCGCCAACGGGCGCTGGTCGATGGAGCTGACCAACGCGAACATCACCTTCGTCAAGGACATGAAGGGCATGAAGTCCGGGCTCCCGGAGAGCTGCCCCGCCGAGCTGGGCTTCCTGGCCCAGACACGGACGCTGGCCAGCCTGGAGTCGCTCGCGCGCAAGGGCGTGCTCTACTTCAACCTCCACACCAAGGCGCACACCTACTACGGCGAGATGCGCGGGCAGCTCTACGCCGCCCAGCCCTGAGTCACGGGGCCTTGCGGCTGAAGATGGCGACAATCGTGCGGGCGAGCTCCTCCTTCGCGTCCTCGGCGGGAACGTCTCCCGTCGCGGCGGCCTTCGACAGCGCCTCGGCCGCACCGAGCAGGGCCCAGAGGCTGGCGACGCCGACAGGCGCCCCCTTCGACAGGGGCGAGAGCACGACCCTGCACTTCTCCATGAACGCGGCCTGGTACGCGCGCTTGGTCGCCTCCAACTCGGGGGCGCCCGCCAGGGCCGCGAGCACGTCGGGAATCTCCCGCCCCTGCGTGAGCACGCAGTCCACATAGGCCGAGGCAATCACCCCCGCCGTCTTCGCCAGCGTCGGCCCTCGCTCGGCCAGCGCCGCGTCCATGATGGCCGTCTGCCGGCGATCAAAGTCTTCGTAGAGCGCGACCAGCAGCCCGTTCCGCGTTCCGAAGTGGTCATACACCACCGGCTTCGTCACACCGGCCTGCTCCGCGAGCCGCCCGAGCGTCAGCGCGTCCGTGCCTTCGTCGCGGATGATTCTCCACGACACATCGAGCAGCTGCACCAGCCGCTCCTCTCGGGTGAGGCGCAGGCGACGGGGAGATGGAGGTTGGGTTGACATTGCTATATACCAAAAGTAACTTACCTTTAGTATATAGCAGCGCGAGCCGGACTTCAATCCGCGGGGGCGACCCAGGCGGGAAGGCGGACTTGCGCCCAGGGACCTCCGCCCATGACAACCGCTGTCGTCGAACCGTCACGCCTCCGGCCGTGGTTTGGCCTGTTCACCGTCCTGAGCCTCGTGCTCCTCGTCGCGATGGATGGCTCGGTGCTCTACCTCGCCATGCCGCGCATCACCTCCGCGCTCACGCCGAGCGCGGACCAGTCGCTCTGGATTCTCGACATCTATGGCTTCGTCGTCGGCTCGCTGCTGGTCACCTTCGGCAACATCGGTGACCGCTACGGGCGGCTGCTGCTCATCCGGGTGGGCGCGAGCATCTTCGGCCTCGGCTCCCTGGGCGCGGCCTTCTCCTCCACGCCCGAGGTGCTCATCGCCAGCCGGGCGCTGATGGGCTTGGGTGGCGCCACGCTGCTGCCTTCGGGGCTCGCCATCATCAGCGCGATGTTCCCCGACGCGCGCGAGCGGGCACAGGCCATCAGCATCTTCGCCGCCACGTTCGCCGCGGGGTTCGCCATCGGACCGGTGCTGGGCGGGATGTTGCTCCAGTCCTTCGACTGGGGCGTGGTGTTCCTCATCAACGTGCCCGTGGTCCTCGCCTTCCTGCTGGCGGCGCCTGTCTTCCTCCGGGACGCGCGCTCGACGAACCACGGCCGCATCGACGTGCCGAGCCTGCTCCTGTCCTTCGTGGGCATCCTCCTCTTCACCTGGTCGGTGAAGACAGCCGCCGCGTATGGACTGGGTGGCAGCCAGTTGGGGGTGGGCGGAGTGGGCCTCACCGCGCTGGTCCTGTTCGTGATGAGGCAGACACGGCTCGAGCACCCGCTGCTGGACCTGGGCCTCTTCCGAGACCCGGTCTTCTCCATCGCCATCCTCACCGGGCTGCTGTCGCTCGTCGTCTGGTCCGCCACGGGCTACCTCATGGGCAGCTATCTGCAATCCGTGCTCGACCGACCTGTGTTCACCGCGGCGATGCTGACCCTGCCCGGGGCCGTCGTCCTCACCGCGGCGTGCGTCTGGACCAGCCGGCTGGTGGAGCGCATCGGCCGGAAGGCGGCGCTGGTCGCGACCCACTTCTTGATTGGAGGAGGCGTCCTCCTGCTCCTGTTCACGGGCCTCGACGCGGGGGCGACTGTCTTCATCGCCTCGAGTGTGGTCGCGGGCCTCGGCTATGGGCTCTCATTCAGCCTGGTCGCCGAGATCGCTGTGTCCGCGGTTCCCGTCGAGCGCGCGGGGGCAGCGGGGGCCATCGCGGAGACAAGCAATGAGCTGGGCAACGCCCTGGGAATCTCGCTGCTCGGCTCGGTCGCGGCCATCTGCTTCCGGCTCTACGGCCCGGGCGTCGCGGGGACCCTGAATGAAACCCTGGCGCACGCCAGCCTGACACCGGAGCTCGCGCTCCAAGCCAGACAGGCGTTCCTCACGGGCCTGCATGTCGCCGCGGGCATCGGCGGGACGATGATGCTCCTGCTCGGAATCCTCTCCTGGCGCTGGCTCCCTCGGCGATTGCCGGAGTGAGTCATGTCCTGGTGCAGGGGACGTATCTGGCCCCCCGCCGGATGACTGCGACGACACGCGCGCAGGCGTCTTCCAGCGGTTGTCCTGGTACGAGGACCGGGACGGTGACGGCTGTGCAGCGACAGCAACGCGGCCGACTGCTGGCCCTGATGCGGAGAAGCCGGCACCGAGCCCTTCACCGTGCGGGAGCAGGTCCTGGGGCCTTCGCGAGGAAGTGACTCTCGCCGAGGCCCCTGCCAGGGGGCGGGCTCATCCCTCCCGGCGATGGAAGTCCTGCAGGGCCTCCACCGTCGCCGTGACGCCGCCGCAGACAATCACGGCGATGCGTGAGGCGGCGGCAAGCACCGGCGATGCCGTCTCGAGCGCGGCCAGCGCGCTCCCGCACGAGGGCTCCACGAGCAGCTGGTGCTCATCGAGGAACCGCAGGCAGGCCGCCACCGCCGCCGCATCGGACACGACGACAGGTTCGATGGAGTGGCGCGTCGCCCACTCGACGGCCGCGCTGGACGGCCGCTTCGCACCGAGCGACGTGGCGATGCTCGTGATCGCGGGCAGCTCGATGGGCCGCCCCGCTTGGAGCGAGCGCGCATAGCAGTCCGCCCCTTCGGTCTCCGTGGCCACGACGGGCACATCGCCCCAACCGTTGCGAGCCAGCCCTTCGAGCACGCCGCACAGCAACCCACCACCGCCGACCGCCACCACGACCGCATCGGGCTTCGGTCCTGTCGCCGCCATCTCGTCGACCATCGTCGCGTGGCCCGGCCACAGGCCCGGGTCGTCGAAGGGGTGAACGAACGCATCGTTCGCGCCCATCACGGATTGCGCGTACGCGTTCGCCTCCGCCCACGATGCGCCGTGGACCGCCAACTCCGCGCCCTCGAAACGAATCCGGTCACGTGCGCGCGCGGACGAGCTCTCGGGGACCACGACGAGCACGGGGACGCCGAGCTCCCGGCCCGAGTAGGCCACCGCGATGCCCGCGTTGCCGCTCGAGGACGACACGAAGCGACGGGCCCCCGCGGCCTGCCTCGCCTCGCAGACCGCACCTATCCCACGGAGCTTGAACGAGCCCGACGGCTGCAACGCATCGAGCTTCAAGAAGACGTCTTTGCCGAGCCGAAGGGACGCGGCTCGCGAGCGGATGTAGGGCGTCTGGATGTGGAGTGGCATGCGGAGAGGCACCGGCGGTTCGAGTGGCGCCGGCCAACCTAGAGCTCGCGGCCCATGCTTCCCAATACTCTCCAGTGCCTCCGGCCATGCCTCCCAGGTATATCGGTGGAATGGACAGCTCCAGCATGCGGCGGGTCGAGCTTCGACATCTGCGCTACTTCGTCGCGGTCGCGGAGGCGGGCAGCATGGTGGCCGGTGCCCGAGCCATCGGCATCGTGCAGCCCGCGCTGTCCCGGCAGATTCGCGAGCTGGAGGAAGCAGTCGGCACCCCGCTCCTCGTCCGCCGCTCGACGGGCATCTCGCTCACGGCGGCCGGGGCGAGCTTCCTGCGGGACGCGACCCGCCTCCTCCAGGAGCTCCAGGACAGCCACGAGCGTGCGCTGCGCAGCGCGGAGGGCCAGTTGGGGGAGCTGCGGCTCGGCGTGCTGCCGAACTACTTCCCCCTGCCGGTGGTGTCGACCCTGCTCAAGGCGTTCCGGACGACCTGCCCGGACGTCATGTTGTCCATCGCTCCCATGCTCTCGGCCGACCAGGCGGCGGCCATCATGAGGGGAGAGCTCGACGGCGGCATCATGGCGTGGAGGCAGGACGTGGCGCCGCATCTGTCGGGCGTTCGGCTGCGGCGAGACCGGTTCGTGCTCGCCATGCTGGCCTCGCCCGGCAAGCGCTTCCGCGCCCCGCGTCGACTGACCGAGCTCGCGGACGCGCCGTTCATCTGGTTCGACCCGCTCCGGTCCGCGGCGCATCACCGGTTCCTGCTCGAGCAGTGCCGGCGAGTCGGCTTCACGCCACACATCGCCCAGGTCGGCAGCGACATTCCGACGCTCATCGGACTCGTCGCGGCGGGGATGGGCTACGCCTTCGTCCCGGAGAGCACGGCCCCCACCTGCCCTCGCACCGTGCGACTGGTCGCGCTCGACGAGCTCGCGGACCGCTTCGACGTCGAGTTCGTCTACGACGGGAGGACAGACGCCCCCGTCGTCCGGCAGTTCCTCACGGCCCTGCGCGCGACCGTCAACGCCTGAGCGGGGCCGTGGGACCCGAGCTCATCCCGGAGTGCCTTCGAGGACGAAGCCGAACTGAGTGACAGCCTCTTCGACAATCGGCGACAGGAGGCAGTGGACGGCCACCGGCCGCTCCGTCACGCGCGCCGTCATGAGGAAGTCCCAGGTCACCGCGCCCTCGAGGGGCACGATGAGGCGCTTCCCCACGGGCCCGGAGGGCGTCTCGAGCTTCAGCAGGAGCGCCACATGGCCCCTGTCGCCTCGCATCGGATGGAGCTCCTTGATGACAGCGACATAGCGCTGTCCCTCGAGCCGAACACGCTCGTAGGCCTTCTTCTGTGAGGCCGAGATTCCGAAGAACACGAGTCCCAGGAAGGTGGCCATCAAGAGCGTGAAGCCGACGACGGCGAGGGTGATGTCCATCGACGCAGCCTACACGCGGCGTGGAGACACTCACAGTCGCCGCACCTCGACGTCGCGCGCGTCGCTCCCGGGGTCGCCTATAACGGCGCCATGTCTCCGCATCATCCCGTCGAGCTCACCTCGCGCAACCTCCGCACCCTCCTCACCCAGCGCCTCCGCACCGAACGGCTCGCGCCCGAGGAGCTCCGTGCCCTGCTCGCCGCGTCCGAGCCCGGAGAGGTCCACGCGGCCCTGCTGCATCTGAAGCAGCGCATGGAGCGACTGGAGGGCGGTGACACGCCTGAGGTCCTCCTGGAAGCGCTGCCCAAGGCCCTCGGCGCGTGCACACCCGAGACACAGGTCCTCCTGGCAGAGCTGGCCCGCCTGATTCCGCCAGCACTTCCCCTGACGAGCCTGGTGTCCCTGACGAACGGAGGGGGTCCCCTCTCCGTCGAGGCCGAGGTCGCCTGGCTCATCACGGACCTCCTCCGTGAGCCCGCGAAGCTGACCGCCTTGCCGATGGGAGGCCGGCTGCTGCGCGCAGTCCAGCGACTCTCTCCCGCCGAGGCCTCCGACGCGGAAGCCCTCGTCGACGCGCTGTGCGCCCACGGGGCCCCCGAAATCCAGCTCGAGGGACTTCGCCATCTGGGCCATGCGCTCGAGCTGGGGCTCGTGACCTTGACGCAGGCCTTGGAGCTGAGCGTCCGCGCGATGGACGCCACGGATGAGCGCGTGGCGCTGCGGGCCCTGGAGCTGCTCGCCGAGCCCTGGGCCACCCGGTCCGAGCACGTCGCAGCCCTCCGCTCGCCTCCGTTGCCAGCAGGTCGCTCGGAGCGACTTGTCCTCGCATCGCTGCGAGTCCTCGCACGTCGAGGAGACGCCGGGGCGCTGCGGCGCGTGCTCGAGGACCCACGACACTCGAACCCTGTCCGACGCGAGGCCCTGGCGCTGATGGCCCCCTTCGCGGGCCCCAGCGAGCTGTCCTTGGCGCTGCACCTCTGCCGCGAAGACCCGCTCTTCTTCGGGCCCACAGGCGCAGAGGTGCTCCAGACGCTCTATCGCAGGGGTGTCCGCTGCGAGCCTGACGACGTCCCCGGTGTGTGCGAGCTGTTCGTCTCCAGTCCGACGGTCTCCCCTGCCCTCATCGCGGAGGTGCTGAGCCCCCGGCAGCGTGAGTACGTCGACTCGCTGGAGACACTGTCGGTCTCGAGCCCGGAGTTCTCCCGCCACCTCTCGCTCCTGAGGGAGATGGACGGCCCCGAGGCCCTCGGCCTGCTCCGCTCGCTGCTCGTCCGACCTGAAGCACAGTCCGTCCGGCCGGAGCTCATCGAGGCCCTCGGGCACCAGGGTCGTGAGGTCGTCGAGGAGGACCTCCTCGGCTGTTTCGACGCCGAGCCCTGGGCCTGCCTCGCGGCACTTCGTCACGTGGGCGGCGAGCGCACCGCGGAGTTCCTCCGCACCCATCCGGGCCTGCCCTCCGCCGAATGGCGCGCCGAGGCACTCGCGCTGTCAGCGGTGCTCGAGGAGACCTCGGCGCCCGTGCCCGAAGGCGGTGGCATGGGCCAGGAGGTGCTCGCGAGCCTCCAGCCCGTCTATGACGATGCCGCCTTCGCCGAGGTCTCTCGCCTCGCGCTCCAGACGCAGCATCCCTTGCGGCTCCAGGCCATTGGACAGCTCGGCCGCGAGTCCCGACGGCGCACGCTGCGACCACTGGGGCAGCTCTTGCTCGACGCCGATGAGCAGGTCCGCGCCGCGGCACAGCAGGCCATTGTCCAGGTGGGGCGCGGGCTCCATGCCAGTGGCCGCATGCGCCCGATACCCACGCGCGAATCCGCGGATGGCGCTGGCGCACGGCTCGTCACGGAATGTCTGCTCGAACAACTTCAGCAGCGAGACCTGAGTGACGCACAGCTCGAGCGGGTGTTGAGCCAGCTCGTCGGGCGGACACATCCGTTGCTCGCGCGGCGTCTGCGGCGCTTCCTGCGCCATGGCAGCGTGCAGGTGCAGAAGCTGACGCTCGAGTGCCTCGCGCAGTCCGGAGACGCGCGGACCGTCGCCTGGCTCGTGCCTTTCGCGCGCGCGGAGGACATCTATCGGCTGAGGCAAGCGCTGAGCGGGCTCGGGGAGTTCAAGGTGGAGTGGGCAGTGCCCGTCCTCGCGGAGGGGCTCGCTCATCCCAACATGAACATCAAGAAGACCGCCGCCGAGGCGCTCGTCAAAGCGGGCCCCGGCTGGCCCCCGCCCATCGGGGTGATGCTGGACTGGGTCCGCCGCCACGACAACCCAGGTCTGCGCGAGTCCCTGGTCCGCGCACTCCGCGCCACCTGCGCGCGAGGCTACGTGGCGACCCTCCTGGATGCGCTCCCGCGCGCAAGCAAACCCCGTGAGCAGACGCTGCTGTGCGAGGCGCTCTCGGGAGTGCTGTCACCTCGGACGCTCGTGGCCCTGCTGCGTCGGGATGCGCCCAGTGCGACGGTGCTGAAGGACGCGGTCCTCGGGGGAGTCCTCGAGCTCTCGCTCGAAGCGCGCGCGGAGCTGGAGATGCTGCTGCGCCGCCATGGCCTGTCGGACCGGATGCCCTCCACGTCCGAGGACCCCGAGCAGGCGAGACTGCTCCGCGAGCGGCGCCTGGACGAAGACCTGGCGTGGATGGATGACGTGCTGTCCACCCAGGACATGGGCGTGCTCGAAGCCGAGGCGGAGGACCTGACCCGGCTGCTCTCGGGACTGGGGAGCTCGGGTCTCACGGAGGCTCGCGCGGCCGTCCTGAGACGGCACCTCGACAGGCTTCGCCCTCTGCTGGACAGCACGCACTCCGCATCACGGCGACTGGCGCTCGCGCTGCTGCGGACACTCTCCGGACGACTGTCCGAGACCGAGCGGGTGGGAGTGCTCGCGGAGCTCCGACGCGCCTGGGCGGAGGGCCGGCTCGAACCTCACCAGGTCCTCACGGCCCTGTATGAGCAGAGGGCCGAGCCGTCCCTCGAAGAGGCTCGAATGGCCTCGGCGCTCCCGGAGGAGTCGTTGGCGCAGTGGGGAGCCGAGCGACTCGTGCTCGCGGAGGAGCTGTCGGGCCCGCGCTTGCTGGAGGCCCTGACGCAGGCCCGCTCGTACGCAGTCCAGCGGTTCTTCGTGCCGCACGCGCTCCGGGAGGTGCCACCGCTCCAGGTCCTCGCCGTCGCCCTGCGTGAGCAGAACGCGAACCTGCTCGAAGAGGTCCGCCGGGCCTGGGACTCGCGTGTTCCGGAAGACGTGCTCCTCGCGGCGCTGGCTCCCGCCGTCGAGACAGGAACGCCCTCCCAGGTGGAGACACTCACGCGGTGGATGGCGGACCTCGGAACAGAAGCGGCCCGTGCGTCGCTGCGGCGGCTCGCGCGCCACACGGAGCGAGGGATTGCCCTCGCCGCGCTCACGGCGCTCGAAACGCCTGTGTCGGGAGAGGATGAGGCGTTGCTCGTGGACCTGCTGACCCACGACCCCATCGACGTCCGCCGACAAGCCGCGAGACAGCTCTCACGGGTGCGGGGACTGCCTCGACTCCAGTCGCTCTTCGACACGCTTGGCGAAGCGCGGCCGCTCCGGTGGGTGCCTCCGAGCGCGATGGACCGGAGGGAGCTGGAGACCCTGCGTGCGCGGCTCGCCGCGGTGGAAGCAGGCGTGGAGGGAGAGGTCTGGCTGGATTCGCTGATGGAGCTGCTCGAGGGGCTCCGCCCGAAGCCGAGTTTGTTTCCGACGCAGGTCCTGCTCCTGCTCGACGTGTGGCGACTGGGTCGGGGACGGACGGAGAAGCGAGCGGCGGCCGTGCTCCGCTCGTATCCCCCCACTCGGGTGCTGCCCTTCGTCCTCCCGATGCTTCGCGAAGGACACACCGCGGCGCTCCAGGTCCTCTCGGGCGACCTGGCGCTGGGACCTGAGTTGATGACGTTGTTCCTCCGGGCACGGGGCCTGGACAGGAAGCACTTCCTGGAGTGGCTCCAGCGAGGAGCCTCCGCACAGGGGCGCGACAGTCGGACGCTGGAGGACGCGCTCTTGAACATCGTCGACGAAGACGAGGCGCATCGCGCGCTCGCGTCGAAGGTCCTCGGTGGACTTGCGTCCTGGGGGAACCGCGACGATGCCTTCCGCCTGGGCGAGCGCCTCCTCGCGTTGGCGAACCGCAAGGAGGGCGCCTGGGCGATCGGGGTGATGGAGCAGGGCCTGGAACGACAGGGCCCCGAGGTGCGCATCGCACTGCTCTCCCGAGTCACCTCGCCGACGCTGCGGGCGGAGGTCGTCGACATGCTCGCCCCGCTGCTGTTGGAAGACCCCTCTCTCGAGAAGAGCCTCACGGTGGAGGTGATGCGCGACGTCGAGAGGAAGCTGGAGTCCCTGGCCTGGGAAGTCCCGGAGCCGGAGCTGGCGGCGATGAAGTGGATGGTGGTTCGGAAGAAGCCGCGCGTCGCCGAGCGGCTGACGGAGCACCTGACGCACCGGAAGTCCTCGATACGCATTCAAGCGCACCGACTGCTCAAGAACCTGGTGCCACGGGAGACGTATCTGGAGCTGACGTGTGTCCTGCTCGGGGACACGGAGGCCGGGCACGTCGTGCGGGCCATCCGGACGCTCTCCTTTGGAGGTCACCTCCCCGCGGTCGCACAGATAGCCGCGCTGCTCCATGACCGCCGCAATGCCGTGGCGCGCGCGGCCAGGGAGGCATTGCTCGTCATGGGGGACGCCGCGCTGCCCATCCTCCGAGGGGAACTCGCCCGTGCCCGTCCGGACCGCCGCGAGCGACTGACCCAGGTCATTTCGAGCCTGGCGCCCACGACACACGCTTGAGCGCCATGGAGGACAGAACCATCCGGGAGCCTCGATGGTCTATCCTTCGCGCGTCATGACGAGGAGCGCATCGCATGAATCCAGGAGTCTCCATCGTCGCTGATGACACCCGGAGCTGGGGACTGGAGACCGTGGGCCCAGGACTCCTGCTGAGCGTGCCTTCGACAGGGCCATGGGCGCGACGGCCCGCGCTGCATCTCGAAGTCGTTCCGAAGTACCGGCTCAGGTTGCGCTGCGGGCGACAGACCTTGCTCTGGACCCGCATCGATTCCTATTGGGACCAGGCGGTGTTCGTCCGGGGCTCGGACAGCGCCCCTCGATTCCTGCCGGCGATGACGGCACCCGAGGTTCGCGCCGTCGATTCATCCCCCGGCGCAGAGGAATGGTGGACCGCTTGGACCTGGCGGATGGCGCGTGCGCTCATCGAGGCCCCTCTCACGGTGCTCCATGCGGGCCACTGGTGCCTGCGCCCCGTGCGCGCCATCGATGCGGAGAAGGCGGAGCGGCACCCGGTCTCGCCCATGGAGTGGAGCTTCGGTCAGCCGCTGATGTCACCCCACTCACTGGCCGCCGCGACCCAGTTCAAGCCCGCCTGGGCCGAGGACTGGTGGGAGTCACTCCCCGGTCAGCGGCCGGGCGCCGTGCTCGGGCTTCGCGAGGCCTCCGCCGCCGAGGATGGGCGCGTGAAGAGCTGGCGAAAGCGCGCGAAGGACGGGACGCTGCCGCCCATCCTCCTGCTCTTCGTGGACATCCTGGCGAAATGGGTGGTGCTGGATGGCCATGACCGGCTGCACGCCGCGCTGCTCGAAGGCACCGAGCCTCCCTTGCTGGGCCTGTGGCCATTCATTGACCGGCCTCAGCCCTGGAACGCCACCCGCGAGGAAGGCGCGCTGCTCGCCGCCGAAATCCAGCTCCGCACCCCGCCGACACCGGACACCATCGACCGCATCAACCGCATGCTGCTGTTCAGCTTCGCCCATGACCGGCGCGGCACCGTCTCGCGCGCCTGGCCACTCCCCGGCGGACACGCCGCCTGGCGCGAGGAGCTCTCCGCCCGGCGCCGCATGAGCCCGTCCCCGCTCCTGGACGAAGAGGACTGGGACTGGCTCGTCTGACGACGTCCAGCCCGCCGAGGAGCTCCACCCGACGCTCCTCGACGGGATGCACCGTCTCTGCCGCTACGGGGTGAGTGTCGCGTTGAACGAGTAGTGCCCCGCCCCCTGCGTCACACCCGCGGTGGGGAAGGTCGCGGGCATCGCGCCATAGGGCCTGCTGACCCAGCGCTCAACACCCGAACCGCCGCCATAGGCGAAGACCGTGCTGCCGTTGTTCAACCCCACCACGAGCCAGTACGTGCCCGCGGGAAGAGAGACCGGCGTGACGACATTGACGGTGTTCCAGCCGACCGCGGGGACGAACGAAGAGGTCGTCGCCATGAGGTTGCCCGGCGCTCCGCCAGTCAGGCTGTCATAGACGGCCAGCGTCAGATTTCCCGGCGAGGTCCCCAGCGCCTTGACGTTGATACTCAAGGTCTGGAGCGTGGCCGTCTGCCCCAGCGCAACCTGGTTGCCAATCAGCAGGTCCGCGAGGCCGGAGTCGGTCCCCGACAGGACGTTCGTCTCTCCGATGGTGATGGACGAACCCGCGTTGGCCACGAACGAGCTCACCTGCCCAGAGCCGCTGCCGGCGGTGCTGCTCGCGAGCGCGCAGACATAGTACGTGGTGCCGGACGTCAGCCCCGTGATGGCCTGATTGAAGCTGACGGCCGCGGTGCCGCTGCCCAGGTTGATGCCGCCGCTGACCGGAGCACGCGTCCCGAAGGTGTCATTGCAGCTTCCGGGGTGGGTCGCGCTGTAGCGGAACCACCCGGTGGAAGCGACGCCCTGGGGGTTGCCCTCCCCGTTCAACGTGGCGCTCGTCGACGTGACACCGGTCGCCGCCGAGGTGACGACCGTCGGTGCCGTGCCCACGGCCGACGTGGTGAACGACAGCACCGTGCTCGCGGGAGTCACGCCCACCGGATTGCTCGCAATGGCGCAGAAGTAGTACGTCGTGCTCGCCGCGAGCCCCGTCACGGCCTGCGTGTACGCAAGCGCCGAGCCGGCGCTGCCCAGGCTCACTCCACCGGTGGCCGGCGCGCGCGTTCCGAACGTGTCGTTGCAGGTTCCAGGGTGGCTGGTGCTGTACCGGAACCACCCCGTCGTCTGTGCGCCGTTGGGGTTGGCCGAGCCATTGAGCGAAGCGCCAGTCGCACCGACATTGCTGGCCGCCGAGGTGGTCGTGGTCGGAGCCACCGCGCCGCTGCACGGGGCATGGGTGTTGATCGTGAGCACCCAGTCGTTGCAGTTCGTGGACTGAGGAGCCGCGTCCTCGCAGTTCGCCTGGTGGCCCGAGGTCCACGCGGGCGTGGTGAAGTCCTGCGTCCCGGTGTTCGCGTAGCTGGTGCCGATGGTCGTGTACACCCCGTTGGTGGGGTTGAACCACTTGGCCGTGGAGGTGCCGCACAGCTTGGTCATGTCCACGCGGACGGTGCGGGACGACGGGATGTAGACGAGCACCGCCGACCCGTTGGGGGTCCGCGCCGTCGTCGCGTAGTAGTTGGTCCGAACAGGGTTGTTGCCGTAGCAGTTGGTGCTGTTGCTCCCGCTGGTGCACATGCCGTGGGTCACGATGGTGCTGCCATTGACCGGGTCGCTGGGCCCTCGGTCCGGAACCAGGTCCCACCAGTTGAACCCACTGGGGCCGTCGAAGAAGGTCCGCAGGTGCTGCATCGAGATGGCGCCGGGGTGCGTCGGGTTGTTGAGCAAGGACTTGTTGGGGAACGGCGCGCCCAGCTGCCACTCGTGGGACGCACCGTAGAGCGTGCCGACGGAGCCGGAGGTGATGGACCACCAGGCCACCTTCCGGGTGTCTCGAGCGGCCACTTCCTCGTCCTCGTACTTGGGCTCCATCAGGAAGCTGGGCATGACCGCCGGCAGGGTCCGCCCATAGTCGACGTGCTGCTTGTAGTAGGCCGCGCTGTAATTATAGACGCCGCTGAGGGTGACCAGGTTGCCCCACACCGCCCAGTCGCCATCCAGGGAGCTGGTCCCGGTGGTGGGCGCGAGCTGGAGCACGAAGAGCTTCGGATTGACGGTGTCCGTGCTCTTGATGCCGTTCGCCACCGCGGACATGCGCGCCTTGTCATTGACGTCGACATCGAAGTAGTCGCCGCCCATCCACCAGACGATGTTGTGGTTGTTCTTGTAGCGATTGCCGAGATACCGGCCGTACTGGTTCGCCCGCGTCGCCCCATTCGCCACGAGGGTCTGGTGGAACGTGACGGGACCATCGAGCGGGGTCGCGAAGAGCACGATGTTGTTCTGGTGGGCCGCCGCCACCAGGGCATCGACGCGCGCGAAGTAGGCATCGTTCGGCGTGCTCAAGTCCCAGCAGGGGCCATACTCGCAATTCTGGGCAAGCGTCCCGGTGAAGGGCTTGATGCCGTCCCAGGTGGACGAGTCCGCCGTGGAGTAGGACTGGACCAGCCAGACATCCGCGGAGTTGACGCCCTGGCTGGCCTTGGTGGCGAAGATGGTATTGAAGTCCGCCGGGTCGACTCCGGTGACGATGGACTGGGGATTGAATCCGTTCACGAGAAACGGAACGTTGTTCTGGTCGACGATGTAGCGCTTGTTGGCACTGACCTTCAGCGGAAAAGTGAATGTCGGGCCGATGAGCTTCTGGCCCGTGGATTCGGGGGCGGCCGAGTCTCCCGGGGCTTCGACCTGTGAGGAACAGGCAGCGAACACCGAGCAGACGGCACCGAGCAGGACCTTCCGCAGCAGGCGGGCTCGAGAGCCCGGTTCAGAAATGCCAACGCCATTGGAACGATACGTCCATGAGTACATGCAACGACTCCAGGTAACCCAGCCAGCGAGCGGACTCGCGACGGGAATGCGGCCGAGACAACTTCACGGCGCTCAGTCATGTCAGGACTGAGCGCCAACAACACCGGCACCCAAATCAATGGTCACCCTGGAGCAGCGGTCATCGCGCCATCCGTGCGGCGCGCTCCGAGGAGACACGTCGCCGTTCACGGACGCACACACACGCTGCTCGCCATCACTCCCAAACGCCTTCCAGGGCCACTCAGCCCCTAGCAGGCGTTGATGACCTTCCTGTCGAACCCCATTCGCGCAACACCTTCGTCGAGAGTGCGCCGTCTCTACGCACGAGGCGCAGCGGACTTTCCTGGAACTTTAGAGGGCACATTCCGCCGAGAGGTGGCTTCGAGCCAGGCTGGCCTCTCGGCGGGAAGGGTGTCGCCTCGGTCACGAGGCAGAGGTGAGCACAGGTAGGTGGCGAGTGCGCCCCTCGAAGTGCCCCTCCCTGCCCTCCACGCCTGACTGTCGTTACGCCTGGCGGAGGACCTTGATGATGGCGGCATGTTCCTCCGCGCCATGTCCCGCTCGGACGGCGCGTGCGAACAGGTCCGCCGCGAACCGAGGAAACTCGCCGTTGATGCGTGCTTCCTGTGAGTGCCGCATGAGCCCGGAGATGTCCCCGGCCGCCGTGCGCAGCGTGCTCTCCGGCGAGGTGAAGGCATTCTTCGCAATCACGTCTCCCATGTGCTTCGCATCCTGCCCCAGAATCGGCGCGAGGTTCGCGAGCAGCGCCCCGTACGCGGCGACATCGAGCCCTTCGGCTTCGCAGATGAGCGCGCCATGGCTGAGTCCAATCCAGCGCCCGGCGAGGTACGCCAGCACCGCCGCGAAGAGCGACGACGACGCTCCGACCTCCGGCCCCATGGACGTCAGTCCCCCCGCGAGGAGGCTGAGCAGGCTGTGCCCCTGGGCCTGCGCCTCGGCCGAGCCCGAGACGAGGATGACGGCATCGGCGCCGCCTATCTGTCGCGGCCACGCGAGAATCGCGCCGTCGACGTAGCGCGCGGACCGCGCCTGAACCCACGTCTCGAGCTCGCGAGCCTCCTTCGGAGTCCCCGTGCTGAGCTGCACGACGAGCTTGCCAGGCAGCCCGCTCGAAACGTCCGTGGGCTCCAGGATGGCGCGCGTCGCGGCGTAGTTCGAGACACAGAGGATGACGACAGGGCTCGCGCGAATCGCGGCGGCGGAGTCGGGCGCGAGCAGCGCGCCAGCCGCGACGAGTGCCGCGGCCTTCTCCGGCGACCTGTTCCACACGGTGACTTTCTTCCCGTGGCGAACCAGTGCCGCCGCCAGCGCGGTCCCCATCTCGCCCAATCCGATGACTGAAACTTCGCTCATGATTATGCTCCTGGATGCGGCTCGGCTCTCGAGCGCGCGACGGGAGCAAAATGAGCGGCCGCCGTAGTGATAACAAGTACTTACAATTTCGTAAGTGTCAGTTTGAAAGGGTCATTCCTCGATGAGCAAGCCCGCCCAGCACCAGACGTGCGGCCTCTCCGCGGCGTTGGCGGTCATCCACGGCAAGTGGAAGGCCACGATTCTCTGGATGCTCCACGCAGAGCCCCTGCGCTTCGGGGAGCTGCGCCGGCGGGTCGGCGGAATCAGCGAGAAGGTCCTCTTCGAACAGCTCCGGGAGCTCGAGGCGGAGGGGCTCGTTCATCGCGAGGATGCGGGAGAGAATCCTCCCCGCGTCGAGTACTCACTCACGGAGAGTGGCCTGGAGCTCAACATCGCGGTCCATGCACTCTCCGAGTGGGGGACCCGGCACGTGAGGAAGCGCGACGAGCCCGCCGCCTTCTCCTGGGCAGCTCCGCAGGTCAGCTGAGGCGACAGCATCCCCGCCGCAGGGAGCGGAGGGCCTGAAGCCTCTCGGGCCAGGCCGTCCTCGCGAGCAGCGAGGCCCGCGCGGGTGCATTCCCTGTCAAACAGCACACTTCGAGGTGCTGTCCTTTGAGGCCCTCAAAGACTGACAGCCCTCTCGAACCAGCTCCTCACAATTCGAGACGGCGCCCTGGCCCGCACGCGCGCCACGGCGGCACAGGAATCCTCCACCGCAATCAGAACAGCGTCGGCACCTGCTTTTCACTGGCAGAATGCCAATCAACCATGCCAAAGAGCAGCACCAATTCCTTGCCAGGATGAGAGGACCACTCCGGCCCCGTCTGGCAAAGATGAGTGGAGATGGACACCATGCCCATTGGAATTGCATCCCGCCTTCCGGCGGCGTTGCTGGCTGCGTTGGGGTTTGGAATGTTGCTCGGCTGTGGTGGCGCCGATACGCAGGCACCAGAGTCCTCGGAGAGCATGCGCAACAGCGAAGCGGACCTCTACGTGGCCTCCACGAAGGTGTGGCGGCCGATGACGGTCGGCGTGTGTTGGGAGAATCCAGGCGCGGGGGATGGCGCGCAGCGACAGTGGGTGCGCGACGCGGTGGCGCGGACCTGGGAGGCCCGCTCGGGTGTTCGCTTCACGGGTTGGGGGACCTGCACCGCGGCGTCCCAAGGCATCCGCATCACCGTCAGCGATGTCGGTCCGCATGTGAAGGCGCTGGGGAGGGACCTCAACGGCATGGCCCAGGGCATGGTGCTGAACTTCACGTTCAACAACTGGGAGACACCGTGCCGCGGCAAGCTCCAGTACTGCATCGACATCATCGCGGTGCATGAGTTCGGCCATGCCCTGGGGTACGCCCACGAGCAGAACCGTTCGGACACCCCGTCTTCCTGCAAGGAGCCCCGGCAGGGCTCCGTGGGGGACTGGACCATCGGTTCGTGGGACCTGAACTCGGTGATGAACTACTGCAATCCGAAGTGGAACGGGGACGGCAACCTCAGCGCCACGGACCAGTACGGAGCACAGCAGACCTATGGCGTTCCCTGGCTGTCGCTGGGGGGTTACACCCCCTCCGGCCCCGCCGTGGCCGCGCGAGGCTCGAGCCGGGTGGATGTGTTCGTCCGTGGCGGGGACAACCAGTTGCACCAGCGCTATTGGAACGGCTCGGCCTGGAGCTCGTGGATCGCGCTCGGAGGGACGTTGACGTCGGACCCCGCGGCGCTGCACTGGGGCACCAACCGCATCGACGTGTTTGCCCGGGGCGCGGACAACTCCATCCTGCAGAAGTCCTTTGATGGAGCCCAGTGGAGTGGTTGGTACCCGCTGGGCGGTGTCAGCGCCTCGGCACCCGCGGTCGTCTCGTTGGGCGCGAACGGGCTGCACGTGTTCATCCGAGGCACGGACAACCAGTTGTGGCAGAAGTACTGGACCAGCAGCGCGGGCTGGAGCGCGTGGACTCCGCTCGGCGGATACCTGACGTCAGCCCCGGCGGTGGCGAGCTGGGGTTCCAACAATCTCCAGGTGTTTGCCTTGGACGGCAACAAGTCCATGATGCAGAAGTTCTGGGATGGAGCCGGGTGGAGCGTCTGGTACACGCTGGGCGGGACCTTCACCTCGGACCCCACGGCCGCGTCGCGGGGACTGAACCGGGTGGATGTGTTTGGCCGGGGCACGGACAACAGCCTGTGGATCAACAGCTATAGCCCCTCGTCGAGCTGGACCGGCTGGAATTGGCTCGGCGGTGAGCTGTCCTCCGCCCCCGATGCGATCAGCCGGACCCCGGACACGCTCGACATCTTCTACACCGGCCCCAATGGGGAGGTGCGGCAGTCCAGGTACAGCAACGGCTGGTGGTGAGGACGACAGGGCTTCGACAGGCGGGAAGTGGGAGCGGCGGGAAGGAATCCCGCCCCTCCCCTCTCGCCAGTCACAGGAACGGGTACTCCAGGTCCCGGATGGCCACGAGACGGACGGTCCATTCCGCATGGCCCGAGGGCTCCTGCCCTGTCCCCAGCTCCAACGTGTAGCCAGGCACCTTCCATGTCAGGGAGAACTGCCGTGGGTCCTGCCCCTCCGCCTCATCGGAGCCGAAGTGAGCGTCTACACTCGCGGGGCCATAGCGCCTTCTCAGGGGGCCGGCGAGTGATTCGAAGACGGCCTGCCGCTTCTGCTCCAGTCGCTTCGCGCAGTCAGCGAACTCCTCCGGAGCCTCCGGGCACGTCTGCGCCGCGTTGTCGATGGACTCAATCACCAGCACACCCGTGGGCACCCCGCCGCGCCGCAGCAGTCGCACCCTGGCGTCTCCGAAGGGCGGCAACCGGGCTCCCTCCAACGCGAGGATGCCGAGGGCACCGGGCACCTGGGAATCGAAGTCACGGTTGTCGACCTGGGCTTCGGGGAAGGCGGTGCGCAGCTCCGCCTCCGTGGAGGTCCACGTCACCGGCCCGAAGAACTCAGGGAGTGGCTCGCCGGCCGCACCGGCCTCGCCGGGGCGGGGCACGCTTCGACAGGAGCAGAAGACAGTGAGGGCGGAGAGACACAGCCCTGGAAGCAATCGCGTTCGCATGAGGGACCACCTCGCTCGAGCCCTCGTCACCGTGACGTACAGGGGCCATATCCACTCCGCGCAATGCAGGAGGGGTGCCGCCAACAGCAACAGCCCATCAGGGGACGCGGATGCCATGGCGCAGGAGCGGTGCCCGCACCTGCATCTCGGCCGTCTCCTGGCTCACCGTGGCGTAATCCCGCGACTCCATCCACCCCAGCTCCGTCACGTGCTCCAGCAGGAAGCCCTCGCTGGTGACGCCGTCCTTCGTGGCGCTGCGAAGCTTCTCCCAGAGCGGCGCCTGGGCATCCAATGCTTCGCGCGCGACACGCCCCAGACGCTCCTTCTCCGCGGAGCCCAGGTCCGGCGCAATCCAATCCAGGTACAGAAAACCCAACCGCCCGTGCAGGGCCTCCTCCTGGACCAGCGTCGTCAGCACCGCGCGGGTCAGCGGATGGGACGTCGCGCGAAGACACCCGGACAGCAGCGCGAAGGACAACGTCTCCCCCACGCAACACACGCGCACGATGAGCTCACTGGCGCGCTGGACGAAGGTGAGCGACGGGTCGAACGTCACCGCGAACGCTCCGGGCGCATAGGACAGCCGCGTTCCGCCCCCCAGCCGCATGGCCATCCTCGCGCAGAGCTCCACATGGTGGATTTCTTCCGCGGGGAAGCGCGCGGCCAGGCTCCACAAGTCCAGGGGCACGCGCGCTTCGCCCATGACCTGCACCAACTGTCCCATCACTGTCGCACTGCCGAACTCGTTGAGCGCCCGCAGCGTCCACGAATACCGGGCCCGCTCCACCAGCGCCGCCGGGTAGCGCGACGGCTCCATCGAGTCCCAGGGATAGCGCTCGGCCACATGGCCGGACGCCCGCTCATGCAGGGTCAGCGCGGGGCCATCCGTCAGGTCCAGCTCGAAGAGTTCGGTCGTCATCGCGGGTGCGCCTTCAAGGAACCTGGGGGAGGCCCGCGTCCGGCCCCCCGTCCTGCGCGGCGTCCGGGTCGCAGTCACCCACCGTCAAACCCCCGTCGTAGAGGCATGGGGCGGGATTGGTCGTCATGTAGGGCTCGCACGCCACCATCGTGAAGGCCGCGCTCGCGGCGGTGGCCGCCAGCAGGACTCGGCCTCGGCGGCGCTCCGCTGGAGGGGGTTCGACGGCGACGGAAGGAGATGTCTCACGGGGCTTCAGGGGAGAATCGCTCATGACTTCCTCGCGGTTCGCCGGCCCGACAGCTCGAACGCGAGCGCGACTCTAGCGGATCTGGACCGGGGACTCATCGAAGCCTTCGTGTCCGGCCTCGCCTTCCCCCGTGGGTGCCCCCCGGCCCGACGAACGAGCCCCAGCACCGGGACCGAGGCAGACACGCCGCGCATCAGGATGGGCCAGAGCCCGGTGTCCTTCATCCGGTCGCGCAGGTCGTCAGGCGAGGCGGTGGCGAGCTTCCCCAGCGCATTGCGCGCCGCCCCGGCAAGGCCAGCGTCCGGCTGGGCCTCGCCCCAGCGGGAGCCGAGCACCAGCGCCTCGAGCTCCTCGGCCGTGAACATCAGCGGTGGGAGGAAGAAGCCCGGCTTCAGCAGGTACCCCGAGAAGACGTTGAGGTTGTGCCCCCCAGGAGGCGGCCGGGATGGTTTCGGACCAGGCTGATGATGACGTCGAACGACACCCCGTTTCGCTCGGCGGTGCGCCAGTCGAACCGCTCCGCCCGGTGGGTGACCCACTGCCTGAGCAGCCCGGCATCGGTCCCATCATCCCAGCCGACGCCTTCGACCCTGGAGGGGAAGCGACTTGCCTTCAGCCTCGCCCGAAGGTCGGCCCCCGAAGCCATGGCCCCGCCCCCCGAGGTGATTGGGACTCACCCGCGTGGAGAAGGCACTCCTTCAAACAAACCGTGGCACCCCACCCCTTACAACCCCTCCCCCAAAGACTCCCTCGCGCAAAAAGCAACATGCTCGACTTGCAGCCCCCCGACGCCGCCCCTCTAATCCACTCAGCAAATCCAAACCCAGGAGCGCCCCATGAGGCTCATTCCGCTTGTCTTTATTTCCCTCTCACTGATGGCATGCGGTTCCCCGGAGTCCTCGCAGCCCCAGGACGCCTGGGAGGCAGCCGCGCCCGAGGAGGCGGGCGCCCTGGAAGAAGCGTGGGGTCCAGCGGAGTCCACCGAAGCAGAAGGCGAGGTGTCCTCCCTCGCCTGCGTCAAGCGTTGCTCGGGGGGCCGCAGCAATGGCCAGTCCTGCGTCTCCGACTCCACCTGTGGCAAGACGTGCTCGGGGGGCCTCAGCAATGGCCAGTCCTGCGTCTCTGACGGCTCGTGTGGCAAGACGTGCTCGGGGGGCCTCAGCAATGGCCAGTCCTGCGTCTCTGACAGCTCGTGTGGCAAGACGTGCTCGGGAGGCTCCGCCCATGGCCAGTCCTGCTCCGTCAGCTCCCAATGCCCCAGCGGGTTCTGCGTTTCGCACTTCTGCGTCACGCATCTCTGCATCACGCATCTCTGCGTGACCTACTGCTGAAGCGTGCCCGCGGCGGATGGAGCTGTACGCCCACCCCTGCTCCAGCATCGGACGCTGGAGCAGGATGCCATCCGCGCCTCAGGCGATGAGCTCGGAGAGCACGCCCTTGGTCAGCGACGGGTCGCCGAAGTCGTCCAGGTTGCCGCCGGCCGCGTTCCTCAGCCCCACGGCGGTGCCCAGGGTGTTCAGCATCCGGTTGTGGTTGGGATTGCCGCCACCCGACGCCTCGACGTAGAGGCCCTGCTTGAGGAAGCCGTTGCAGCTCCCCGCCAGGACGAAGGGCACGCTGCGCGCCGAGTGAGCCGGCCCGTTGCCCAGGTCGTTGTACCAGACAGCCACGCCGTGCTCGATGAGCCGCTTCCCGTCCGGCATCTGGTAGGCCACCAGCCGGTCCAGGAGGTGCTTGAAGGTGCTCGCGAACTGCACGTCCACGTGGTGGTGCAGCAGGTCCGAGCCGGTGATGATGCCGCCGCTGGAGTCGTGCGACGAGCGGCGGTGGGACACGTAATGGAAGTTCTCCATCAACTGTCCCGTGTCCGGGTTGCGGTAGCGCGTGTCGCCGTCGTTGCCGTTGCCCACCTGGATGACGGCCGCGCGGTTGGTGCCGCACGCCATCGCCATCACGGCGATGTCCATGTGGAGCCTGGCGGTGGCGAGCACCTCGGTGCCGTCCGTGCTGTCATAGCCGGGCGACTGCTGCTGGAGGATGAGCTCCTGGTCCGCGCGCATGCGGCAGCTCAGGGCAACCTCCAGGTCCCGGACGTTGGAGAGGTGCAGGTCCAAGCGCTCATGGTCTGACGCGCTCAGCTCGGGGCGCTGCTGGAGCGACTGGAGCTGGGCCTTCACCAGGTCATTCACACTGCGCTGCCGGACGAGGAGCTGCTCGCGAGCCTCGGGGGTCAGTCCGCCCGGGCCGCCAATCATCGTCTGGTACGCGTTCCACGGGTCGTGCAGCGCGGCCCGGCGCACGTTGCTGCTCCGGTAGGAGAGGCAGGGCCCCCCGAGCCAGCCGCCCCGCCGCCCCGCGTAGAAGACGAGCGAGTCGCGCTGCTGCGGATTGAGCTCGCGGCCGATGCGGTGGTCGATGGACTCGCCGCCGGACTCGGAGTCTCCGCCCGCGCCC
This sequence comes from Myxococcus stipitatus DSM 14675, assembly GCF_000331735.1. Lineage (GTDB taxonomy): Bacteria > Myxococcota > Myxococcia > Myxococcales > Myxococcaceae > Myxococcus > Myxococcus stipitatus. The sequence continues at coordinate 2,732,274 of NC_020126.1, read as the reverse complement.
TCCACCACGGGGCCCCGCGCCGTCAGCCCCTGCAGGGCGCCACGGGCATGGCCGTCCCCGTAGTTGTAGTCCTTCATGTTGACGTTGCGCACCAGGAGCAGGTGCGCGCGGTGGTCATTGAGCACGCCCACGGCCCGCCCGGCGATGCTCTCCGCGGTGAGCGCCCCCAGGGTGCGCGGCCAGAAGCGCTCCGGCTCCGCGCCAATCTCCGACGTCGTCTGGGCCGAGGCGACGCCGTTGGCCTGCCGGAAGAAGATGGCGAACGGCAGCGCCCCCGAGTCCGCCGCGAGCGCGGTCCTCGGCATCAGCCCCTCGAGAAACGGCAGGCTCAGCATCGTCCCGCCCAGGCCCTTCAAGACCGTCCGGCGACTCAGCTTCATGGCAGCTCCTCCGGGTGGCGATTCACGAAGCCCTCGCTGGTGACGACCTCCACGACGAGGTCGACGATGGACAGGCTGCCCTCCTTCGACAGCTTTCCGAGCCGCTCCACCAGCGGCCCATCCTCGTGGGCGAGCGGGCGTCCGTGGAGGTACTCCACCCAGTGCTGCGCGTAGCACGCATGCACCGCCTCATCGGCCGCGAGTGCGTCCGCCAGGTCGAGCGCATCGCGCACCCGCACCGTCGCTCCGTTGATGGTGGGAGACGCGCTGGCGTCCACAGGATGTCCGTTGTCCGTGGTGCGGTAGCCGCCGATGGCGTCGAAGTTCTCGAAGGGGAAGCCGAGCGGGTTGATGAGGTTCGAGTGGCAGTTGGCGCACGCGGACCCTGGCACCTCGGTGTGCGAAGCGACGACCTCGCGATTGGTGCGGCCCTGGGGAGCGGGAAGCGGCGGGATGTTGGCCGGCGGCGCGCCGATCTTCCGGCAGATGATGCGCTCGGACACGAAGACGCCGCGGTGGATGGGGTCCGGGTCCACCGACGTCGCGTGCGAGGCCAGGAAGCCCACCTGGGTGAGCACGCCCTTGCGCTCGCGCGCGTTCAGCGTCACCGGGACGAAGTCGGCGGTGAACGTGCCACTCAGCCCGTACACGCGCGCCAGCTCGTCGTTGACGAAGCTGGCCGGCGAGGTGAGCAGGTCGCGGTAGCCGCCCTTGCGGGAGAAGACGACGTCCTGGACGAAGAGGGTCGTCTCCCGGGCCGCGTACTCCCCCAGGCGCTCGGACACCTGTGGGTAGCGCGTGAGCGAGGGCCGGATGGCGGCATAGCGGGGCACGTCGAAGAGCGTGCGGTGGAAGGCCTCCACCACCTTGCTCGAGCGTGCGTCCTGGAGCATGCGCCGCGCCTGGGTGGCCACGCCCTCGCGGGAGTGCAGCGTGCCCTCGCGCGCGGCGGCGAACAGGGCCTCGTCGGGCATGGCGCTCCAGAGGCCATAGCTCAGCCGCGAAGCCACTTCGAAGTCGTCGAGCGGCACCCGGTCCTTCACCGCCTTCGTGCTGCGCTCCACGCGGTAGAGGAAGTGCGGCGACTGGAGGAAGGCTTCGATGAGCAGCCGGATGCCTCCCTCGAAGGCAGGCATGTCCGCGTAGGCCTGGGGCCCCTTGCGGTACAGCCCCAGGTAGCTCTCCACCTCTTCGGGCGTCAGCGGGCGCCGGTGCGCGCGCAAGCCGAAGGACTCCACGAAGGCGCGGGCGCGCGCTTCGCCGGTGGCGGACGACGAAGGCAGCAGGCGCGAGAGCCTCGTCGCGTCCGTCGTCACCTGGCCCGCGAGCTCCGCGGCGGCGCGCTGGTAGGCCCCCCAGAGCGCCTCGTCGACGGCGAGGGCTCGCGCATGATTGTCGAAGAGGAAGCCGCTCTGGGCGGGGTCCGCGCGGAACGTGCCCGCCAGCGCGGTGGGCGGTGCCTCCAGCCTGAGCAACTCCTGCACGCTGTTCGCCCATTGCACGTGCGTCAGGCGCGCCATCCGCACGGACGGGGCGGGCTTCTCGGTACCAGTGGGCGTGGGCGTCCCAGGGCCGGGCCCGCCACCGGGGCCCTCCGGATTGGAGAGGGTTCCTTCGCAGCCAGCAGCCCCGCTCAAGACCAGCCCGAGCACCACCGAGCGCCACCACCGTCCCCGCGCCGCTGGCTCTCGTGACAACCGTTGTGTCCGCATTCTCGGCACGAGCGCCTCCATCATTGGAAGACATACCCATCGAATGGATGACACGGTCCTGTCAATGTACCCGCGACGCGCACGCGCGTCAGTCCAAGGGCCCGATGACACGGATACTGAAAACCCATGTCACGCCTGCATTCGTGTTTCATCAGGCCCAACTTTTCGCGCGGGCCTCGCTGGAAGTGTGGAGGAGGCGCCACAGGCGTGGGGGACAGCCCCCCTCAATGCGCAGAGGCTACAGCCGCAGGGCCAGGCCGAGCTGACCGCTGAAGTACAGGTCCTTGGCGCCGCCCGCGAAGACCTCGGCCCCCTCCGCGGCGTTGGCGGTGAAGGAGTAGCTCCGCACCTCTCCGCCCAGCCGCAGCCCCAGCACGCGCGTCAGGGCGAACTCCACGGCGAGCTCGCCATCGAGTCCGGAGCCGCGCAGCTTCGGGAGGTAGTCGTCCGAGGACAGCTCGCCGCCGCTGAGCACGTGCTGGTAGCCCACGCGCGCGGCGATGGCCCATCGCTCGGTGAGCGCCTTGCGCAGGCCCAGCTCCGCGTGCGCGAAGCGGTAGTCCACGTCGGGCAGGGCGAAGGTGCTCTCCGGCGGGAGCTCCACCGCGAAGGAGTGGGTGCCGTACAGCGCGCCCAACGAGATCTCCAGCCACCGCAGCGGCAGGCGGAAGCGCAGGCCTCCCTCCAGGAGCTGCGCGGTGGAGTCGTACTTGCCGCCATCCGGGAGCCGCGTGGCCAGCCCGAAGGTGCGTGAGCCTCGCGCCACGAGCCCCAGGTTGTGCACCACCCCGTCCGTGAAGTGGGAGAGCGGGAAGTAGCTCACCGAGAGGCTCGCCGCCGCGGCGCTGTTGAGGCTGTAGTCGGGCAGCTCGCTGGCGTTGGTGCCCGAGAAGTTGAAGCGACGGAACAGCCCCTGCCCGGACAGCAGCGCCTCCAGGATGGGGCCGTCCAGGTCGCGCGCTTCGGCCGCCTTCGGCTCGGGCCGCACGGGCGGCTCCTCCTTCCGCACCGTGGGCCGAGGAGGCTCCACCAGCGCCTGGCGCGGGGCCTCAGCGACGGGGGCCGGGGCCGGGGCCGCGACTTCCGGCTCGGGGACGGGCGTCGGAGGCGTGACGGCGGCAGGCAGGGGGCTCTGCTCCGGGCCCGCGTCCAGGGCGGCGCCCAGCTTGGGCTCGAGCTCGCGTCGCACCTCGGGGAAGGCGCGGTTCGTCCGGACGTCCCAGCGCTCCTCCGCGAGGAGGGCGCCGTCCTCGCCGGAGTAGGCGCGGACCACCACGTCCCAGCGCTTCGTCCCCTTCACCGAGGCGAGAATCAGCACGTCCGCGCCGAGCTTCTTCGCCAGCGCCTGCCGCTGCTCGTCCGTCTTCGGACCGCCGCGCATGCGCTTCACCTGGGCATCCACCTTCTTCGCGGGCAGCACCTCTCGCCCGCGACCCTTCTTGCCCAACTCCTGCGTCAGCACCCTGCGCAGCGCATCCGCCTGGCGCCCCTCCGGGCGCAGCACCGCCACCTTCGTCTTCTGCGCCTGCGCGGCCTCGGCCGGGCGGGACGACACGACCAGCGCCAGCAACAGCAACCCCCATCCCGCGAGGCGGCTCACGAGGCCACCTCCTTGGAGCGGACAAATGAAGTGGGAGCGGCCGGGGGGACGGAGACGAAGGGGCGGGAACGCATGGGGGCTTGGCTTCCAGTGACGAGATGAGGGGCTGCCTCAACCCCAAGCAAATGAGAGGCCAACATCCCGGAGCCGGGGGTCCCCCTGAACGCAGTGGGGCCGAGGGATGGACAGGCATGCGGGAACCACGCAGTGAGCAGGGTCCGAGGTGCGGGCCAGCCACGCCACCCTCGTCGCATCCGGAGGCTTGGCCACCCTTCCACGCATGGGCAGGAAACAACCGCCGCGCGAACCCATGCCCGGGAGGCGAGCCGCTTGGACAAAGGTCAGGCCGTTCTCGGTTCCTCCGGCATCATGAAACCCAGACCCCGGCGGATACGTCAATCACACCTGGGGTTGGCCGAGACGGTCCGACTCAGCAGGTCGGCGGATTCCGCCAAATCGTTTCAAGCAGACCGCGTCGCTCATCCATGCCGGCGCGACACACGGAGAGAGAAGAGACACAAGCCGGGCGAGACTGCCCGACGCGCGGAGTTGGGATTGAGCCGCCACCCCACTCCGGGATGCCACGAGACTGGCCGAACAATCGCTCAGGTGAGCCCTGGCATGTATGACTCAAACACCTGAGAGGTTCTGGAGCAACCGGGCGGGAATGAGCACCTGCGAGAGCAGGATGAGGCTAGAAATGAGAGGAGGGGCTGATGGATACTCCCCATCAACCCCCCTCTGGTCATCAGAAACGAGGGACGACAGCCTCAACAGCTGGCGTCAGAACAGCCGACGACTAGCGAGCCTTGGGGCCGCCGCGGACGTGGAGCTTGATCTTCATGTCGTGCCTCCTTTCAAGACGTACGCTACGTGTGATAAAAATGCGTTGTCAAGTCAGCGACGAAACAAATAGCTTTTTTCAGTGTGCGACGCATTGCGACACATTGGGATGCATGCTGGTGATGCGGACGAAGCCCGCATCGCATTGGCTCGCCCGTCGCCAGACAATGTGAGCGTGAATCAGAAAAGCAGTGGCCGAGGTGTTGACACGGCGCGACCATCAAGGCGACTTTTGTTCGCAGACCATGGCATATCCCTTCGAGCGAACCCTTCGTTCCCTGAACTACGAGTCGGACACGCGCCTCGTGTTCGTGGCGCTGATGGTGTTGTGCGCCGGCGGGCTCATCGCCTGGTCGCTCTTCGCCAAGGTCCCGCTGGTCAAAGCCAGCTCACAGGCCCGGATCGAGCCACACAACGCCGTCCATCGAATCGAGCCGCCCAGCGCGGGCAGGGTCGTGCTCTCGCGGCTCAAGCTCGACCAGCAGGTCAAGGAGGGCGACCTCCTCATCGAGTTCGACGTCCGGGCCGAGAGCCTCGAGCTCGAGCGGAGCAAGGCCACGCTCGCCGCGACCGAGAAGGAACTCGCCATCATCCGCCAGCAGATCACCAACAAGCGCGAAGAGGCGACGTTGACGGCGCGGGTGGATGAGGTCGCGGTCAAGGAAGCGCTGGGCAGGGAGCAGGAGCTCGCGCCCCGGCACCGGCTCGCGGTGGAGCGCGCGGAGCTGGCCCTCAAGAGCCCGACGGGCGCGGTCTCGGAGATGGAGAAGCTGGAGCGCACGACCGACGTCGACGCGCTCAGCTACGCGCAGACGGCGCAGGGCCTGGCGCTCACCCGACTGCGGCGCGAGCAGGACGTGCGCCGTCAAGCCCTCGCCGCGCAGCTGCTCGGGCTCGAGCGCGAGGCCCTGGGCGCCGAGGGGCGCATCCGCGAGCTCCAGGGCACCATCGACCGCCTCGAGTACCAGATTGACCGGAAGCAGTATCGGGCACCGGCCACGGGCCACCTGGTCGACGTGGCGGAGCTCGGCTCGGGAGCGTTCATCGCCGATGGGCAGCGGGTCGGCACCATCGTCGCGAGCAATGCCGAGGTGCGGGTGCGCGCCCGCTTCCCGAAGGAGGTCGTCGGCTTGATCCAGCCCGGCCAGACGGCGCGCCTCAAGCTCGACGGCTACCCGATGACCATCTACGGGACGGTCCCCGCCACGGTGACGGCCGTCGGGACCGAGCCCGGCCAGACCGCCACGCCCGAGGCCATCCCCGGGACGGTGCGCGTCGAGCTCAAGTTCGCGCCGCCGGACGACCCGCGCATCCAGCTCCGCCACGGCATGACGCTGGAAGTGGAGGTCGAGGTCGCGCAGGCGTCGCCTGTCGCGTTGCTCATGCGGGCGGTCGGCGAATGGAATCCGCAGCCCGAGGAGCTGCCCGTGACAGTGTTTCAGCCCGAAGCCGAGGCCCGCTGACCATGACTCCCCCCAGGCGCCGGCGCTCGATCATTCCCGAGGTGATCCAGATCTCGGCGACGGACTGTGGTCCCGCTTCGCTCAAGAGCCTGTTCGCGGGAATGGGCGTCGAGCTCAACTATCGCGTCCTCCGCGAAGTGTGTCAGACGGACGTCGACGGCACCTCGATCGTCACGCTGGATGAGGTCGCGAACCAGCTCGGGCTCGACGCCGAAGAGGTGATGCTCCCGCTCGACCACGTGGCGGTCCTCGAAGCCAAGGCGCTCCCCGCCATCATCGTCACGCTCAGCGCGGGAGGACGGCCGCACTTCGTCGTGCTGTGGAATCGCATCGGCCCCTTCATCCAGGTCATGGACCCGGCGGCGGGCCGTCACTGGACCCGGATTTCAACGCTGCAGAGCCACCTGTACCAGCACACCACGTCCGTTCCCGCGGCCGGCTGGCGCGAGTGGGCCGGGTCCGAGGAGGCGGTCGCGACGTTCGAGCGCCGCCTGCTCAACCTGGGGGCGACGCAGGCGCGGGCGCTGGTGGCCCGGGCGCTCGAGGACCCCGGTCATCTGTCCATCGCCCGGCTCGACGCCGCGTGCCGGGCGTCCGAAGCGATGATTCGCGCGGGCGCCATCCGGCGAGGCCCGACGGCGGCGGGGCTGCTGCAGTCCATGATGGCGAAGGACGCCTCCGGCGAGGTGCCCATCCCCGCGGCCTACTGGTCCGTCCGCCCCAACCCCGAGGCGGAGGGCGAGCTGTCGATGACCGGCGCGGTGCTGATGCGGGTTCGCGGTTGGCGCGAGGCCTCGCGCCCAGGCGAAGACGCGCCGAAGGCCGTGCTCGCGGGCGACCTGGCCACGGAGCTCGTCGCCAAGCAGGTGAGCCCCGCGCGAACGCTGCTCCGCCTGCGAGGCGAAGACTCGTGGGTCGTTCCGGGCCTGATCGCGGTGGGGCTGGTGTTCGCCACCTTCGGGCGCATCCTGCAAGCGCTGATGCTCCGGGGCGTGCTCGACCTGGGGCGCGACCTCGGCACGTTCGCGCAGCGCGCGACGGGCATGGCCGTCCTCGCGGGCGTCGCGCTCTGCATCATGCTCATCCAGCTCCCCGTCTCCTTGGGACTGCTCGGCATCGGCCGCCGGCTGGAGGTGCGGCTGCGGAAGGCGTACTTCGAGAAGCTCCCCGAGATGGAGGACCGCTACTTCCAGAGCCGGCTCGCCTCCGACATGGCGTCCCGGACGCACAACATCCAGGCGATGCGGTCGCTGCCGCTCCTGCTCTCGCAGGCCCTGGTCCTGTCGCTCGAGGTCACGAGCCTCACCGCCGCGCTCATCTGGGCCGCGCCGCAAGCGTGGGGCACCGTGGTCGCGCTCGCGGCGGTCACGCTGCTGGTGCCCCTGGTCGTGCAGAAGCTGCTCTTCGAGCCCGACCTGCGCGTGCAGATGCACGCAGGCGCGCTCAGCGGATTCACCCTGAACGCGCTCGTCGGGCTCACGCCGATCCGAATCCACGGCGCGGAGCGGTCGCTGCGCCGCGCACAGGAGACCTTGCTCGTCAGCTGGACCCAGGCGCGCTATTGGCTCCAGACGCTGTCGGTCGGGTTCGAGGGCGGGCTGATGCTGGCGAGCTACGGCCTCGTCATGCTGCTCGTCTATTCGTACCTCGAGGGCACCGAGCGGGCTTCGCTGGTGTTGTTGGTCGTCTACTGGGCGCTGCGCTTCCCCATCCTCGGCCAACGGCTGATGGTGCTGAGCCGCGCGTTCCCGAACGCGATGAACCGGGTTCGCCGGCTGCTCGACGTCATCGGCGACATCAAGGAGCCACAGGCCCACACCGAGGCGCCCGCGCAGGAGCCCGTCGCGCCCGCGGACGCCGCGAGCGGCGTTTCCATCAGGATGGAGAAGGTCCGCGTGAAGGGCGGCGGTCACACCATCCTCGACAAGGTGTCCTTGAACATCGCCCCCGGCGAGCACGTGGCCGTCGTCGGTGTCTCGGGAGCCGGCAAGTCGACGCTGGTCGGCCTGCTGCTCGGCTGGCTCCGGCCGGCGCGCGGTGAAATCAAGATCGACGGGCAAGTGCTCGACCAGGCCGCTGTCGAGCGGCTGCGGCGCACCACGGCCTGGGTGGACCCGGCCATCAGTCTCTGGAACCAGAGCCTCCTCGACAACCTCCGGTATGGCAACGACGGCGCGCAGGGCTGGGCCCTGTCCGGGGCGCTCAAGGGCGCCGAGATGCTCGACATCCTCGAGGCGCTTCCCGCCGGGCTGCAGACGTCGTTGGGCGAAGGCGGCGGGCTGGTCTCCGGCGGCCAAGGTCAGCGGGTGCGCCTGGCGCGCGCGATGCTTCGCTCCGGCGTGCGCCTGGCCATCCTCGACGAGCCCTTCCGCGGGCTGGATCGCGACCGGCGCGCGCGGCTCCTCGCCGAGTCCCGGCGGCTCTGGGCGGACATCACCCTCCTCTGTGTCACCCACGACGTCGAGCACACCCAGGAGTTCGACCGCGTGCTCGTGATCGAGAACGGTCGCATCCTCGAGAACGCGCCGCCGAAGGAGCTGCTCGCGAACAAGGAGTCGCGATACGCCGAGCTGCTCCGCGCCGACCAGGAGAACCGCACGCTGCTCTGGGGCGGTGGGCGCTGGCGCAACTGGTGGCTCTCGGATGGCCAGTTGGTGGAGAAGCCGGTGCCCAAGCCGGTGGAGAAACCGGTCGCGGAGCCCGTCGCGGGCGGGTTGGAGCTGGTGGGATGACGCGCTCATCCTCTGACCTGCTGTGGCCGGTCGAGCGACTGCCCGACGCGCTGGAGCTGCTCGCGCAGAAGCAAGGCTATGGCCGGGCCGCGGGAGAAGTCGCTCCGCCCGCGGCGGCCGTCGAGCCGAGCCGGGTCTGGATGTTCGCGCTCGGAGATCGCCTCGGCGTGGAGCTCGAGCCCATCACCCCGCTCTACCACGAGCTGCCCGACGTCCTCGAACGCGCCGCGCCCTGCATCCTCCAGGTCCGGCGAGACGGCGTCCCCTCCTACCTGGTGCTGCTGGGGATGCGGCGCGGGAAGCTGCGCCTGCTCACGCTCGACGCCACGGTGGCTTCGGTCCCGACGAAGCTCGCGCTCACGCTCCTGCGCGAAGAGCAGGAAGCCACCGTCGCCGAGGTGGACCAGCTGCTCGGCGGCGTGGAGATGTCGCCCCGTGCGCGCGAGCGCGCCCGCTCCCGGATGCTGTTGCAGCGGCTGGGCCAGGCGCAGCTTCGCACCGGATGGATCATGCGCCCGCGGCGCACCGCGAGCCGGCGGACGCTGCTCGGCGACATCCCGTCGCTCGCCGCCGGCATCCTCGTGAGCCACACGCTCCTCTCGCTGGTGCTGGCGGGCTCGTTCTGGCTGCTCGGTCGCGCCGCGCTCCAGGCCCACCTCGAGACCGGCTGGTTCCTGGGGTGGATCGCCGTCATCGCCTGCGCGATTCCGCTGCGCATGCTCGAGGTGTGGTGGCAGGGCGTGTTCTCGATTCGCCTCGGAACGCTCCTGAAGCAGCAGCTGCTCGCGGGAACCCTCAAGCTGACCCCCGACGAGGTGCGGCTGGACGGCATCGGCCGCCATTTCGGCCGCGTCGCCGAGGCCGAGGTCGTCGAGCAGCTCGCGGTCGGCGGCGCCCTGCTCGCGGTGTTGTCGCTCGTCGACCTGGTCCTGGCGGGGGTCATCCTCGTGCTCGGGGCGGGCGGGTGGCTCCAGGCGACGGTGCTCATCCTGTGGATCGGCGTCGCGTTCGTCCTCGGGCGCCGCCACTACGGCGTCCAGCGGACGTGGTCGAGCGCCCGCGTCGACATCACCCACGACCTGCTCGAGCGCATGCTGGGCCATCGGACGCGGCTGGCGCAGCTCCCGCTCGAGCGCTGGCATGACGGCGAAGACGTCCGCTTGAGCGCCTACTCCGAGATTTCGAAGACCATGGATCGCCGGACCATGCATCTGACCGCGCTCCTGCGCGACGGATGGCTGGTGCTCGCGCTGCTGACCTTGCTGCCGGCGTTCAGCAGCGGGACGGCCAATGCCAGCGCGCTGGCGGTGTCCGTGGGTGGCGCCCTGCTCGCGCTGCGCGCCTTCGACGAGGTCGCCGTCTTCTTCCAGCAGGTCTCCCAGGCCGCGGTGTCGTTCGAGCAGATTCGCGACCTGTTGCTCGCGGTGGGCCGCCCCGAGCTCGAATCGAAAGTCCCTCTCGAGATGGAGGGAGGCAAGCCCACCGACGCCGCCGGCGCAACGCTCATCGAGGCACGCGGCGTGACCTTCCGGCACGACGCGCGCACCCGGCCGGTGCTCGAGAACTGCTCGTTCCAGATAGCGCAGGGCGACCGCATCCTGCTGGAGGGCCCCTCCGGCGGTGGCAAGTCGACGCTGGTCTCGCTGCTCACGGGCCTGAGGACGCCGCAGGGCGGAGTGATGCTGCTGCACGCGCTGGACCGCGCGACGTTCGGCGCCTCGGGCTGGCGCAAGCGCGTCACCGCCGCACCGCAGTTCCACGAGAACCACGTCCTGTCCGGCAGCTTCGCGTACAACCTGCTGCTCGGACGCGAGTGGCCGACCTCGCCCGAGCTGCGCGCCAAGGCCGCCGCGCTGTGCAAGGAGCTTGGACTGGACGAGCTTGTCGCCAAGATGCCCGCTGGCCTCGAGGAGATGATTGGCGAGACCGGCTGGCAACTCTCGCACGGCGAGAAGAGCCGGCTCTACATCGCGCGCACGCTGCTTCAGGGGGTCGAGCTGGTCATCCTCGACGAGAGCTTCGCCTCCCTGGACCCGGAGACGATGCGGGTCGCGCAGCGCTGCGTCCTCAACCACGCCAAGGCCCTCGTGGTCGTCAGCCACCCATGAGACTTCGATTCCCGCTCGCCCTCCTCGTGATGTTCTGCTCCGGTTGCGAGCTGGTCCATCCCGTCGTCGTCAAACCGCCTCCGGCGCCAGGCCGCTACTCGACCGCCGTCGACCTGCGCACCGACCCGTCCCAGCCGCCCAGCGTGCCCGGGGACGTGATTCCCCCCCCGCAGCCGTCGAACGAGGGCGTGCCCGAGCAGCCCGCCGAGCGCGTCACCAAGGAAGCCGTCTGGTGGTCGTCGTTCGCCGACCCCGCGCTCGACACGGCCATCCAGGAGTGCTTCCGCAACAACTTGATCCTCCGCGACGTGCGAGGGCTCATCTACGAGAACCAGCTCGACCCCACCGTGCCGCAAGGTTGGTGGTACCCGCTCCAGGTCGGCATCATCAACCCGGCGGGGTTGAGGCATTTCAACGCCAACATTCCGCCCGCGCCGGCAACGCAGATTGAGTACAACATCGCCACCGCCGACTTCGGCGTGGCCTACCAGGTCGACTTGTTCGGCAACCTCGCCGCGCAGCGGAGCGCGGGCTTGAACTTCGCCGAGCAGCAGCGGCAGCTCACCGAGGGCCGCGTCCAGGACCTCGCGCTGCGCATCACCCAGGTCTGGTTCGACATCCTCGAGGCCCGCGCGCTCCGGGACCTCACGCTGCGGCAGATCGACCACAACAAGGAGCTGCTCCGGCTGATTCGAGCGCGGTTCGAGCAGCACCTCACGCCCCGGCTCGCGGTGCTGCAGCAGGAGCAGCTGCTGGTGAACCTCGAGTCGCAGGTGCCGCTGATCTCCACCCGGAACGCGCTCTTGAACTCGGAGCTGAAATCGCTGCTGGGCCGGGTCCCCAGCCCCACGGACGACGTCGTCCCGCTCGAGCGGCAGCTTCCCGATCTCCCGCCTCCGCCAGAGCTCGGCACGCCGGGCGACCTGAACGTGAACACGCCCGAGATGCGGCTCGCGGAGCTGCGCGTCGCCGAGGTCGAGCACCGCATCAACGCGAACCGGGCCAGCTGGCTTCCGACCATCCAGCTGGTGGGCAGCGTGGGCGCCGCGAAGATCGGCCTCTCGGAGCCGATCCTCGGCCAGTCCTTCGCGGGGATCAACCTGACCTGGGCCCTGTTCGATGGACGGCGCTTCACCGAGCACCTGCAACTGCCGATGCAGCTCGCGCGTCGTGAAGTCCAGTACCAGCTCGCGCTGAACACCGCGATCGGACGGGTTCAGGATGCGGTGGTCCAGGAGGAGAACGAGGCGACGAGCCTGCGCAGCCTGCGCACGCAGGTCCAACTCGGGCGGCAACTCCTGGACGAGGCGAAGCGGCTCTTCGAGCAGGGGCACTCGGACTATCTGACGGTGCTCACCGCCATGACGAACCTGGTCGGGCTGGAGCGCGCAAGTCTGCAAGCGCAACGATTGCTGCTCAACCATCGCGTCGCGGTCTATCGCTCGCTCGGCGGAACCTGGTCGCGCGACGTCACATTGAAGCGGGAGTGAGAAGCCATGGCACAGCTGCAAGCGGATGAGTTGCTCTACATTCCCAATCGAAAGCGGCTCACGCACGACCGGATCGACGCGGGGAATGGCCAGCAGGTCCTGCACCTCTTCTATGGCGAAGTGGAGCTCATCTTCGACGAGCCGGACCTCGCGCCCTTGGGCGAGAAGCTGCTCCAGGTGGAGCAGTTTCCCGCCTCCGACGCCATGGCGTGGTCCGACGGCGCGCCCCACTCCTGGGACAAGGTCCGGGACGTGCTCGAGGCCTTGATTGAGCAGCGGGTGTTGCGGCGGGTCTCGGACGCGCCCACGGGCCGCACCACGGTGTCCTACCCTGACCGGTTGGGGGAGGTCCCGGCCGGGCGTGAGCCGCTCACGTTCAGCGCCCACGACAAGCGTTGCCCCGTGCTGACCGAACAGGCGTTCGGACGGGCCTTCGAGCTGTCGAACCTCGAGGTGGTCGTGCCGGTCTACCGCGTGGCGCATCCAGCGGTCGACGGTGACGGCCGGCAAGTGGGCGAGAACAACGTCGCACCGCGCACCTTGTTCCTCGACCTCCCGACCGTGCGCAAGCAGTGCCAGTACGCGGGGAGCCGGTACCAGAACGAGCTCCCGATGAACGTGACGGCGATGAAGGCCATGGCGCGTCAGTGGCCGGACCTGCTCTCGCTGACGGAGCAGTTCCGCAAGGCCTACTTCGCGCGCATGCCGCTCCGGACCCCGGGGGTGCTCACCGCGGGTGAGCTCCACATGATGGTCGTCTGCACGCTCGCGTCGGTCGGGTACGTGATGGTGAGGGGCACCCAGCCGGTGCCGAACGGAGAGCTCGACAGCGGGCTCGCGGCCATGTTCCGGCTGATTGACGGCGTCCGACTGGTCACCAACGACCTGGTGCGCGACACCCCCGAGCAGCCCGTCACCGCGCAGACGATCATGGATTATGCCGAGCGTCACGCGGTCTTCCATGGTCCGCACGGCGTGTGTGCCGGGCCGCCGGCGCTGATCAACGAGTACCTGCAGGTGCTGACCGGCGTGGCCCCGGCACCCATCAACGCCCAGCCCGACATCGCGGCGCGCCTCGGAGACCTCGACGCCGCGCTCGATTACGGCCTGCTCGGGCAGCGCGTCGAGTCGGTGGTCCGCTTCCTCGGCGCGAGCCAGGGGTTGCTCCACGAACGGCTCCGGGCGGCGTTCGCCGGGTACCTCCCGCGCACCGCGCTGCAGGAGTTCGTGGAGGCGCCCATCGATGTCGCGCGCTACCCGTTGCTCCGGGACGATTTCCCACTCGCGGAGACCTACCAGCGCGAGATCAAGCTCAGCCGCTGGTTGTTCGCGCGCATCGGCGAGGCGTTCCCCGGCACGCCCCAGGGCACCTCGCTGGACGAGCTGGCGACGTTGGATCCCGCCGAGCAGGCCACGAGCCGGCGGCGACTGGCCGAGCTCTTCGCGCACGGGCTGTCGGGAGACGCAGCCGTGGCGGAGCCCCTCTGCGGCGAGCTCGCGAGCATCGCCGCCAGCGCGTTCGCCCTGGAGCGCCGGTGCCTGCGCGTCGTCGAGCGCGAGCAGGCGATGCTGAACCAGCGGCTCCAGCGCCCGGATGCCCCCCTGACCGGCATGGACCTGGCTGTGTTCACGCGGCCTCGCAATGGCCCCCCGTTGGCGGAGACGCTCGCGCGCGGCCTGGGGGTCTCGGTCACCAGCGACTCCGCCTCGACCGTGCTGGGCTATGGTGAGAGCAGCCTCACGTTGAAGGACTAGAGGATTCGATGCATCCAGAGCTCGTCCGCCGCTTCCACGAACCGATTCGCGATGAGGCCGCGCGCCGATATGGCCTGTCGCCCGAGCAGCTCACCGAGCTCGTGGCCTTCGAGAACTTCGTCTACGAGGCGGAGAACGACGACGGCGAAGGCATCATCCTGCGCATCTCGCACAGTACGCGGCGGACGCTCGACTACACCTTGGGGGAGGTCGAGTTCGTTCGCTATCTGGCCGCGGCGCGCATCCCCATCGCCTCGCCGCTCCTCTCCGATTCGGGGCAGTTCGTGGAGCGGATCGAAGACCGCGAGCCCGGCAGCTACTTCGTCGCCACCGCGTTCGAGCGCGCGCCGGGCATCGTCTTCGACGACGCGCCTCCGCTCAAGGAGCGCTACTGGAAGGCGCCCCTCTTCCGCGACCTGGGTCGGCTGTTCGCGCGGCTCCACAACCGCGCGGAGAGCTACGCGCCTTCGAGCCCCAGGCTCAAGCGCCAGGAGTGGCATGAGTACGACGTGGTCGACATCAACCGGTTCGCGCCCCCCGAGGAGAAGCTCGTTCGCGAGCGCACCGCGGCGATCATCGAGCGATTGAACCGGCTACCGCGAACACCGGAGAGCTACGGGCTGATCCACGCAGACCTCCACATGCACAACTTCTGCTTCGCCGAGGGGAAGGTCACCGCGTTCGACTTCGACAACTGCGAGTACGCGTGGTTCGTCAAGGACATCGCGGTCCTCCTCTTCTACATCGCGCGAGGCGAGGCGCGAGAGGCGCGCGATGAAGCAGTCGCCGCGTTCCTGGGGCCGTTCCTCGAAGGGTATCGGGAGCTCCGGCGGATGGACCGCGAGTGGCTCGCGGCCGTGCCGGACCTGCTCGCGCTCCAGCGCTCGATGAACTACGCGCTGTTCCACCAGTATCGAGACCCCGCCGTGCTCGACGAGAGCACGCTCGACCGGTGGGGGCGGTTCCGGCGCGACATCGAAGGGGACGTCCCCGTCCTGCAGATTGACTTCAGCGCTTACTGAGCCTCGAGCTGTTGGGTCGACGCGTGGAGGGAGGGGATTGCTCTTCCCTCTCACGCGAACAGATCCACCTGGCGCGGCATCGCTCCTTCCAGCTGCAGCAGGAACTTCTTGGTCGGCAAGCCGCCGCCGAATCCGGTGAGGCTGCCGTCTGCGCCAATCACGCGATGACAGGGCAGCACGATGGGAATCGGATTGCGCCCATTCGCCGCGCCCACTGCGCGCGTCGCCGTGGGCTTGTGCACGCGCAGCGCGAGTTCGGCGTAGCTGATCGTGCCGCCAAATGGGATGTTGGCGAGCTCCAACCACACCTGGCACTGGAACTGCGTCCCCTGCGGCGCCAGAGGCAATTCGAAGCCCCGGCGTTTGCCCGCGAAGTACTCGCCCAGTTGCTGCTGAGTGTCGCGAAGGACCACATGGTCGCCTTCATGCCAATCCTCGCCACGGCGCATCGGGTGGCGCGGTGCCTGGAACTCGATCAGCCGCAGGCCCGCGTCATTACCGGCAATCAGCAACGCCCCGACCGGGCTTTCGATGTGGCGATAGAACACGTTGCTTTGCATGACGCGGTCACCCTCCCCTTTCTGGCTCGTGCACTCTAGGGCCGCGTGCGCTTGCGCATGGATGTGGCCTTCGCGGGCCCCATCGAATCCTTCCACAGATGAATCACCGCATAGGCGCGCCAGGGACGCCAGGTTTCCGCCCGCGCGGTCAGCGCCTTCGCGCTCAGGCGCGAACCATCATTGGGGACAGCGCGCTGCAGCACCAGGTCATTGGCGGGGAATGCATCGGGGTGGCCCGATGCGCGCAACGCGATGTCATGCGCGGTCCGCGAACCGATGCCGGGCAACGCGCCCCAGCGCACCGTGAAATCGTCCAGCGTGCGCTCCGGCCTGAAGTCGACGTGGCCATCCAGAAGTGCGCGCGCCAGGGTTCGTACAGTCTGCGCACGCGCGTGTGTCAGGCCGATCACCCCCAGGTCGGCGTCGGCCAGCACATCGGGCGTGGGGAAGAGGTGGTCGAGTCCAGGCGCGAGTGGTGCGGACAGTGGCTGACCGAAGTGATGCGAAAGGCGCGTCGCCAGCGTACGTGCACCGGCGACGCTGACCTGTTGCCCGATGACCGCGCGCACCGCGCTCTCGAATCCGTCCCAGCCGCTGGGAACGCGCAGTCCCGCGCGCTGCTTCAGCAATGGACGCAGCCGCGCATCGGCGCTGAGCGACTCGATGATGGCCCGCGGGTCGGCGTCGAGATCGAACATGCGTCGCAGCCGATGGACGACCTCCAGCATCTGCGAAGGGCGCGCGCCGTGTAGTTCGAGCCGCAGCGCATGGGCGTCCGCCAGGCGATGCGATGCGGGCCATTGCGAAACTCGCAGCCAGCCCGGCGCGTCGACCGAGCCAATCACTCGCGAGTAGCTCGTGGCATCCACGACTTCGACGCCGGGCAGCGCGCGCTCGCGGAGGAAGTCGAGCATCGCGTCGAAGTCGTAGGGTGGGCGGTAACCCAGGCGCAGCCTCAAGGTCTCGCCGGGAATCTCGACTCGTTGCTTGCGCAGGTCGCGCGGAGCCATCCGATAGGCTTCGAGGAAGGCCGCGTTGAAGCGGCGCAGGCTGCCGAAGCCGGCCGCAAGCGCGACCTCGGTGATGGGCATCGCCGTTTCCGTCAGCAGCTGCTTGGCGAACAACAAGCGTCGCGTGCCATGCACCCCCGTTGGCGAAACGCCGAGGCGTTCAACGAACAGCCGACGCAGCTGGCGTTCGCCGATGTCGACGCGTTCGGCGAGCGCCGACAGTGGCTGTTCGTCGAGAATCCCTTGTTCGATCAGGCTCAAAGCGCGAGCCAACAGCGCATCGCCCCGACGCCACGTGCCGTCGCCGGGTGACAGCTCCGGGCGACATCGCAGGCAAGGCCGGTAGCCGCTGGCTTCCGCGGCGGCGGCGCTGGCGTAATACGTGAAGCGCTTGGCCGTCGGCGCCGGACAGACGGGGCGACAGTAGATCTGGGTGCTGGTGACCGCGGTAAAGAACAGCCCGTCGAAGCGTGGGTCACGGGTAAGCCGCGCCTGCGCACAGGTGTGAGCGTCAGGGAGCGCAGTGGCGCCGGCGAGCGTCGACATGAGTGCAGGCTAGCACCGCGCCAGGAGATGGACTCGCCGGATTCGGACATCGTCATGGAGGTCCATTTCCTTCAGGAATCCTGTTCAGCTGACGACGCTCAACCGGTCACTTCAGCGCGCGCCTCCACCGCGCGCGCCGCTCGTTCACGCTGTGTTTCGAGCCCCTCGGCGGGCACATGGAGGGAGTGACGGGCACGGTCGACGACTCCATGCCGTGAGCAGGAGTCGCCGCCGGGGGCCATCCCCTACCGGTAGTCCACGTGCAGGG
This sequence comes from Myxococcus stipitatus DSM 14675, assembly GCF_000331735.1. GTDB lineage: Bacteria > Myxococcota > Myxococcia > Myxococcales > Myxococcaceae > Myxococcus > Myxococcus stipitatus. Next base: position 2,714,785 of record NC_020126.1, on the reverse strand, counting down.
CCGGGACGTAGTCGATGGAGCCACCCGTCTGCTCGAGGCTGCAGTAGCTCGTGACCTGGTTCTGGTTGTCCCAGGTCTGCCCGTTCCAGGTCGGTACGCGGTCCGTGATGGGGGACTGCCCCACGTAGAGGCCGTTCGAGGGCCAGGTCCCACTCGCCCAGTTCTTCACGACCGTCGTCACGTCCCAGGACTGCGCGCCACCGGCCGTCGGCGCCGGCAGCCACCACGAGCCTGCCGTGTAGACCTGCGGCAGCGTGTTGAAGGTCACCGAGGACGGGCTCCACGGCCCGGCAAGCGCCCGGACCAGGTAGCGCGCGTCGGACACGGGATGGGGGGCGAGGGCACAGGGGTACATCACGAGCGCCGCCACGAGCACATTCCTCCCCGAGAGCGCCGCCGTGTCGAACCGGAGCGCGGAGCCACCACAGTTGTGGAAGAGGGCCTGCCCTCCCGGGCCGATGGTCCAGGTGAAGAAGCAGCCCACGTCATTCGGTCCGGAGGGCAGGGTCACGTTCTGGTTGGAGAGCAGCGCGGTGCTCTCCATCACGGTGGCGTCACCGGTGGTGCGCAGCACGGCGCGGGTCGCGGTGGTGAACGAGACTCCGTTGGAGGGCGCGGAGCTCGTCGTCCCCTTCACCGCGCGCACGCGCATCCAATAGGCCGTCGCGGGAGTGAGGCCGCTCACGCTCGTCATGGTCATGTTGGCGCCGAGGCGGAAGGCCTCGGTGAAGGGTCCCGCCGCCGCGGTGGCGTACTCCACGGAGTAGCCCGTCTCGTCTTGGGCCACGTCGGTCCAGGAGAGGCTCACGCTCGTGGCGGAAGTGACCGTCGCGGAGAGCCCGGTGGGCGTGGCGATGACGACAGGCGACACCGTCGTCGCCGAGACTGGCGCCGTGTAGCCCGAGGGCGACCACGGCGGCCCGGAGGTCGTGGGGGCGAAGAGGGGGAGCGTGCGGAACCGGTAGTGATAGGGGGTGCCCGGCGCGAGGCCCGTGTCATCCCACGTACCGTTGGGCGGCCCGCCGAAGATGAAGTTGCCCAAGCGGGCCACCTCGGCCCAGGGGCCGGTGGCGGACAGCGCGCGCTCGATTGCGACGCCACCGCAGATGTTCCAGGTCCAGCCGAGCCGGAGCGAGGTCTGCGACAGCGTGGAAGCCGACGTGCCCTCCGTGGCCGGGCACAACGTTCCGATGACGATGGGGCCGTTGTACACGGAGACCTGCACCCAGGCGGAGGCGCCCGCGACGCCCACGGCCCGCACGCGGTAGTTGTTGGTGGCGAAGACCGGGCTCTCGTGTACCCAGCCGGTCGAGCCCGCGGGGAGCGTGACGGTCGAGCCCCAGGAGACGAACTCGCTGGAGTGCTGCACCTCGTAGCTGGTCTCGTCGGTCGCGGCGTCGGTCCAGGCGAGCCGCGCCACGCTGGCGGACGCCACCACCTCCTGCACACCGGTGAGGCCGGTCGGCGCGTTGGGCGGCAACGCCGCGGCCGTGCTCACACTCACGACGGAGGTGAACGCCGACACGCTGGCGCCATTCACCGCGCGCACCCGGTAGAAGTAGGTGCTCCCGGTGGCGAGCCCCATGTCGCCGTAGCCCAGGGCCGAGGCAGGTGGGCTCGCGATGAGCGTGAAGGGCCCGCCGCTCGCAACGGAGCGCTCGACCTCGAAGCCGGTGAAGGCTGCGGACGGCGGCATCCAGGTGAGCTCCACGCCCTGGGAGCTCGTGGCCCGCGCGACGAGGTTCGTGGGCGCGGATGGCGCTGCCACGCCGCCGTCGTCTCCTCCGCCTCCGTCGTCTCCTCCGCCGCCGCCCCCGGCGTCTCCGCCGCCGTCTCCTCTCCCGCCCCCGTCGTCTCCTCCTCCGCCGCCGTCTCGTCCACCTCCGTCGCCGCCGTCTGCTCCACCACCGTCTCCTCCGTCCCCGGCGACTCCCCAGCCGCTGTCTGCTTCTCCATCGCCGGCCCCGTTGGTGGACCCGCCACCGCACGCGGCAAGCGCCACAAGCGAGACCAGGAGAAGTGCACGGCAGGTGCAGGGCGAGGCGCGAGGCATGGAGACTCCGGTGGAGAGGAACGTCGAGGCCGACTATTCCCCTGGCCCGCGGCACGGGAGGAGGTGCACTCGCGACAAGTAGGCTGGGCCACCCCTGAGCGAGGGGTAGGAGGTCGGCTCACCCTCACTCCACCGTGAGCGAAGTGGCCACCCGCGACGTATCGTGTGGCCACGCAGCCAGCAACCGGAGCAGCCGTGGCCCCCGGCATCCCGACCATCACCCTCGACCCACGCTCCAACCGCCCGGTCTACCTGCAGATTGCACATGCGCTCATGTCCGAGATTCACCGCGGCCGGTTCCGGCCCGGAGACGCGCTCCCGGGCTACCGCACGCTCGCGCTCGGACTGGGCGTGTCCCGCAACACGGTGATGGCCGCGTACCGCGAGCTCGCCGACGAAGGTTGGCTGGTGGCGACTCCGGGCGAGGGGAGCATCGTCGTCCCCACGCCGCCGCGGCGCCTTCCAGGCGCCTCCGAGACTCCGCCCGGGCCCGCCGCGGAGCTCACGGGCGCCGGCATGGGCTTCGACCTCCACCGGCCCCCAGGCCCCGCGGTGCCCGACGCCGCCCGCAATCTGCTCCGCGTCGCCACCGGCAACCCCGACCCGCGCCTCCTGCCTGGCGCCGCGCTCGCGCGGGCCTACCGCCGTGCGCTCACCGTGAATCCGCGCGGCACGCTCGCGCTGGACGACCCGCAGGGCCACCCCGCCCTGCGCGAGGCGCTCGCGCGAACGCTGCGCGCGGCCCGTGGCGTCGCCGCCGCGCCGGAGCGCCTGGTGGTCACTCGCGGCGGGCAACTGCCGCTGGCCCTCGTTGCCCACGCCCTGCTCGGGCCGGGCGACGCGGTGGCGGTCGAGGCGCTCGGCGCGAGGGACGCGTGGGCGGCATGCGCTCGCGCCGGCGCGCGCTGCCTGCCGGTGCCGGTGGACGCGCAGGGGCTCGACGTGGACACCCTCGAGCGGCTCCTCTCGACGGAGCGGCTGCGCGCGGTGCTCACCACCCCGGTGCGCCAGTACCCCTCGGTGGTCGCGCTCTCGCCGGAGCGCCGGGCGCGCCTGCTCGCCCTCGCGGCGCGCCACCGGTTCGCCGTGCTCGAGTCCGAGCACGACGCCGAGTTCCAGTTCGAAGGAGCCCTGCCCCCGCCACTCGCCGCGGAGGACCGCGCGGGCGTGGTGGTGTTGGTGGGCTCGCTCTCGAAAATCTTCAGCCCCGGGCTCCGCCTCGGCTTCGTCCACGCGCCCGCGCCGCTCGTGGCGCAGCTGCGCTCCGCCCGCGACGCGCTCGACCGACACGGTGACCCCGCGCTCGAGCGGGCGATGGCGGAGCTCCTCGAGGACGGCGAGATCGAGCGCCACCTCAACCGCATGCACCCCATCTATCGCCACCGCCGCGACGTGCTCGCGAACGCGCTCTCGGAGCACCTCGGCACCGCGCTCATCTTCGACCCGCCCACGTCCGGCCTCGCCCTGTGGGCCCGCACGCGACAGGGGCTGGACGTGGACGCCTGGGCACGGCGCGGCCTCGAGCGCGGGGTCGCATTCCAGGCCGGCCGGCAGTTCGCCTTCGATGGCGGTGCCGTCTCGGGGCTGCGCATCGGGTTCTCCAACTACGGCGACACGGAGCTGGTCGAGGTCGCGCGGCGGATGGCCGAGGCCCTCCCGGAGGGGCAATAACGGTGGAGCTACAACCGCTGGACGGACGCGTCGTGCTCAAGGGACTGCTCGGGAAGGGCGGGATGGGCCAGGTCCACCGCGCCTTCGATTCCACGCTCGAGCGCGCGGTGGCGGTGAAGTTCCTGCGCGGCGACGACCCGCGCGAGACCGAGCGGCTCGTCCTCGAGGCGCGGCTGCAGGCACGAGTGGAGCATGAGAACGTGGTCCGTGTGCACGCGGTCGGCTCGCTGGAGGGCCGCGCGTGCCTCGTGCTCCAGCTCGTCGAGGGCAAGACGCTCGCGGACCTCGCCGCGGACCACACGCTCTCCACCCGCGTCGAGCTGGTGCGCCAGGCGGCCCTCGGGCTCGACGCCGCCCATCGCCAGGGGCTCGTGCACCGCGACGTGAAGCCCGACAACGTGCTGGTGGAGCAAGGGCCGGGCGCGCCGCTGGCGAGGCTCGGTGACTTCGGCCTCGCCCACTGCGAGGAGGGTGGGCTCACCCACTCCGGCTTTCCTGCGGGCACGCTCGAGTACATGGCGCCCGAGCAGCTCGCCAGCACGGGCCCGGTGGACTTCCGCGCCGACGTCTATGCGCTCGGCGCCACCCTCTACGCGGTGCTCGCCGGGCACCCGCCGTTCCACGGGCTCGCCGAGGCGTCGGGGCGCTCCGAGCCGGCGCTCCTGCTCCGGCGCATCCTCGCCGATGAGCCGCCGGCCCTCGGCGCCGAGGTCCCTCGCGAGCTGGCGCTCGTGGCCGCGTGGGCGATGCAGCGGGAACCGGCCGCGCGCTACCCCTCGGCGCTGGCGTTCGCCGAGGACCTCGGACGCTTCCTGCGCAGCGAGCCTGTGCTGGCGCGGCCGCCGACGCTCGCCTACCGCGCCACGAAGTGGGCACGGCGCAACCCGGTGGCGGCGCGCGCCGCCGCCGTGGCGACAGCGGCGGTGGTGCTCGGCGTGGCGTGGGCCGCGTTCGCCGAGCGGCGGGCGGGCCTGGACGCGCTCGAGGCCGCGCGGCTGGGCGCCGAGGCGCAGCGCATGGAGAACGCGATGCGCATCGCGCACCTGTCGCCCGCGCACGACCTTTCGCCGGTGTACGTGACCATCCGCGCCTCCGTGGACGCGCTGCGGCGCGCGGACGGCAGCGCTGGAGCGGCCGCGCGGGCCTTCGCCATCGGCCGCGGCCTCCAGCTCCTCCATGACGCCGACCCGGCCCGCGAGGCGCTCGAGCGGGCGTGGACGCTCGGGTTCCATCACCCCGAGGCGGCGCTCGCGCTCGGCCTGCTGGACGGCGAGCGCTACGCGCGCGAACGCGCCCAGCTCCCGCGCATCGACGACCCGAAGCGGAAGGAGGGCCGAATCGCCGCGCTCCGGGCGCGCTTCCGCGAGCCCGCCGTGGCGCGCCTGCGGCTCGTCCCCGCCGCGACCGGCGCCGACCGCGACCTCCTCGAGGCCCGCATCGCGCTCGTGGAGGAGCGCAATGCCGACGCCGCCGCGCTCGCCCAGGCGGCGCGCGAGGCCGGGGCCGACCCGCTCGAGGCGAGCACACTCGAGGGAGAGGCGTGGCTGCGCCGCTCCCTCGAGGTCTACGAGACGCGAGACCTTGACGGGACGCTCACGCCCGTCGCCCAGGCCATCCCGGCGCTCCGACGCGCGGCGGAGATAGGACGCAGCGCCCCCCGCCCCCGCCTCCTGCTCGCCCAGGCGCTCATGCACGAGGGCGTCGTCCGCCAGCAGCGAGAGCCGATCCGCGCCGACCGCTTCGACCCGGCGCTCGCGGTCCTCGCCGAAGGGCTCGCCCTGGCTCCGAAGGACCCGGACCTGCTGGTCGTGCGCTCCGAGATCTTCGCGGAGAAGGGACGGCTCGCGCGGATGCTCGGCATCGACCCGGGCCCGAGCCTCCTCGCCGCGGTCACCTCCGCCGACGCCGCGACGCGGGCCGCGCCTTCGAACCGCTCCGCATGGGAACGGCTCGCCTGGGCTTGCCTCAATTACGCGCGTGAGCTGCGCGATGCCCATTACGCGGTGGACTGGGCCTGGGAGAAGGGCATCGCGGCGGCGACGCGCGCGGGCGGGCTCTCTCCCGAGTCGAGCGTCCCGCCCTCGCTGCTCTCGCAGATGTACGCGGACCGAGCCGAGACCACCGGCATCCGAGGCGGCGACTCGACCAAGGACATCGAGGCGGCGCTCGTCGCGGCGCGCCGGGTGGCGGAGATTGGAGACCGCCCCATCGTATCGCGCATCATGCTCGCCCAGGCCATACGCCAGGACGCCACCCGTCGCTGGTCCGCTGGCGAGGCGGCCGACGCGCGCTATGCGGAGGCGGCCCACATCATCGGCGAGGCCTTCTCGAGGGGCGAGGGCCAGACGGCGCTCGCCGGCTTCGGCGTGCAGATCGCGGTCCTCTGGGCCGAGTCCGTGCTCCTCGAGGGACGGGGGCCCGACGACGCGCTGGCCACGGTGGCGCCCTGGGCCGCGATACTGTGGACGCGCGTCGACACCGACATCGTCGCCGCCGCCCAGTTCGCCGAGCTCGAGGTGCTCAAGGTCCAGGCCGCGGTGTTGACGGGACGGGACCCCGAGCCCGAGGTCGCCCGCGCCAGGCCGTTGCTCGAGAAGGTGGTGAAGGCCGGGGTCTACCCGGCGATGCGGGGCCGGATGGCGGAGGTCGAGCTGCACCGCGCGGCGTGGCTGGCGGGACGCGGGCTCGACCCCCTTCCGGCCCTCACCGCCGCGGACCGGTACGCGCAGCTCATGAAGGCCGAGGATGCGAGCAGCCCCGACGGCTGGCGCCTGGAGACGGAGGTCGTGCTCGCGCGGCCCTCGCCGCTGGCGGCCGACCTCGCCCGGGCGCGCTCCGCCATCGACAAGTCCCTGACCTTCATGCCGGAGGACCCGCGCCTCCTCGCCCTCCGAGGCCACGTGCTCGCCGCGTCGGGGGACCTCGCGGGCGCACGCGCCGCACTCGAGCAGGCCCGGACGCGGAACGGCCGTCTGGCGTGCGTCAAGTCACTGCAGGCCCGGTTGCATTAGCGCGTCTCGATGGGTGGCCGCGCGCGCCCGGCCGCCAGGCAGAGGTCCCGATGACAGGGGCCCTGCCCTTCCCGCTCGCGACGCGCCCTACCCGCCCTGACCGGAGGCGGCCGGTGCAACGGGCGCGTCCTTCGCCTTGGCCCACGGCGTGAGCAGCTCTGCCTCGCGCACGGGCGGCAGGCCCGCGCATCGGGCGAATAGAAGGCCGGCCAGGCGGCCTATTCGAGAACATTCCCGGCCGCATCGAGAAGCAGGGGCACGTGAGAGAAACCCTCGGCTGCTCATGCCGTGAGCGTGTCGTGACGGCCATGGGGCCACCCCGCGATGACGCAGTTCCACTCAGGAAGTGGCCCAGGAGCATCAGCCCTCCCGAGCCTTGCGCCGGTACTCGCCGGGAGGCACTCCCATCTCCCTCCGAAAAGCCCGATTGAAGGCAAACTCGGACTCGTAACCCACGCAGCCCGCGATGGCCGCGAGCCCATCCTGTCCCTCACGCAGCGCGCGTGCGGCCTCCTGCATCCGAAGTCGCGTGAGGTACTCATGAGGCGCCACGCCCACCTGGCTCGCGAAGCGCCGCGCGAGTGTCGCCCTCGAGGTTCCTGAGCGCCGCGCCAGCTCGCTCACTGTCCAGCTCCGCCCCGGCTCCGCGTGCATCCAGCCCAGGGCGCTGGCGAGCGTCCGGTCGCCGAGCGCCCCCAACCAGCCCGCGCCGCCCGGTGGCTGAGCGTCCGCCCACGCCCGAAGCACCTGCACCAGGAGAATGTCGAGCAACCGAGAGACGATGACCGAGGAGCCTCGCTCTCCCCTCTCGTACTCCCGTTCGAGCAGCGACACGATGGGCAACAGGGCACGCGCATCTTCGGAAGCCCCCCGCAGGTGGACCCGCTCGGGAAGCAGCCGCAACACGGGGTGCGCCCCCGGCTCGTCGAACGCGAAGAAGCCGCAGAGCACCCGCGACTCGACGCCGGCCCCGCCCAGCACATACGAGGAGGCCCCTTCGCCACGTGTCGCCAACCACTCTTCCAGCCTCAGCTTGGGGCTGCGGGGCGAGTCCGCGACGGCATGCCCGTCGCCGCGCGGCAGCAGCACGACATCACCAGGCCCCAGCGAGACGGCGTCCCGGCCCTGCGTCAGGTGACAGGAGCCCGAGATGATCAGGTGCAGGGTCGCAGAGGCCGTGGGAGCAAAGCGTAGCCCCCATGGGGCCCGTGCCACGGTGCGACAGTAGAGCTCCCCTCTCAGACGGGTTCGCTCGAGAATCTGCCCCAGCAGGTCGGAAGCATGCGAGAGGTCCATGTCCTCGAGGCTAGCAGCGGGCTGCCTCCAGCGCTCGCGCCCTGAGCGTTTCAGACAAAATGTTGAGCCGTCCGCGAATAGCGTCTCCGCGGCCACTCCGTCACATTCTCGGCCATGAACGACACCCGCGCTTCATCTGGAGGCCTCATGAACCCGAGCCATTCACAGTTGTCCTGGAGGCTCACCTCGCCCACGGCCTTGTTCACCTTGCTGCTGGGCGCCTTCCTGCTGTTCCTCAGCCTCCGAGGCGCGCTGGACCCGATAAGCGCGGCCAGGGGCTTCGGCCTGACCGACTCCGGGAGCGAGGTCATCCCCTGGCTTTACGTCAAGGCGGGCAGGGACTTCGGCCTGGCACTGGCGATGTTCGCCCTGGTGGCCATCCGGCAGCGAAAGGCCGCGGGTGTCTTCGTCCTCGCCACCATCGTGATGCCCACCGTGGACGCGCTGACCGTGCTGCATGGTGGTGCCTCGCTCGCCTTCGCGCTCGGGGTCCATGGAAGCGCGGTGGTCTACGGAGTGGTGCTGGCCGCCGCGCTGCTGCGTCCCCAGAAGGTCACCTCTTGATGACGAGAGCGCCCGGCGGTGCAGCGGCTCACCGGGAGCGGCGGCAATTCGGTGCAGGACGCGCACCTGCTTCTTCTCCTTCCCCGAGGCCCACTGGAAGCGGCTTCGCAGCACCCATGGCCTGGAGCGACTTCATGGCGAAGTGAAGCGCCGCATCCGCTCCGTGGGCTCCTTCCCGGACCGCGCCAGCGCCCTTCGCCTCATCACCGCAGTCGCCCTCGAAGTCTCTGGCATCTGGGATGACCGCCGCTACCGCACCAACTCCACACGAGTCGGGACTTGACCGCGCGAGCTCCCAAGTCGGAACAGCAAGGCCGGCAATGGGGACGTGCCCCACGACCGGCCTTGCTCCTCGACGTGTCGACGCGGTCCTACCGCAGGGGCACGCGCTTGAGCCTGAAGGGCGAGGGGCTCTCGCTCATCGTGAAGTAGCCCGCGCCGTTGGCCTCGTATTCGATCGCCTCACCCTGGCCCTCGGAGGTGTCGGTCAGCGTGACGGGCGTCGCGAAGACGGCCGACTCGAAGCCGAGTCCCGGAGTCGCACGGAACTCGTAGACGGTGCGGTAGGTGCGAAGGAGGAAGCGATCCGCGCATGGGTGGATCGCCGCCGCGGTCGCGGCCGAGAAGTTGGCGTCTCCGTTCAGCGGCAGCTGGATCGTGTGGACGTGGATCAGCGTGGCCTGCACGCCCGGCGTCAGCGGCTGGGGGAACTTGTACACGCCGCTTTGCCCCGTGTCCCCGTTCTTGGTGACGACGTAGATGTCCCCGGTGGTGGGGTGCACCATCAGCGACTCCGCGTCCTTCGAGCCGTCCGGATAGACGAACGGGAAGGCCTCGGCGACGAGCCCCCCCGAGGTCTGGCCGTTGGCGAGATCCGGCTCGGGCAGGCGGTAGATCGTGAACGACGTGGGGCTGCCCCCCGGAGGGAAGTTGGCGCTCCACTTCCCGATGTCACCGATGAAGATGCACGAGCCGCTCGGGCAGGGCCCGGTTGCGAGGTCCTCCCAGTCGGCCGGCGTCACGTTGGTCACGTTGAACGTGCCGAGCGTGCTCGCGTTGAGGGTGTTGATCGCGACGAGCGCGGTGGTGTCTTCGTTGTGCACGTAGAGCGCGTTGCCGACCACGCGGCTCGCGGCCAGGCCCGAGGGCTCCACGATCTGCGGCGCGGCCACGGTACCCTGGAGCGTGAAGGTGCTCGCGTACGTGTCCCCGACGATGCAACGGGGGGCGTTGGCGGCGCGCAGGACGATCACGTGCGCGGTGTTGGTCTGCACGAACGCGGAGCTGCCGGAGAGGCCCGTCTGGAGGCCCGGCGCGGTGAGCGACCGGTAGGCCGCATTGAAGAGCAGTCCGTTGGCGTGACCCAGGCACGCGTCGAAGGCCTCGGTGAAGCCGAGCGGCGGCTCGATGCCGGTGGCCGGGCAGGTGGCGTCCGGCCAGACCTGTGAGCCGTACCAGACGGCGAGGCCCCCCACGCCAACGGTCACCAGATCGGGCACGGTGAACGACGCGGAGTCGCCGTTCTTCTGGCCTGCGTGCACGTCGATCGGCTGGAGCGGATCGACGCCGCTGAAGGACTCCACGCTCCCCGCCATGTGGGTGGTCGCGTCCAGTCCGAACGCGTAGCTCGCGGGCTCGGAGGCGCCCGCGACGCGGTAGAAGATCCAGGTGCGGATGGCATAGGCGCTCTGCTCCGAGCGCAGGAACGTCCAGCCGGCGGGCGGCGTGACGGTCGCGGTGATGTTGTTGCGCACGGTCACCCGCGCGATGAGCGCGTCGTTGGCCTCGGTCCCCGACGGCTTGGGGATCGACAGCGAAGAGATCGACAGGCCGCTGTGGCGCGAGCTCCCACGCAACGCGACCCCCGCGGGCGGTGCGACCTCGGCGCGGCGAAGGGCGACGACCTGCGCGACGTTGGTCTCGGCGAACGTCGAGCTCCCGTTGAACGGGCCCTGGATGCCGGCACCTGCGAGGGGCATGAAGGCGGCGTTGAAGACGAGGCCCTGTGACGAGGACACCAGGCAGGTGTCGTAGGTCTCGGCGAAGCCCACGGGGGGCTCGATGGCCGGGGTCGGACATGCGGCGCCGGTCCACGCCTGCGCGCCGAACCAGACGGCGGCCCCGCCCGGGGTCGAGGTGCTCAGCTGCGGTGTCGTGAAGACGGTCGAGCTGCTGTTGCTCTTGCCTGCGTGCGTGTCGATCGGGTTGGCCGGATTGACGCCGGCATACGCCACGAGGTTGCCGACGAGGTAGCTCGCGATGGAGCTCTGGAACGTGTGGCTCGCGGGCTCGCCGGCGGTGGCGACGCGGACGAAGACCCAGCCGCGGATGCTCCAGGTGCTCATGTCGGTGCGCACCAGCGTCCAACCCGCAGGCGGGGTGATCTCGGCGGCGATCTGGTTCCGGTTCGCAAGGTGCGCCAGCAGCACGTGACCGGCGGCGACGCCCGTAGGGGTCGAGAGGGTCAGGCTGGTGACCGTCTTGCCGCTCGCGTGCGTGGTGCCGACGAAGGTGATCTCCCCGGTGGCCGGCGGCTGGAGGGGACGCAGCACCACCGCGTGCGTGATGTTGGTGTTGGGGAGCGTGGAGCTGCCGGTGAAGGCGGGCTGGGCACCTGCGGCCCCGAGCTCCGAGGTGGCGGAGCTGTGCAGCATGCCGCGCGACGACGAGGCGAGGCAGGTGTCGAGCTGCTCGGTGAAGCCCGTCGGAGGGGTGTGGACCGCGGGGCACGTGGTGCCTCCCCAGACCTGGGCCGAGAACCACACTGCGAGGCCGTTCGCGGACGACGTGGTGGCGACGGGCAGCGCGAGGCTCGCGCTGTTGCCATTCTTCTGGCCCACGTGCACGTCGACGGGCTCGAGCGGGTCCGCGCCCGACACCGCGACCAGGGTGGCCGCCATGGCGCTGGCGAGGTCGAGGGTGAAGGTGTGGCTGCTCGGCTCGGCCGCGCTGGCCACGCGGAGGAAGAGCCAGGACTTGATGGCCGAGGCGCTCTGCTCGGAGCGCAGCAGCGTCCAGCCAGCGGGCGGGGTGGCGACGGCGGTGACGGCCTCGCGATTGCTCAACTGCATCACCAGCACATCTCCGGCGGCCGTACCGACGGGGGTGGGGATGGAGAGGGTGGTGGTGTCCAGGCCGCTCGCGCTGGTGGTTCCTCGCACGGAGAGCGTGGAGAGGCCCTGGGCCGTCGTCGCTTCCTGTACGTCGTCGGGCGGCACGAGCTCAGTCGTTCCACAGGCGGCCATCAGGAGGGCGGCCGCGAGCCACAGACTTCGGAATGGGGTCATGAGGTGTTGATCGAGTGTCGACTCACCGGACTGGAGGTCCGGGAATCGGCCATGAGAAGGACCCCGAAGTGCGAAGCGCAATCGACTGTCATGAAACAGGAAAGCTACCGTGAAATGGTTGGGATCGTCGGGTGTCATCGAAAGAAGGTGGCAGTCCTGTCCATGCGGTCGCGCGGAGTCCTTGGAGAACGCGGAGCCCCAAGATATCCGCGCATGACGCAAGGGCTGAAGGACGGTCGGCACCCCGAGTGGGGCGCCTCCAGGCAAGCCTCGTGACCAAGGCTGTGACCGGCTCGTGACGTCAGCAGAACGGTGCTGACATCCTGTGATTGGGGACGACCTTCAAGAAGCGCGGGATTGGAGGGCCGCGCAGCGGCGCTCGAGGTGCCGAAGACTGGCGGCAGGGGAGCCTTGAGCCACGCTGGGCGGCAGAAGTGGACGAGATGAGCGACCTGGAGGAAGGCCAGGCCGCCGGACAAATGGAGTCGCCACCTCTCCGCGACAGGCAGCAACAAGAGGCGCCCGTGTCGCGAAAGCGTCCACCCGGCGGCTCGGGTGCACGAGCTTCGAGAGCGAGAGTGTTGTCATTGCGGGGAGTTGTTCTGACTCTATCGGAGTGCGGGAGAGCCAGTTCCGTGGACACCCGAAATGTGAGGGAAGGAGCACGGGATGTCCGCGAACGAGGAGAAGCAGAAGAAGCCCCGGAGGCCGCGCCGTGAGTTCTCGGCGGAGTTCAAGGCTGGGGCGGTGAAGCTGGTGCTGGAGGAGGGCAAGTCCCTCCCCCAGGTCTCCCGGGACTTGGACCTGACGCAGTCTGTACTGAGGCTGTGGGTGGCGCAGACGAAGATGGACAGGGGCGAGGGCAAGGCCGGTGCGTTGACGACAGCGGAACGCGAGGAACTGGCCCGGCTGCGCAAGGAGAACCGCGAGCTGCGGCTGGAGCGGGAGATACTAAGAAATGCAGCGGCCTTCTTCGCGAAGGAGATGAAGTGAAGTTCCGCTTCATCCACGCGGAGAAGGCCCGCTTTCCGGTTGCCGCTCTCTGTCGTCACCTGGGCGTCTCTCGCAGTGGCTATGACGCCTGTGCGAACCGGCCCGAGTCTGAGCGCAAGGAGAGAGACAGGGCACTTAGTGTCGAGGTAGTCGCCGTGCACCAAGAGAGCCGGGGCACGTATGGCGCTCCGCGTGTGCACGCGGAGCTGAGGGCGCGTGGCCGACGCGTAGCCCGCAAGCGGGTGGCTCGCCTGATGCGGCAGGCCGGCGTGCGCGCTCGCGTCCCGCGTCGCTTCGTGCGGACCACCGACTCGGCCCACCACCACCCGGTGGCGCCGAACACATTGGAGAGGAACTTCCTGCCCGACGCGCCCAACCGCACGTGAGCTGGCGACATCACCTACGTCTGGACTGACGAGGGATGGTTGTACCTGGCCGTGCTGTTGGACCTCTTCAGCCGCAAGGTGGTGGGAGTCAGGGGTCCGCGTCGTGGAGATGGGTCGAAGCGTCGGTGATGGGAGGCCGTTGACGGAGGACTCGCGTGATTCTCCGGGAGCCTTGGGGGCGGAGGTTACATGCATCACGAGGTGACGGCGCGAACCAGGAGCTTCCGTATCTCCTGCATGAGCAGGAGCTGCTTCGCGGAGGTGATGGCCTCCGGGTTGCCCGTGGGACGGCGTTTTGCCGGGACCAGACAGGGGTTCTCTTCACGCAGGTACGCGAGAATCTTCAGGAGGTCCTCGTCGACGAATCCGCTCTCGTACTTGCGGACATGCCCGGGCTTCTCGCTGTTTTTGCTCAGCTCCTCGCGCTTGTTGCTGAGGGCCCGGGCCTGCTGCGCCTTCGGGAGCTCCCTCTTCTCCGGGGGAATCTTGTCGAGCGCTTCCTTCTGGCTCTCGGCCATCTCCTTGAGTTCGTCCGCGAAATTGGGCTTGAAGCGAGACGCAGTGCCTGGAATCCCTCGGTTGCGGGCAGTGATGTAGGGCGGCATCGACGCTTGGAGAACGCCCATTTTGAACAACCCGCTTTTGTTCAACTTCAGGTCATGGTGGATGTACTTGCCCACACGGGTGGGGGGCTCGCTCAGGAGGATTCGCTCATAGCCGATTCCCGTCTGATGCCACGCGACCATGCGCTCGCCGCCGTAGCTCTGCTCCTCCTCCATGTAGCGCACGAAATAGCCCAGCAGCGCGAGCGCCTCCAGGTTGCCGCTGCGCATTCCAAGGTGGCGCACATCACACAGGCGGTGGAGGAGTTCGTAGAGCTGGAACTGCACCACGCGCTTGCCGCCGGAGTAGTGCTTCCAATCCGGGTCCGTCCAGAACTCAGTCAGATTGACGCACCGGCCGTTCCCGTAGCATTCGTTCACGGCCCCAACGATTTCGTCATACTTCTTCCTGCGAGCATCCTTGTCGATGACTTGCTCGTGAACGATGGGCCTGTCTCCGGCGATGATGACCGTGTAGTCCAGCTCCGCGGCCATCCAGGCCATCTGCGCGAGGCCCTTGAAGCTCGTGTCGTGCTCGGGATGGTACTCGCCCTTCTTGCCCGTGAACCGGCTCCAGAGGACGAGGACCTTCCGGCCGAACGCTCCCGAGAGATTGCCCAGGTGCTTCGCCAGGTAGCGGCGCAGCGCGTCCTCATGCTTGATGCGCTCGACGTGGAACGCTTGGCGAATCACGCCGCGGTTCTCTTCGACCTTCAAGCAGTCACTGCCTCCCAGTTGGAACTGTGAGCGCAGGAAGTAGGTCCCCATGTTGTACGGAGCCAGCCAGGCAAATGCTCTCCGGGTCCGCATGAGCTCGAAGACGCCATTGAAGGTGGAGTCCCGGCTCACCGCCTCCTGGTAGCTCTCCGCGAGACGAACCCGGCTCGCCCCGAGCAACTCGGAGAAGAAGCTGAGCATGCCGTCGCTGTGGTCCTGCTCGATTTTGTCGGCCTTGTAGACGACCACGCCCATGCTCTCCTTGAGCAGTGCGGAGGCCCCAATCCCAAACATGTCACCACTCGCGTGGCCGCCGATGTAACATATGACGGGGACGTTGGCCCAAATCGTCTGCTGTAGCGCCTGGATGAACTCGTAGTAGCGAGGAATCGCCGAGTAGCGAACCGCCATGTCCTTTTCGAACTGCGCCAGCATGGCGGGCAAAGTGGCCCGGTAGTCTTCGATGACGAAAGTGAAGGTCTTGAGCAGGCCTTTCAGAAACGCCGCGGCGGGCTTGGCCTTGTCTTTCTTGTTCGACCAGGCCTCGAGCTCCGCCCACCACCCCATCTTCTCCAGGTCGGCGCTGTTCATGACGTCGGAAATCCACATCGCGACCATGTTTCTCAGGAGGTCGTCGGGGGCTTTCTTGTCGCTGACTCTCGCCGTCGAGCGGATGACGGTGAACACCTCTTTCTCGAACCCGCGCCTGGAGACGTTCGCCCCGCTGCCATTGTCCTTGCCCATTGCTGGATTCTCGTTAGACCACGGGTTGGTGCCACATCCGCAGCTTACCTGCCCTGGCTGTCACTCGGGCCGAGTACGGCATTACTTCCGCTGCCGTTCTTCCTCCCGGTTTCGCGCGACGAACTCCCATACCTACTGAGGCACCGAGCCCTCGGGCTACTCAAAGGAGCGGGAGACGACGTCCACAGTCTCGGCGTACTCGGGCAGGGTGTAGCCGAAGAGTAACCGACCGACGGCGGGCGCTCTGGGGGCACCACTGCCCCTCGCGGCGGCTCAGGGGCCTGGGCGCCATGTCGGTCTGGAGTGAAGTCTCCGAGTACCGAGCGCAGGTGGCCATTCAGGACGAGTCGGCTGGCGCCGGTGACCAGCGGTGGAGACGAGCATGGGAAAGCGCGGCGATTCGAGCACGTGCCCCGTGAGCGCTGGAAACGGGACGGTCGGTTGAGTGGTCTCGTGAGCGCGAGGGGCTTGCGGGCCGTCAGTGAAGGGGATGAGTTGAATCGGGCTGCGTCGAATTCTTGGTCCTGGTCTGGGGACGAGATTTTCTGGTGCTGCGGACAAGCGATCTCTTGTGCACGAAAGGGTCTGCGCTGGCGGATGGAGAGGCGCTTCACGGGCCATGTGCCCGGCGACCTCGATTTCCTCCAGCTTGCTCATCTCGCCCACTCGCGCAACCCAGCATGGCTCAAGGCTCCCCTGCCGCTAGATTCCGGCACCTCGAGCGCTGCTGCGCGGCCCTCCAATCCCGCGATTCTCCGCGCTCGAGTGGATCGAAGACCCGCGCTTCTTGAAGGTCGTCTCCAGGCGAGGTGGATGCGGAGGTGGTGAGCAGCGATGCGGGACTGGAGCCTGCAGGCCCATCCAACAGTGCACTCGTAGAGCTGTAGCATCCCCTCATCGGCGAACGCCCACCACGAAGTCAGCGATGTTCATCGTCGCTCTTCGACACCTGCATTCCGGCCACGTACACATACCTCTCGACCATGGAGCCAACGTACTGCTGCGCTTCCGATGAGCCCTCCGCGGGCAAGTGCTGAACGCCGAAACTCCTCTCAGCGTCGTAGAGAGGCCTGTCGAGCGGGTAGGCCGCGAGTGTCCCGGAGTACCTCGTCTTGGCCAGCCATGCGTCCGCCAGTTGCTTCCTGGAGAAGACCGCCGTCGCCATTGCGGCATTCTGTCCTGTGAAGAGCCACACGGCCCAGCGTGCATGACCGCGCTGCAAGGAGCGTCCCTCGGGGAGCTGGTGCTTCTCGAAAGGGCCTTCAAGTCCGAGGCTACGCAGCGCGGTGATGACCTGCTCTGCATCAGGGGGGTCCGCATGCACTGCGGCAACTTCGGACGGCTCTTTCCAGACAACTTCGAACCGAAGGCCATCTTCGCGCTCAAACGCCCAGAAGACCTCGCGCCCTCCCACAGTTCGGGAGGAGTCGTCTTCCACGTAGGCCGGCTGGCCCAGCGGCTCTAGTACTGCGCGTGTGGCGCCGAATGAGACAACGTGCTCGCCTTCCGAGTAGGGAATCACATAGGGGAAGCCGAGACGACGCATGGGGTGTCCTCCGACGAGCACAAATGTACGCAGGCGTGCTCAGCCGGCCCCTGAGCTTGCCCGGGTTCTGTGGACAGGTGGGTTAAGCAGCCAGTGGCACCTGCGAGGCGGCCTTCTCGAACTCGGCGGAACTGACGTAGCCAAGTGAGGAGTGCCGCCGCTTGCGGTTGTAGAACACCTCGATGAACTCGAACAAGCCACCTTCGCCGCCTCGCGCGTCGAGAAGTCCGCGTCGTGCACCAGCTCTGTCTTCAGCATGGAGAAGAAGCTCTCCACCACGGCGTTGTCCCAGCAGTTCGCCTTGCGGCTCATGCTGCACCGGATGCCGCGGGCGGCCAGCGCTCGCTGGTAGTCCTCACTGGCGTATTGGCTGCCCCTATCCGAGTGGTGCCGCAGTCCCGCTGGGGGACAGCGACCTTTGAGCGCCATGTCGAGAGCCGAAAGCACCAGGTGCTGGTCGATGCAGCGGTCCATGGCCCAACCGATGACGCGCCGACTGAAGAGGTCCAGCACTACTGCCAGGTAGAGGCAGCCCTCCCGCGTGGGCACGTACGTGATGTCCGTCGCCCACGTCCGGTCGGGCCTTGGTGGATTGAAGTCGCGAGCCAGCATGTTGGGCGCTACCGAGAGGCTGTGCTTGGAGTCCGTGGTATGCACGAACCGTCTGCGTCGACGAGCGCGGAGCCCTGCCTCGCGCATGAGCCGGGCCACGCGGTGCCGGCCCACGGGCAGCCCCTGGGCCTTCAGCTCGGCCTGGACGCGTGGGCTGCCATAGGTGCGGCGGCTGTCCTGATGCACCTGCTGGATTCGCTCCACCAGCGCCGCATTGGCCTTCTGGCGTGCCGACGCTTCACGTCCCTCCCAGGCGTAGTAGCCCGCTCGGGACACCTCCAGCACACGGCACAGCATCGCCACCGGGTAGTTCGCCTTCTCCTCCTGGATGGCCGTGAACCTCACGTGCTCTCCTTGGCGAAGAAGGCCGCCGCGTTTTTGAGTATCTCCCGCTCCATCCGCAGCTGGCGCACCTCGCGGCGCAACTGAGCGAATTCCTCCTTCTCACCCGTCGTCAGCGCCCCGGACGGCCCCTGGCCCGCGTCCGTTCGCGACTGCCTCATCCAAGCCTCCAGCGCGCTGCGAGTCAGGTCCAGGTCCTTGGCCACCTGCGCCCGGGACTTGCCCTCTTCCAGCACCATCTTCACAGCCTGGGCATTGAACTCGGGCGTGTACTTCCTGCGCTCGCGTCTCGGCATCGTCGTGGACAATGCCGCCGTCCACTCCAGCAGGAAGACGCGCAAGGTGCTCGCGCAACTCGGCGGGCGAATCATCCTCCACTTCCTGCCGCCGTACTGCCCTCAGGGCAATCGCATCGAGCGGGTGTGGCTCGACCTGCACGTCAACGTCACCCGCAATCATCGCTGCCGCACCATGGACCGGCTCATGGCCCGGGTGCATGCCTACCTCGCAGCTCGCTCCGCCCAGCGTTCCGCCAGTCCATCCCTGCGCCGCGCCGACCTCCGGCGCTCAGCCTGAGGCCGGATGAGATTCACGATCCTTGGTTTAGCCGGTCAACACCGTTCGGAGAACTGACTCAGCGGTTGGTGTCATTGGCCCCTGGAGAATTGTCACCGGTCGTTGCCGCGGCCTCATTCTCGTTGACTCCATTCTCCAATTCGGAGTCAGCGAGGAAGCGGTACCCAAGCGTCTTGGCCGCCTCAATCTTCGCAACATCGACAAACACACGATGCCCCTCTGGGGTAACGGCCGCGACCCTCCCATCAGTGACGAAGGCGAAGCGACTTGAACTAGGCACCTTGGAGAAGGCGACGTCCGCGGAGACGGCAGCGACACGACCGGAGCGGACCTCAATCACCTGCACCTTGTCCGAGGGGACCTGGGTTGCTTTCGTGGCAACTGTCATCCCTCTGTCTTCACACGCGACAAGGCCAGTCACCCAGCCCTTCCTGAATCCAGGCGTCTCGGTGACCTGGACGGAGCGCCCGACCTGTCGCGCAGTCCAGGTACTTGGGTCGTTTGACGCCCCCGAATCCATCCGCCAGTCGTATTTGTTTCCGTTGCAAATCTCGGAAGCTCGCCGGTGGAAGTACGCCTCGAGTTGCTCGATGCTGGTGAAGGCGTTCCCCCGGACTTCAATTCGGTTGATTCCCGGCGCCGCCAGGCTGTCGCGATAGCCACCCGCAAAGCCCATCCGCTGGTAGGGGGTCGTACATGCGGCGGCTCCAAGTAGAGCAACGGCAGCAAGGGTGCGCATGGGTTGAGCCTCCCGCACCCATAGAAGACCGGTCAACGGGATGCGACACATGCCCACCTTCGGCGACCTCCTGGGTGTCCTCGGGATGTCAGACCTCCTCCCTGTGGCAGAGAAGTTGTCGCCTCGGCTGATGCGCCTGGGCGAAGGGCCTTCTCGAAATCACCGGGTGGTCCCCTGGTCCTCGGTGATTTCGGTGGAAGTGGAGCTCATTCTGGCTGGCGGCGACAGGACTTGACCAAGTGCTCACCATGACCGGAGTACGAGGTACTACCTATTCCGGCCGACAGAATCCCAGGCTTCAGACATCCTCCTCGGCTTGATGGGGCTGAGTCCTCAATCCAGGAAGACTCGGGACGGATGTCTCCCCGCTGCCGGGGATTCTGTCCAACGATTGAGCTGGAATCAAAGCAGCAGAAGCAGCCCTATCCAGAGGAATCCCCAGCCATGGAGGCAGAGGGAAGAACTCTTGAGTTTGCTCCAAGCCCCCGTGGCGCCATTCCCCCTTGAGCCAGCCAACCGGAACCAACCCACGATACTCCTGACCATTGAATTCGATGACGCCAACAAACATGTGACTCTCATCGTCAAGAATATCAAACTGAGCATCACTGGGGCGATGTGTACGAAAACCAAGCTCATCATCGCCAGGGGACATCGCCGTGACACTCAAGTGGAATCGATGGAGATAGAAGTCAAACGACCCCTCCCCCAAGCACATCCCAGACTGGATGAACTCCAATCGTCCCCCTGGAGGAACTTCCGCAGCCAAGAGCTTCCCCCTGTTCTTCTGGGTGAACTCCCTCTTGAACCTTGCCTCGTCGAAGAACCAAGGTTTGTGGGAGTGCTCCTCGGAGAGCGGACTGCTGTGTAGATGAGCGCCACGAACCCGCCAGTCGCGCCCAGGGCTATCCCGTTCGAAGAGGTGTTCATCTGCGAGTTGAAGCGCTGAAATAGCAAGGGTCTGAACCGCAGCCGACTGGAGATACTCTGACTGTATCCAGTGTCTTGCGTATAGCTTCAACCAATCCAACGGCAGTGCACCCACTCTTCCCCGAGGAACGTGGCTTGCTACCCGGGAGCTCTCAAACTCGAACTCACAGAAGTCGCCAAGCAGCGCGGAAAGCCAAGGGACGTCCGCAGCTCGAACGTAGTTCAGGGCGGACTGGAGGCGGCCCACCAACCTGCCCAAGAACTCGCCGCATGTGCCCCGTGCGAGGTCGAGCCCACTCAAGATGAGCGTCGTTTTCACAGGAACCGCTGGTGCCCAGAGCCTACGAGGGCCGTGCGGGGAGTCGATGAACCGGAACTCCGCTTCCGTCTCCGCACGCCGCGTTTGGCAGGGAGCACAAATCTCCTTGCCTGCGGAGAGAGGACGCTTGCAGTCCACGCACGGATGCAGGGGTCCTGCGGCACTGCCCCGATTTCGCGTAGAAGGTGCCATGACAGCCTTTCGCGAAGAACCTCAAGACCCAAAAACAAAAAGGCCCCGCCAGAAACTGGCAGGGCCTTCTTTTTCTTCAGCTCCCCGACGAGGACTCGAACCTCGGACCTAGTGATTAACAGTCACCCGCTCTACCGGCTGAGCTATCGGGGAATATGTCCTCGCTGTGGTACGGCGCCGCAGCGATGACGCGCTTTCTAGAGAACGGAGCCTCCCCTGTCAACAGTCCCGTTTGATCCACTCTCCCGGCTCCTCCACCAACCGTGGTCCGCCCTGGCCGGACTCGCCCCCATCACCTCCCAGGCCCTCTCCCTCGTTCTCTCGGGAACCCCCGCCGAGCGTGTCGTGGATCGCACCCTCCGTGCGCACCGCTCCCTCTCCAGCCCCCAGCGCCAGGCCCTCAAGGAGGCCCTCTTCAACGTCGGCCTCTGGCGCCGCCGCCTCGCCTTCCTCCTCGACCAGCCCGACGCCCCGCCTCCCCTCCTCCTCTTCGCCTTCCTCCACGGCCTCGCACACATCCCCGCCCCCGAGGCCGCCGCCCTCGCCGGTGTGGAAGCCGACCCGCTCCCCTCCCTCACCCCCACCCCTCCCCCCTCCCTCGCCCTCCGGTACTCCCTCCCGGACTGGCTCGCCGACCACCTCTCCCGCGAGCTCGGCCCCGAGGCCGACCCCTTCTGCGCCCACCTCAACGTCCCGGGCCCCATCACCCTCCGCGCCAACCCCCTCCGCATCTCCCGCGACGCCCTCGCCTCCCGCCTCCTCTCCGAGGGCGTCTCCACCCGCCCCGGCTCCTGGAGCCCCCTCGCCCTCCACATCGAGGGCTCCCGCCCCAACCTCTACGCCCTCCCCTCCCTCCAAGAGGGCCTCTTCGAGGTCCAGGACGAGGGCAGCCAGCTCCTCGGCCTCCTCCTGGACGCCCAGCCCGGGGAAACCGTCCTCGACCTCTGCGCCGGCGCCGGCGGGAAGACCCTCCTCCTCGGCGCCTTGATGCGGAACTCCGGCCGCCTCCTCGCCCATGACCCCAACCCGGAGCGCCTCGACCGCCTCCTCCAGCGCTCCTCCCGCGCCGGCCTCACCCGCCTCCAGCTCCTCCGCACCCCTCCCTCCCCCGGCCTCGACGCCGACCGCGTCCTCGTCGACGCCCCCTGCTCCGAGCTCGGCCCCCTGCGCCGCGGCCCCGACCTCCGCTTCCACTCCTCCCCCGACGCCCTCTCCCACCTCCCTCCCATCCAACGCGCCATCCTCCAGCGCGCCGGAGACCTGGTCCGCCCCGGCGGCCGACTCGTCTACGCCACCTGCACCGTGAACCACGCCGAGAACCAGGACGTCGTCGCCGACTTCCTCGCCTCCCGCCCCGACTACCGCCTCATCCGCCCGGGCTCCGGCTGGCTCCACGACTCCTGTCTCCAGGGCGACTTCCTCTTCGTCACCCCCCACCGCCACGGCACGGACGCGTTCTTCGCCGCCGTCCTGGAGCGCTCGGCCGGCTAGACCCAGCGCCACCCGCCAGCCGCACTGTCCGCGTGAAGACGGACGGAGGTACTCAACACGCCCCCGTCCGTCCCGGCGCGAATCCCAAGGACCTCCCCATCGCCGGTGCTATGAAGCGCCCCGTGCGTTGGCTCAAGCCCCTCCCCCTCCGCCCCCGCGACACCGTCCACGTCGTCGCCCCCGCTGGCCCCTTCGACCGCCCCACCTTCGAAGCCGGCCTGGCCCTCATCGCGGAGCGCTACACCCCCACCCACCGCCCCGACCTCTTCGCCGCCCACCGCTACCTCGCCGGTGACGACTCCCGCCGCGCCGAAGAGCTCGCCCACGCCCTCACAGACACCTCCGCCCGCGCCACCTTCTGCGCCCGCGGCGGCTACGGCAGCGCCCGGCTCCTCCCCCACCTCCCCCTCGCCGACGCCGCCCCCAGCCTCTTCACCGGCTTCTCCGACCTCACCTCCGTCCACGGCGCCCTCCAGGCCCTCGGCCGCGTCTCCATCCACGGCCCCGTCCTCACCCAGCTCGGCAAGCAGCCCCCCGAGGTCCGCGAGTACTTCTTCCGCCTCCTCGAATCCCCCGAGGCCCCTCCCCCCCTGACGGGCTCCGCCACCTACGTCCCCGGCTCCGCGGAGGGCCACCTCGTCGGCGGCAACCTCTCCGTCCTCGCGTGCCTCCTCGGCACCCCGTACCTGCCGCCCCTCGACGGCGCCGTCCTCCTCCTCGAGGACGTCACCGAGCGCCCCTACCGCCTCGACCGCATGTGGACCCAGCTGCGCCTCGCGGGCGTCTTCTCGCGCGTGCGCGGCATCGTCCTCGGCGACTTCACCTCCTGCGAGGAGCGCGACGCCGCCTAC
The DNA here is from genome assembly GCF_000331735.1 of Myxococcus stipitatus DSM 14675. GTDB lineage: Bacteria > Myxococcota > Myxococcia > Myxococcales > Myxococcaceae > Myxococcus > Myxococcus stipitatus. Next base: position 2,691,863 of record NC_020126.1, on the reverse strand, counting down.
TCCAGCGCCGACGTCCTCCTGGACCTCGCTCGCGAGGAGGGCCTCCCCTGCGCCGCGGGCTTCCCCATCGGCCACGGCACCCTCAACTACCCCGTCGCCCTGGGCACCCAGGTCCGCCTCGACGCGGACTCCGCCCGCCTCACCTTCCTCGAAGGGGCCGTGCGCCCATGAGCATTCCTCCAGAGCAGCACCCCGTCGCCGTCCTCCAGACGCTCCTCGACGAAGCCGTGAACATCGACGTCTTCCCCGCCGCCCAGGCCGTCGTCCTCCACCGGGGCGTCCAGGTCTTCGGCGGCGTCGCCGGCAACGTCAGGGGCGACACGCGCTTCGACCTCGCGTCGCTCACCAAGGTCCTCAGCACGACGGCCCTGTTCCTCCGCCTGTGGACCGAGGGAAAGGTCGGACCCGATACCCTCGTGTCCCGCTTCTTCCCGAACACCCCCGTGGGCGACGCGGGCGCCACCGTCGCGGACCTGCTCTACCACCGCTCCGGCCTGCCCCCCTTCGTCCCCTTCTTCGCCCAGGCCCTCACCCAGCACCCCGAGTTGCTCGACGCCACCTGCCCCTCGGCCACCCGCGCCCGGGTCCGCGACGAGGTCATCCAGGCGGCGGCCCACACCCCACTCGCCGCCCCACCGCGCACCCGCTCGGCGTACAGCGACGTGGGCTTCATCCTCCTCGGTGAGATTCTCTCCCGCGCCGCCAACGCCCCGCTCGACACGCTCTTCTCGCGCCACGTCGCCGAGCCGCTCGACCTCACCGCCCGCTTCCACCGCCTCACCGACTTCCCCGCCGACGCCCTCCCCGCCCCCACCGGCGCCACGCGTCCCCGCGAGCCCGCGCCCGGCCAGGAGACCCTGTGGAGCAACGTGCCCACCCAGCCCACGCGCCTGGGTGAAGTCGATGACGACAACGCCTGGGTGATGGACGGCGTCGCCGGACACGCGGGCCTCTTCGGCACCGCGGTGGACGTGGCCCGCTTCGGACAAGCCATCCTGGAGGGCTGCTCCGGCAAGCACTCCGCGCTCGCGCCCGGGCCGCTCTGGCACCGCGTGCTCGCCACGGACCCGCTCGTGGAGGGCAGCACCCGCTCCATGGGCTTCGACTCCCCCTCGAAGGTCGGCTCCAGCGCGGGCCGCTTCCTGGGCGACTCCCCTCCGGGCGCCGTCGGGCACCTGGGCTTCACCGGAACGAGCCTCTGGGTGGACCTGCGCCGCTCGCTGGTGGTGGCGCTGGTCACCAACCGCGTGGCGCTCGGACGCCAAGAGGTGCGCATCCGCGACTTCCGGCCCGTCTTCCATGACTTCGTCGTGGAGGCGCTCGGCCTCACCGCTACCTCGCAGGGAACACATGGCTGACGACAACGGCAACGTCCTCGACACCCTCGAACCCGGCAGCGTGCGCCGCGTCCACCTGGTGGGCGTGGCAGGCACGGGCATGGGCTCCTTCGCCGGCATGCTCAAGGCCGCGGGCTACGAAGTCACCGGCAGCGACGAGAATGTCTACCCGCCCATGAGCGACATGCTCGAGGCGTGGGGCATCCCCGCGTCGTCGCCGTACCGGCCGGAGAACCTGGACGCCGCGAAGCCGGACCTCGTCATCATCGGCAACGTCATCCGCCGCGTGAACCCCGAGGCCACCGCCGCCCGCGAGCGCGGCCTCAAGCAGATGAGCTTCCCCGCGGCCCTGGGCTCCCTCTTCCTGGAGCGAGCCCACTCCGTCGTCGTCGCCGGCACCCACGGCAAGACGACGACGTCGTCGATGATGGCGCACGTCCTCGTCGAGGCGGGCAAGGACCCGTCGTTCCTCGTGGGCGGCGTCACCCAGAACTACGCGGGCAACTACCGCGTGGGGAAGGGCGCGCACTTCGTCGTCGAGGGCGACGAGTACGACACGGCCTACTGGGACAAGGGCTCCAAGTTCCTCCACTACCGCCCGCGCACGGCCATCCTCACGAGCGTGGAGTTCGACCACGCGGACATCTTCAAGGACCTGCCCCACTACGAGGCCACGTTCCAGAAGTTCGTCCGGCTCATCCCCCAGGACGGGCAGCTCATCGTCTGCGCCGCGTACCCCAACGCCGTGAAGCTCGCGCGCGAGGGCTGCCAGGGCCGAGTCATCACGTACATCGCGAAGGAAGGCGCGGACGCGGACTACGTCCCTCGCGACGTGTCCTTCGGCGCCGAGGGTGCGCGCTTCCAGGTGGTGGAGAAGGGCCAGGTGCTCGGCACGGTGGTGCTGCCCATGGGCGGGCTGCACAACGTGGAGAACGCGCTGTCCGTCATCGCCGCCGCGCGCGGGCTGGGATTGACGTTCGACGAAATCGCCAAGGGCCTGTCGACATTCCAAGGCGTGAAGCGCCGGCAGGAGCCGCGCGGCGAGCCGAGTGGAATCCTGGTGGTGGACGACTTCGCGCACCACCCCACGGCGGTGCGAGAGACCATCGCCGCCATCCACCACCGCTACCCCGAGCGCCGGCTGTGGGCCATCTTCGAGCCCCGCTCCAACACCAGCCGTCGCAACATCCACCAGGAGGACTACGCCCACGCCTTCACCGGCGCGGCCCGCGCGAGCCTCAAGGTGCCGGAGCGGCATGACAAGGTGCCCGTCGGCGAGGAGCTCGACGTGCCTCGGCTGGTGAAGGACCTCCAGGCCCAGGGCATCGCGGCCGAGGGCTCCACCGACGTGCAGTCCCTCGTGGACCTGGTCGCTCGCGAGTCACGCGCGGGAGACATCCTGCTCGTGATGAGCAACGGCGCGTTTGGCGGCTTCATCGAGAAGCTGCTCGTGGCGCTGAGGGCTCGCGCGGGGGAGACTGCCTGACATGCGCCTCCTGCTCCCGGTCCTCATCGGTGCCCTGTCGCTCACGGGCTGTGCCCGCTCCAAGATGCCGCCGCTCACGACGGACAAGCCGGGTGGCCCTGGGGCGCCCGAGGGCGCGGCGGGTCGCTCGGAGCCGCTGTCCTTCCAGGTGACGCGCTACCCGGGCGGCGAGCCGTATGACCTGACGAGCGACCGGGGCAGCGTGGTGCTGCTCGACGTGTGGGCCACGTGGTGTGAGCCCTGCCGGGACGCGCTGCCCTTCTACGAGAACCTGGGCCGCGAGTATGCGAGCCGGGGCCTCAAGGTCTACGCGCTCAATGTGGACGAAGACCCGAGGGCCGTCGCGCCGTTCTTGAAGGAGGTGAAGGTCTCGCTGCCCATCCTCCTGGACCAGAACGCCCAGGTGGCCGAGCGCACGCTCAAGGTTCGCGGGATGCCCACGATGTATCTCATCGACAAGCGCGGCGTGGTGCGCTTCGTCCATGAGGGATTCGGTGAGGACTTCCTCACCAAGTACCAGTCGGAAATCGAGGCGCTGCTGGCCGAGCCGGCGCCGTAGCTCGCACGCTTCAGGAGGCACGTCATCATGGTTGCCAAAGCCCTCGAGACTCCCGCCGCCCTGCGCCGCACCGCGGAGGAGGGAGCCCGACTGGCTGGGCGCATCCTCGCCGACCGCTTCCTGGGCGAGCGCATCATCGAGCTCAAGGGCGGCATCGACCTGGTGACGGACGCGGACCGGGCCTCGGAGGAGGCGCTGCTCGCGTTCATCCGCGAGCGCCACCCCACGCACGCCATCCTCGCCGAGGAGAGCGGCGCCAGCGCGGGCACGGATGGACTGCGCTGGCTGGTGGACCCGCTCGACGGCACGACGAACTACGCCCACCGCGTGCCGCACTTCTGCGTCAGCGTCGCGGTGGAGGGCCCGGACGGAATGCTCGCGGGGGCGGTGTATGACCCGATGCTCGACGAGCTCTTCTCAGCCGCGAAGGGAGAAGGCGCCACGCTCAATGGCCGGCCGCTGCGAGCCAGCAGCGTCGCCTCGCTGAACCAGGCGCTCCTGTGCACGGGCTTTCCGTACGACGTGCGAGAGCGCCCCGAGGGCCCCGTGGGCCTCTTCACCCGCTTCGTCCTGCGAGCCCAGGGCATGCGCCGCACGGGCAGCGCCGCCATGGACCTGGCCTATGTGGCCGCGGGCCGGTTCGATGGCTTCTTCGAGTTCGGCCTCAAGCCGTGGGACATCGCCGCCGGTGCGCTGCTGGTGGAGGAGGCCGGAGGTGTCATCCGCCACGTCACCGGTGCGCCCTTCAACGTGATGCGCGGGGATGTCATCGCCTCCGCGCCCGCGCTCGCCCCGGTGCTGCTCTCCGAAGCCAAGAGCTTCATCGACGAGATGGGCTGGACGCCGCGCGCGTGATGCCGACCGGCGTCGATCCGTGAGCAAGCCCACACATTCCTGACTTCGCTCCGGACTCGCCGATGCGCTGCTTCAGCGCGCCACCGGTGAGCAAGCCCACGCCCGCCCAGGCATCCCCCTGGACTCGTCGACGCGCTGCTTCAGGCGGCACGCCCTCCCGCGATGCATCCCGAGTGCGCCGACTCAACCCAGCGCCGGGTAGTCCGCGTAGCCCTTCTCGTCGCCCGTGAAAAAAGTGGAGGCGTCGGCGGGGTTGAGCGGGGCCTGTCGCCGGAAGCGCTCGGGCAGGTCCGGGTTCGAGAGGAACGGCACGCCGTACGCCACGAGGTCCGCCTCTCCCTTCACCAAGGCCGATTCCCCGGTCCTCGCGTCGTAGCCGCCGTTGACCAGGAACGTGCCCTGGAACACCTCGCGCAGCTTCGGGGAGATGCGTTTCTCCGGGCTCGGAGTTCCCGGGCCCGACACGGACTCGGTGACGTGCAGGTAGCCCAGCCCCAACCGATTCAGCGCTCGCGCCATATAGGTGAACGTCTCGACCGGCGTGGAGTCCATCACGCCCGAATAAGGGAAGGACTGCGGCAGGAGCCGATACCCCACCCGCTCCGCGCCCCAGACCTCCACCACCGCGCGCGCCACTTCCAGCGGGAAGCGCGCCCGGTTCTCGATGCTCCCACCATACGCATCCGTGCGCTGGTTCGAGCCATCCCGCAGGAACTGGTCCAGCAGGTAGCCATTGCTGCCGTGAACCTCGACACCATCGAAGCCCGCGTCCTTGGCGTTCTCCGCCGCTCGCCGGAACTGCTCGACGATGCCGGGAAGCTCCTGGGTCTCCAGCGCCCTCGGCGTCACGACACGCTTCTTCCCCTGGAACGTGAAGACCTCCCCCTCGTATCCGATGGCCGACGGCGCCACGGGCAGGCGCCCCTCGTGGAAGTCCGGATGCGAGACACGGCCCACGTGCCACAACTGCGCGAAGATGACCCCGCCCGCGTCGTGGACCGCCTCCGTCACCCTCCTCCATCCCGCGACCTGTTCCGGCGAGTGCAGGCCCGGCGTGCGGATGTACCCCACGCCTTGAGGACTGACCTGGGTCGCCTCGGTGATGAGGAGCCCGGCGGAGGCCCGCTGTGCGTAGTAGGTCGGCGCCAGGGGATTGGGCACGTTGCCCGCGACGAGCGCCCTGCCGCGCGTCATGGGCGCCATCACCATCCGGTTCTTCAGCTCGAGCCGGCCGACACGAAAGGGAGACAACAGCATCGATGTGTTTGACATGGCCAGGGAATGCCAAGGCCGCTATGGACACACCATGTCATCCCGTCCAAAAGAATTGGCAGGGCGTCCAGGGCCACGTGAGACACACGGCCCGGATGTCCTCGCCGATGTGCTGGACTCGATGCGTCTGTCGACCCTCATGTATGGCCGCCTCGAGTTGTCCGCGCCCTGGGGCCTCCAGTTCTGTGAGCAGGCCTGCGCGCACCTCATCCTCCTCGCGCATGGAAGCGCGCGCCTGGACGTCGAGGGACTCCCGGCCCCAATCACCCTCTCGAGCGGAGACCTGGCCGTGCTCCCCCAAGGCGTCAGCCACACCCTCCGCGACGCGGAAGGCAGCCCGCTCCACCTGCTCGAACACGACGAATGCCAGAGCGCCCTGGGCTTGGGGCCGATACACCTCGGCGGCCACGGAGAACGCACCTGCGTGGTCGCCGGCTCCTTCCGGCCAGGCGCCGCGCCGCACGCGCTGCTGTTCGAGCGGCTCCCTCGACTCGTCCACGTCACCGCGGAGGCGCCATCCCTCGCGGCGGCGGCGCAGTTGATCATCACCGAGAGCACCTCGCCCAGCCCGGGGGCGACCGTCATCATGAGCCGGCTCGCGGACATCCTGCTCGTGCAGGCCCTGCGCCTCCACCTCGAATCCAGCCAGGACCACGAGCCGGGGCTCGGTGCGCTCGCGGACCCACGGATTGGAAAGGCGCTCGCGCTCATCCATGAACGCCCCGCCGAGCCGTGGACCGTCGAGAGCCTCGCGTCGGCCGTCGCCCTCTCTCGCTCCGGCTTCGCGGCCCGCTTCACCTCGCTCGTCGGAAAGCCGCCCCTGGAGTACCTCGCGCGGTGGCGGATGACGAAGGCCGCCCAGCTCCTCCGGGAGAGCGAGACGCCGTTGACCGAACTCGCGACGGTCATCGGCTACCAGAGCGAAGCCTCATTCAATCGAGCCTTCAAGCGCTGGGAGGGGAGCAGCCCCGGCGTCTACCGGCGTGAGCACCGCCGGCGCGCCGCGACGCAGTGAGGCGGATGCCCTGGGGCATCCTCGCGTCGCGGCCAGCCAGGTCCAGCCCTTCCGCACACATTGGCTGGACTTGCCGGAGAGAGGCTGGGAGCGCGGCTCTATTCCACCCGCGAGCGGCGCCACAGCAGCATCAGCACCCAGGGCAAGACTCCCCAGAGGGGCGTGCCCGCCGCCGAGCATCCGCAACCAGACTCTCCGGGCCGCTCCTGGGACACACCGCCGCCATCTGGCTGTGAGCCACCGTCACCGCCGGAATCCGTGCCCGCGTCGCCGCCAGCATCGGCCCCACCGTCCGTGCCCGCGTCCGCGCCGCCTCCCATTCCCGCGTCCTGGCCCGAGTCCGCGCCACCTCCCATTCCCGCGTCCTGGCCCGCGTCCGTGCCTCCTCCCGTTCCCGCGTCCTGCCCCGCATCGGGCGCGACCTCGGACAAGGTCGCCACACGCCCATGAGCCCGGTACGTGTACAGCCCTGGCACCGCGTCGAAGCGCGGATAGACGACAACCACCTTGTGCGGGGCGAGCAGGGCGAGATCCACCATCCACACGTGGTCATCGCCCGCCCCGACGTCCACGGGCGTGGGAGTCACCACCACGCCATCGAGTGACACACGCGCCAGCCTGGCGCCCAGGAAGAGCCCCGTTCCCTCCGTCCAGACGACGGTGAAGGCCGAGCCATCGAACATCGGTCGCGAAGCTCCGCGCTGCTCCACGTCACCCGCGGAGAGCTGCTTCCCTCCTGGGTCCTTCAGGGTGCCGTCGGCCCCCATGCGCGAGGCGCGGATGACAGGCTTCGCGGCACCGCCGGAATAGTCCGTCCAGGTGACCAGGAAGTCGCCGTGGGGCTGGGCCGCCACGTTCGGGTTGATGTTCTGCATGTCTGTTCTGGCGACGACTCGGGCTGCGACATCCACCAGTTGCCCGGTCGGGCTCACCCGGGCGGCTCGAACATCCGCGATACCCTCGAAGGACTCGGTCCACACCACCAGGAAGTGGGTGCCATTGAAAGCCACCTGCGGCTGGAGCTGCAAGAGCGAGCCGGTGCTGACCTTGGGGAAAGGAATGCGGCTCGAGAGCGAACCGTCCTCGTGCACCATGACTCCTGTGATACCCGCCATCTCCGCCCAGACCACGAGGAAGTCCTTCCCTGCTCTGGCGATAGACGCATCGCTCACAATCACGCTCTTGGAGAGACCGAGGGGCTGTACGTCGATGAGTGTCCCGTCGGACCGCAGTCGCTGGGCCTCGAGGGTCGCGAGCTCAGGGGCGCCTCCCTGATGGCTCGAGGCCACCAGGAAATCGCCGCTCCCGCCCCCTACCGTCATCCGAGGGAAGTCTCGATGCTCCCCTGGGAACAAATGAGTCACGACGCCCGTCGGCTGCCCCCGCGCGTCCAGTCGCTGGGCCCGAACTTCGGCACGGCTGAGAGGTTCGCCCCCAATCTGGTCAATCCATACCAGGAGCGAGGAACCTTCCGTGGAGGCCACCCTGGGCTGACCTTGAGAGTTGGCACCCAGCGCGATGAAGCTGCCTTGCTCATCAATCCGTCGGCCATCCATCTCGAAACGCCCAGACTTGACGCCATGAAAGTCCGTGGTTTGAAGCCACACCCCCCGCATCCCTCGCCCATCGACAAGCACCTCCTGCAGCTGAGCGGACGACTCCTCGGTGAAGAGAGGTATCGGCTCCGCGTCCTTCACCACACCATCCGTGCCGAAACGTCCCCCGAGGATGGAGCTTCTCGCAGAGGAGGGCGGGAGGGCGAAGGTGTTCCAGACAACCCAGGTCTGCGTCCCATCAAAGGCCGCCGAGAAGCTGGAGATGACTTCACTGTGGACAGGCGTGATGCGCACCCCGGTCCCATCCAGCGGTTTGCCCTCGAGGCTGATCCGCCCCCCAAAGACATCACCATGGCTCGTGGCGTCTCGAGAATCGAGCCACATCACCTGATAGTTCGTCCCATCGAAGAGGGGCTGCGGATTCATCTGGGCGCTGGCATCGACGACGCTGACAGGGATGTGCTCGGGGTCCAACACCTCGCCAGAGAGGGCGACCCGCGCGGCGTAGATGTCCAACGGAGAATTCCCCGGCGAGGGACGGCGGCCATCCGCCCAGGTCACCAGGAAGCCGAGCGGGCCACCAACGACGGCGGGGCGCACCTGCGGACCGGCGGCGGAGACGAGCACCCGCGGGCTTGGGTCCAGGCTGACGCCGTCGTCGCGAACACGGGCCCCAAGGATATCGAGGTCGTCGGTGCCAGACGTACCGTGCTGCCACACGACCAGGCTCACGCCGCTGGAGGTCGCAATCCGTGGCGCCTCCATGCGTCCCTCGGTGGCCGGAGAAAAGGAGGAGATGAGAAAACCCTCCTTCGGTGTGGTGACAGTGCCATCGGCGCGCATCCTCGCGCCGTAGATGGACTCCTGAAGGCCCGCTCTCGAGTCCCTCCAGACGATGAGGAACTGCTGGCCATCCCAGGTCACCGCGGGAGGGCTTCGATCACCTGGACCGGAGAACACCAGGATGCCGGCCGGGTCCATCACCTTGCCGTCGGCATCAATCCGCGTGGCAAAGATACCCGGCCCCACCGGGTCGGGGCCGGACCGTGCCCCCCACCGCTCGTCACTCCAGACCAGGAGCTTGACGCCGCCCCCGGTCGCAACGCGTGCCGCCCCGACATGGGCCAACACCTGACCATATCGAGGGGACTCCACCGAAAACTCGTCGGACCACTGCACCGCCCCCGCCACGGATGCCCACAGCAACACCGCCACGACAATGCGCATCGACTCCCCCTCGAGAACCGCGGAGACATCCTTGCTCCCCCACGGACCTCGAGACAAGGCGATGATTCACCCGTGTCTTCATGGCCCTGGAAGACGAGAAGTCTCGCGAAGAAAACCGCACATCCCGCGAGGCATACGTAAGGCGGGGGCCAATGTCGCAATTTCTGCCGGGGGACGGCGGAACTTGCCGGCAAGCACGAGCAGCCGCTCCCGAGGAACCGCCCTCCTCCGACGACACGCTCCCGGAAGACGGCTGGCATGCACCGTGCTCAGTCGCGCGCCGACGCATCTCGCGTCTCCCTTTTCTGGAATCCTCGATGAAGCCTTCCCGACTGCTGCCCTTCCTCGCCCTGTCGCTGTGTCTCTCCAGTGGAGCCGCGCTCGCGGACACCGCGACGTGCGTGCCGTCCCAGGTCGGCGTGTTCACCAATCGCATCCATGTCCGCTGCTCGGCCTCCGTGGCCGGGGGCATCTGGTTCTTCGCGGTGCCGACGACGGACGCGGCGCACACCAACCGGATGCTGTCGCTGCTCACCTCCGCGCTGGTGGGTGGGCGCTCGATGACCATCGACTACAACCCGTCCTCCACGGCGGGGACGTCCATCGGCTGTCAGTCGAATGACTGCCGGCTCCTCAACTACGCGATGATGTACTGACGCGCCCGGGTCCCGAGGTCACACATGAAGACCCGACAAGGGCTGCTCCTGCTGGCCTCCGTGCTGACAGGCTTCTCCGCCCAGGCAGCCGCCTGGAACGGAGGCACCCACGACACTACGCCCAGCGTCTGCTTCGTGGGGAACGCGCTCACCGCGCGTCCTGACCGCGTGCAGCAGGTGCTCGACTACATCGAGGACTTCGAGCGCGCGGCCAACATCCGCTTCACGTACATGGGGACGTGCCCCGCGCCCGTCGTCCTCGCCAACGGGACGGAGTGGCACAGCGGAGACATCCGCATCGTCCTCTGGGGGACCAACACGTCCCCCTTCGGCCAGGTGCCCGGCGTGGGCTGCCGGATGTTCCTCGACGAGAATGGCAACTACACGGGGGAGAACGACGGCGGCTCCAGTTGGTCGAACTTCCCGGGCTCGCTCGCGGAGAACCGGAGCTGCCGCTACAACCTGAAGCTGGGAGACGACGCCGACGCGCTTGGTGTCCCCTGGAGGGACCACACCCTCCACGAGTTCGGCCACGCGCTCGGGCTGGTCCACGAGCACGAGCGTGACGACGCGGACGCGGCGGTGGCGTGCGGTTCCGGCGGCTTCGGAGGCGACATCAGCACCGCGCACCTCACCGTCTACGACCGGTACTCGGTGATGAACTACCGGTTCCTCGCGTGTGGCATCAACGGCAACTACGGCCACGCAGGGCTGTCCGCGCTGGACCGCCTGGGGATGCACATCCTCTACCCGGAGCCCACGCCTGTGGCGGAGCTGTGGGGACGGACGGTCATCCAGACCACCGAGTCGCTGTCCCTCATGTCCGCCTGGGCCGCGAGAGGCGCGGACATCGGCTTCACCGCGCCCTGGTTCCAGTGGACCCTGTCGGGCGTCACGGTCAGCAGCACAAGCACCCTGAATGGCTCGCTCCAGGCGGGGACGTATCCGCTCCAGCTGAGCTACCAGGACTTCCGCGGCCGGATGTACTCGTACTCCGGCACGGTGAAGGTGCTCACGCCCGCGGACTACGCGCGGCGAATCGTGTCGCCCATCGCCACGCTGTCTCCGCTGATGTGATTCGAGCTGAAGGGCCGTGGGACCGCTCCACGGCCCTTCCCCTCGCGCACCCAGCGGGCGAACTGGACACGTGAGGCATGGGCGAAGTCTTCCATCCCACCAAGCCCTGGCTTTCGTCGGGAACTCCGAGCCGCATGTAACCGGCGAGCGCCGCCACTCGTAATGAGGAGGTCACGCACACACGGAGATGCACATGGCTCCCTCGCCAGTCGGCAAGTCGGGCAGTACACGCGCCAGCCTACCCAAGCCTGGCAACTCAACCCGCCCCGCATCAGGCGGGCTCGTGAAACCCGCACCTTCCTTCACGAGGCCAACAGGCCACCCCGGTTCGAGTTCATTCACGCCCGCCAAGCCTCCTGCGGATCTCCCGCGCCCCGCGGCGACGAAATTCCCCAAGAACACCAGCAACACGCGCGGGCAGGGCAACAGCCCCCAGCGCAGCACGCTCGGGGATGCCATCAAGACCGTCCTCAAGAAGGCCAAGGAGGTCGCGCAAGCGGCGGACAACAAGCCCCCTGTGCGCGACCCGGGTGCCATCATCAAGGACCTTCTTGGCAAGCTGAAGTAGGCCCCCGGCGCAGCCCCCCACGAAAACAAAACGGGAGCGAGCCGGACGCGTCCCGGCTGCGCTCCCGTCGACCGTCAGGGCCGCATCAAGCGGCCCCCGCCTGCATCAAGCCGCCGCCTTGATGCCACCGCCACCGAACTGACCCTGCTCGGTGTAGTCGCGCTGGTTGCCCTTGGCCGAGACTTCGACGCCCAGGCCGCCCGTCTTCAGGTCCACGCCGAGGTTCAGGTCCTTGTCCTTGAAGGTGCCCCAGCTGCCCTTGGCCTGCACCGACACGCCGTCGAAGGCGTTGCCGAAGTCGCCCTGGACGAGCTTGCCGAGCACGGACTTGGCCTCGTCACCGCTCAGGCCGCCCACCTCGAAGTCGCCCTTGATGCCCACCGGGCCCGCGTCACCCGTCAGCTCGCCCTTCAGGGCGGTCTGCGCGGGGCCCGCGAAGGCCGCCGTGGTGGGGCTGGCGAGGAAGGCCGCCATGTCGCCGACCTTCGCCGCGTCGAGCGGAATCCGCGACTCGACGGTGAGCTTGCCCGTCACTTCGCCCTCGATGCCGCTGAAGCCCTTCACCGCGTCGTCGCCGGCGCCCAGGTTCTTGAACATGCTCGCCGTCACGCCCGCCTTGCCGCTCAGCTCCACGGCCGTCGTACGCACCAGGTTCTTCGGCTGGCCGTTCTCGAACTCGAGCTTGTAGCTCGCCGTGCCCGCGGCGCTCGCCGACGCGCCGGCCTTGAGGCCCGCCACGCCGCCCTCGACACCGAAGGACGCATCCACGCTCGCGTCCACGCCGGCCTTCAGCTCGACGGAGGAGAGGTTCTTCTGGAGGAAGGCCAGCTCGTCCGGCCGAGGCGCCAGCGCCGGCGCCAGCACCGGGGACGTCGCCGCGGCCGCCCCGCCCGCCACGATGAGGGCGCCCTTCTTCGCGTCCTCGGCGGTCTTGAACTTGTACTCCACCTTGCCGCCCGCGGTGACGTGCGCGTTGGCACCCGCCCCCAGGCCCACACCCGCGCCGGCCTCGGCGGAGACGACGTAGCTGCCGTCCTTCTCACGGCGCACGCCCACCTCGCCCTTGAGGTCGACGTCCAGCTCGAGCGCCAGGCCCACCTTGCCGCTCAGCTTCATGCTGTCGCCGGGGCCCAGGTCCTTGATCTTCTGGTCCAGCCCCAGGCCCTTGTCGATGCCGCTCAGCGCCGCGTCGTGGACCTTGTTCTGGAGCTTGTCGCCCAGCTTCAGGCCTTCCTTCGCCGCGAACTTCACCGCCTCGAAGGCCGCCTTGCCGCCGTCCGCCACGGTGTCCGTGACCAGGTCCAGCGTCTTCTTCTGCGCGTCGATGGCCACCTCGGCCGCGCCCAGCAGGAACTTGCCGCCCTGCTTCACCGCGGACTTCGCCGTGTCCACCCCGGCCTGGAGCAGGTCCACCTGCGCCTGGATGCCCTTGCCGGTCAGGTCGATGGCCGCCTTGCCCACGTCCTTGGCGTCCTCGAAGCCATCCTTGGCGACCTCCACGCCCTTCTTGGCGACGTCCACGCCCTTGTCGACGACCTTCTTCGCGACATCGACGGGGTCGGGGAGGGAGATCTTCGGCAACTTGATTTCGGGGAGCTTCAGCTTCGGCAGCAGACCCATGTCATCGCTCCGGATTTTCGGGGGGTGAAGCGATGCCTCAGGCGAAGCGGGCATCACTTCATCGAATGACTGGGTTGTCGCGACTCAGTGCCCTTCAGTTGCGTCGCGCCGTGAGAATTCTCGCCGGCCAAGACTCACGGCGCTGCTGGGAGCAGTCCCATCAACTCACTGCGTCATGAGACGCCCCTCACCCCGGCGGGCAGACGGCATCGGCGGGGACCGCCCAGAGCTGGAGCCGGCCCGTGTCGTCCCTCGCCCCGAAGAAGATGCGGGCCCCCATGCGGGTGAAGCCGCCGGGCGACGAGCCCGAGGTGGGGTTGGCATCCGCGACCTGCCAGGTCGTCGCGGCCGAGCCATGTGACACCCACGGCTCGACGCCCCTGGAGGGCTGCGCTCCTGCGAAGAACACGGAGCCGGGTCCCGTGGCGGCGACGGGGGACCAGTACTCATCGGAGGTGCTGAGCTCGCCGGGGAGCTGGCGTGTGCCCGCGGCCGTTCCGTCCGTCACCCACAGCCGGACCCTTCTCGGCGAGGGCCCGGGCGAGCCGATGGCCAGGGAGAAGAAGAGCCACTCCTGGGTGGGGACGATGTGCTGGAGGTACGGATAGGCGTCGGGCTGGCCCGCGTAGGGGTTGTCGAGCGAGGTGATGAAGGCCTTCCCTCCTCCGGTGAGCGACACCCGGCGCAGGTGCAGCCGCTGCCCGACGTCGTCCTCTTCCGCGAGGATGACGGAGGTGCCCATCGCGCCGAGCAGCCGCATCGCCCGGCCGAAGGTCTCCAGCCGCACAGTGCCCGCCGCCGTGCCGTCCGTCCGCCAGACCTCCGTCCCCACCGTGTCGAGGAGCGTGAACAGCCCCAGGCCACCGGCCCCGGCGCTCCCCACCTCACCGATGCGGACCTCGCCCGCATCCAGCCGCTTGACGAGCACCGTCCCCGCGGCGGTGCCATCCGTCCTCCACAGGAAGGTGCCGCGCGGCTCCGAGAGCGAGAAGAGCAGCGCGTTCCCCACCTTCAGCACCGGGGCGCCGAGCGCGGCGACGGGGCCGAAGCTCGCCAACCGCACGGTGCCCGCCTCCGTCCCGTTCGACGCCCAGAGCTCCAGCCCCGTCGGCGTCGGCTCGGTGACGGTGCGGAAGAACGTGAGGACCGGCCCCACGTGCGTGAGGTGGGACAGGCGCGAGTTGCCGGGCCCTGGCATCAGGTCCTTCACCATCCGCGTCCCCGCCCCAGTCCCGTCGCTCACCCACAGCTCATTGCCCGTCTCCGTGGGCGCCGCCTGGAAGAAGACGCGGTTCCCCACGGCCACCAGCTCCGTCAGCCCCGGGCCCCAGAGGGGCGCGCTCACGGGGAAGGCCCGCACCACCTGGGTGCCCTCCTCCGAGCCGTCACTGCGCCACAGCTCTCCGCGCCCATCGCGGAAGTTGACCGTGAAGAACAACGCGCCCCCCACGTCCGTGAGGCTCTCCGGCCCCACCGGAAACGTGGGCGACTCGGGTGTGCCAGGGGGCACCACCACCCGCACCCGCCGCGCCACACCGGGCGGGCACTCCAGGGAGGTGCTCGCGGAAGCCATCGCCTCCCCCCGGAGTGGAGGCTCGAAGTCCTCCGCGAGCGTCCCGCACCCCATCAATCCCAGACACAGCAGCGCATACCCACCTGTCGCACGCATCGCCTCGCCGCTCCTCTCCCCTCACCCGGATGGAGGGGAGGCGACGGTGGGTACCGGCCAGGGCCCAGGCAACGGCGCGCGAGGCGGGCAGGTCCGGTATCGAACCCACCCCGGGCCCGGGCCGTGCCGACGGAGCACTGTGACTCCCGGTGGAAAAACAGGGGTCGTGTCGATCTCCATTTAATTCATTCGTCGCCTGAGCGAAGGGCCGACAGGCCCACAGGAGAGACCCCATGTTCCGCACGATTCTCGCTGTCGCCGTCCTGCTCGCCGCCGTCCCGAACCTGGCCCATGCGCAGTCCAAGCCGAAGGGGGCCCGCGTCGCGGTGAATGGCATGCAGATGTATTACGAAGTCTCCGGCAAGGGCGCCCCGCTCATCGTCCTGCACGGCGCCTACATGAACATCCCGACGATGGGCGCCATCATCCCCAAGCTGGCGAAGACGCATCAGGTCTACGCGCTCGAGTTCCAGGGCCATGGCCGCACCACCGACATCGACCGGCCCATCACCTACCCGAACCTGGCGGACGACGTCGCGGCCTTCATGGACGCGGTGGGCCTCAAGAAGGCGGACGTGTTCGGCTATTCGCTGGGCGCCGCCGCCGCGCTGCAGCTCGCCATCCGCCACCCGGAGAAGGTGAACAAGCTGGCCGCCGCCTCGGTGTCCTACGACGCGGAGGGCATGCAGCCCGAGTTCAAGGAGTTCATCCCGCACATGAAGGTGGAGATGTTCCTCGAGATGCCGTTCGCGAAGGAGTACCCGAAGCTCGCCGCCAACCCGAAGGGCTTCCCGGAGCTGGCGCGCAAGCTCATCGCCATCGAGAAGGAGCCCATGGCGTGGGGTGAGCAGGTGAAGGCGCTGAAGACGCCGGTGCTCATCATCGCCGGCGATGCCGATGTCACGACCCTCGAGCACACCGTCTCCATGTTCCGGCTCCTCGGCGGTGGCGGCGCGGGAGACATGGGCAAGCCGCTGTCCGCCTCGCGCCTGGCCATCCTGCCCGCGACGTCGCACACCGCGGTCATCACCCAGGTGGACGCGCTCATCGGCGTCATCGAGCCCTTCCTCAAGGGCGTCACGCCGAAGGGCATGTTCGCCGCGGAGTAACGCCGTCCTGCCCCTCGCCTTCGCCCGGACCGGACACACGGTCCGTGAGGCGGAGGCGAGGGGATGTCGCACGATGTTTCACGAGCCGGTCTCACTGGATTATTCCGCCGCTTGACGCCTCGGGGCAAACCCTGGAGGGTGGCCGCGGTGGCTCCTCGAACGCTCGTCGCAGACACGCCAGGAAGGGACTTCCGGAAGCGATTCCTCTGGTTGGGTATCGCGATGGTCTCCGGCATGGCGCTGTTGGCCCTCCAGCTCTACCGCCTGCAGATCGCGCAGGCGGAGGAGTACGCGGCGAAGAGCGTGGCGAACTTCGTCAAGGAGGTGCGCCTGCGCGCGGACCGAGGCGTCATCAAGGACGTCCGAGGCACCATCCTCGTCGACAGCCGCCCCTCCTTCGACGCCTTCCTGACGCCAGCCTTCTGTCAGGCCTGCGCGGAGAAGGTGATTCCCAAGCTCGCCGAGCTCCTGCGGATGGACGAGACCCAGCGCCAGCGATTGGAGACCCAGGCGCGAGTCGGCCGGCGCAATGGCCCCTTCCAACCGGTGCCCATCCTCGTCGACCTGACGCGCGACGAGTACGACCGGCTCAATGCGAGACGCAGCGAGCTGGACGGCGTGGACATCGTCCCCGTCCCGCACCGCAACTACCGGACGGGAAGCCTGCTCAGCCACGTGATTGGCTACATGAACGAAATCACGCAGGAGGAGTTGGAGCGGTTCAACGCGGATGGCGCCAGCTACTCCCGCGGTGACTACGTCGGACGTCGGGGCCTGGAGCGGTACTTCGAATCCCAGCTCCGGGGAACGGATGGCGTGCGCCAGGAAGTGGTCGACGCGCGCGGCCAGACGCTGGAGGCGTTCAACGGCCTGCTGACGACGGACACGACGCGACCGCCCGTCGCTGGCCACAACATCATCCTCTCCCTGGACATGCGGCTCCAGGAGGCCATCGAGCACATCTTCCCGGGCATCGCCGGCGCCGTGGTGGTCATCGACGTGACCACCGGCTTCATCCGCGCGCTCGTGTCCCGGCCGGGCTTCGACCCGAACCTCCTGACGGGCCGAATCACTCCGGAGCAGATGGGCGCGCTCGCGCGAGACCCGCTCCAGCCGATGCTCAACCGCGTCGCGGCGGAGCACTACGCGCCGGGGTCCATCTTCAAGGTCGTCACCGCGCTGGCCGCCTTCAAGTCCGGGCAGTTCAGCCCTCACACCGTCATCAACTGCCCAGGGGGTTACCGGCTGGGGACACGCGTGTGGCGGTGCCATCGGGACGCGGGCCATGGGCCCCGAGATGGCAAGGAGGCGCTGATGTCCTCCTGCGACGTCTGGTACTACAGGGTCGCGGACGTGCTGGGCCTCGACCCCATCTCCGAGATGGGGCGCCTGCTGGGACTGGGTCACCCCACCGGCATCGGCGTCATGGCCGAGGTCCCCGGGGTGATGCCCACCAGCAGCTACCACGACCGGGTCACCCCGGGCGGCTACTTCAAGGGGGCCGCGCTCAACAGCTCCATCGGCCAGGGCGACGATGCCGTCACCGTGATGCAGATGGCACTGATGTACTCCGCCATCGCCAACGGCGGCACGCTCTACAAGCCGCAGCTCGTGGCCCGCGTGGAGGATGCGGCCGGACGGGTCGTCACGGAGTCGGAGCCGGAGGTGGTTCGCAAGGTGGACATCCCCGAGGCCCACCTGAAGGCCGTCAAGGAAGGGCTGGTCGCCACGGTGAACGAGGGCGGCGGAACGGCCTTCGCGCTGCGCCTGAAGGATGTCGTCGTCGCCGGGAAGACGGGCACGGCGCAGGTGGCGCGCATCGGCGCGGTGCGACTGCGGACCCACCAGATGGACTACTACATGCGCCATCACGCCTGGTTCGCGGGCTTCGCGCCCGCGGACAAGCCGGAGATTGCCGTCGTCATCCTCAACGAGCATGGCGGCGGTGGCTCCTCGGATGCGGCGCCGACGGGGCTCGAGGTCATCGCGAAGTACTTCGAGCTGAAGAAGCAGGACGCGGAGGCGCCGCCGCCGCTGGTGAACGCGCCCTACGTCCGGACCCTGCCCGCGAAGAAGCGCGCGGCCAACTGAAGCCGGGGCGCCTTCGTGTGGCGCGGCCGTTTCATCTAGGCTCGTCGCATGATGGATTCCCTGACGGGTGACGACGAGCTGCGGCGGCTGCGTGACAGGCTCGGAGCCACCGATTGGCGGAACATCGTGGTCCTCACGGGCGCGGGCATCTCCGTCGCGTCGGGGCTTCCGACCTACCGAGGCCCGGGGGGACTGTGGACCCGTCCGGAGGCGGAGGAGGTCCCCGACGCGGCCATGATGGAGAGAGACCCATCACGGGTGTGGAGCCTGTTCGGTCCACTGCGCGGTCCCCTCCAAGCCGCGACGCCCAATGCGGCACATGTCGCGCTGGCGCAGTGGCAGGCACGGCTGCCTCCGGGGCGGTCCTTCACGCTGGTGACGCAGAACGTGGATGGACTGCACACGCGCGCAGGCAGCCGGGAGGTCGTCGAGCTTCATGGCTCGCTGCTGCACACCCGCTGCGTCAATCCCGATTGTGGGACGACTCCCTTTGAAGACCTCCAGGAGCACATCCAGGCGCCTGTGTGTGTTCGATGCGGACAGCCGCTTCGGCCGGACGTCACCCTCTTCAACGAGCCACTCCCGGTGGACGCGGAGTGGGCCGCGAAGCGCGCGCTTCGAGAGTGCGACCTCTTCCTCGCGGTGGGCACGTCGGGGACGGTGGCGCCCGCGTCCAGCTTCGTCCGCGGCGCGAAGTACGCGGGGGCGTGGACGCTGCTGCTCAACCTCACGCCCATGCAGCCTCGGCATCCCGACTTCGACCAGGAGGTCTTGGGGCGCGCCGAGGAACTCCTGCCATTCTTGTTAAACAGCTAGAGTCGGGTTCATGGGAAACGCCTCCTGGCCCGTGCGTCGTCTCTTCTCGTCGAGCGTCACCCTGAACCTGAGCCGAATCGCGCTGCTGTGTCTCGGCATCATGGCGGGCTCGGCGCGGGCGCAGTCAGGAGGAATCACGCTCGACTTGGAGCCCATCACCTCGGTGTCCTCGGGCGAGGAGACGTCCTGGGCCTCGGAGGTGCATCTGCACCTGGAGCCCGCGGCCGGTGCGTACCTGGGCGCGGAGGGGCCTGGCTCGCGGACGGGCTTCGGCCTCGCGCTGAAGGTGGACTTCCCCTTGCTCACCCAGCGGATGCTGATGGTGGCCAAGATGGTGACGTGGATCATGAGCCTGGGCGCCACCGGCCTGGGAGATGACACGGTGGGGGACTCACCCCTCTCCATCCAGGTGGAGCTCTTCGGCAACCGGTTCTCGGATGACAGCCTCCTGGACAAGGGCTGGGGCTGGGGCGGTGGCCTGGGCGCACGGCTCAAGTTCTTCGAGAACCCGCACGGCGACAGCACCCTGCGCAACGTCTGGTACGACTTCAACGTCAACCTCAGCCCCAATGGCTTCGGCGTGGATACGGCGCTGGGACTCCAGCTGTCCCTCGGCGAGCTCGTGTCGATGGGCCCCTTCGTCAAGTTCGCGCGAGTGGGTGGCGTGAACGGGCTGTTCGGCGGCATCTCCCTGGACCTGGGTGAGCCCGCGAAGCAGAGCGCGTCGTCCGAAGCGGCGACGACGGAACAGACTTCGGCGCAGCAGCCCTGACGAAGCCTGTCCCGTCATCGCGAGAGGACCTACCGAGGCTGCTGCTGCGTCACGCAGTGCACCATGCCGCCCTCGGCATAGAGGTTCCGGACGTCGATGCCGACGACCTTCTTCTCGGGGAACAGCTTCTGGATGATGGCGTTGGCGGCGCTGTCATTCGCGTCGGCGTAGTTCGGCACCAGCACCACGGAGTTGGCGACGTAGTAGTTCGCGTAGGAGCCCTTGTACCCGAGCTGCTTCCCCCACGTCGTCGTCACGTTCTTCGCGGTGAGCGGCAGCGTCACGAGCGTGTACGGCTGGCCCTCGGCGTTCTTCGCGGCATGGAGGGTGTCGATGTCCTGGTCCGGCACGCCCCACTCGGAGAGGTCGTCGTCGCTCATCGTGACGAGGGTGTTGTCGTGGGCGAAGACGGCGAACCCGTCGATGTGCATGTCCGTGATGTCCAGGCCGGCGACGCCGTCCAGCCAGATGAAGCGAGTCACGCCGAGGTACTTCCGGAAGTAGCCCTCCATCTGCGCCTGCGTCATCTCCGGGTTCCGGTTCGGATTCAGCGTCGAGCTCCGGGTCGCCATGAGGGTGCCCGTCGCGTCAATCTCGACGGACCCGCCCTCGTTGACGATGTCTTGCTGCAAGTCGACGAAGGGCAGCGACTGCTTGTTGGCAATCGCCTTGGGGACCTCGGCGCTGAGGACGAAGTTCTCCTTCTCGCCCCAGCCATTGAAGCCCCAACCCTCGATGACCAGCGCGCCGGAGGAGTCCCGCACGTAGATGGGGCCGAAGTCCCGAATCCACACATCCTCGAAGGCGTGGACCGTGAAGTCGACCCGGTCGAGGGGCACCCCTTGTTCGGTCAGGAGCGCACGGATGCGGCTCACTTCCTGCTCGTTGTAGGCGAGCACGTGGACGTTCTCACTGTCCACGAGGGCCCGCGTCATGGCCACCCACGTCGGGTCGAGTCCATCCCGATAGTCTTTTCCGTACTCGTAATGGTGGGGCCAGGCAAGCCAGGTGCCCTCGTGTGGGCCCAGTGGGTCCGGCAGCGTGTACATCGCGGCGACCTCTTGCTCTTCCCTCTGGGGGCTCGATGGCTGGCTGCTGCATCCCGCGGCCAGGACCAGCATCACGACAACCCCTGCCCCCAGCATGTGTCGTCCACGCATCAGCGCCCCCTTCTCACGGAGACGGCGCAAGCGCCGTGCGGACTCAGCCCGCCCAGGAAGCTAGGCAGCGAGACACAATCCCGGCAGGCTCGGGCAGACGACTTGAGCAGGCGCATGAGGCCCCGATGAACTCCCCCGCCCCTCCCGATAGAAAATCAGTCACCTACTTCCTCAACGTCGACCTCGACATCGAAGGACAGGACATCGTCGAGCTGGTGAAGGCGTTCGAGAGTCGAGCCAGCGTGCTCCATCACACGAGCACCAAGGCCTCCTTCGAGCTTCTCGACCAACCACCAGACCCCGATACGGCGATTCGGGACCTCTGCGCGGTCATCGAAGCCCTTCCCTCCGAGGCTCGTCAGCGCTGGGATGAATGCACGCGGCGGACGTTCAGCATCGGAATCAGCGCGGGTGTCGAGACCCACTCTCGGAGCTGGGCCCTCGCGCCTGACACCTTGAGACTCATCACCCAGCTGCGCGCGAACATCGATGTGACCGTCTATGCGCCCTGCCCTGAATTCAACATCCCCGCGTGAGCGGGTCGCCGCTTCTCAATAGAGGTTCTTCTTGTAGTCGTGCTCCAGCGCCCAGCTCATCATGCGCTTGGAGGCCAGGGCTCGCAGGGTCGCCACGGCCACGCCCTTCTGCGGACTGCGCCGCACGTGGTCGATGAACACATCCGCCATCTTCGGCAGTTGGCTCGCCGGCACGTGCCTGGACGCCTCCCACAACCCCGCGTCCACGATGGCCTGCCCGGACTGGAGTCGCGCCGCATGAGACTCCAGCAGCAGCGCCATCTTCGGCACCTTCCCCTCCACCGCCATCGACTCCAGCAGTGCGCCCTCCGTGGAGAGCGACCCGACACCGGAGACCTCCACGAGCCCCACCTCGCCCGGGATGAGCCCCAGCAGCGCCACCCGAGGCTGCTCGAGGACATTGTGGAACGTGTCCGTCCGCCGATTCCCCGGACGGTCCGGCACCGCGACCCGCGTCCCCGCGAGCCGCAGGAACCCACCCGGGTCTCCCTTCGGACTCACGTCCGCGTTCCCTTGAGAGTCCCAGGACGCGACCACCACGAACGGCGTCCGCGACAACCACCGCTGGACCTCCGCGTCCCCGCTCCAGGCCCCCGCCTCCGCCGAGGCCGAAGCCACCGGCGGCTTCCACAGGCCCGAGCGGATGATGGCCTTCGCGCAGTGCACGAACGCCTCCTCCACCGTCACCCGCAGCGTGTGCCCATCCAACGTCGCGTGCCCGTTCACCCGCAGCGTCTCACCCAGCCCCGGGATGAAGAACAGCAGGCCGCAGCCCACGGTGGGGTTGAGCGCGATGGGCTCGGGGAGCCGGAGCTCCAGGTGCGTCGCGTCCACGACCCGCGCGAAGCCCAGCGGACCGCCCGCCGCCGTCATCCGCGCCAGCCCGTCCACATCGACGTAGCCCAGCACCGCGAACGACGAGCACGCCAACAACTGGACGCAGTGCGAGTCCAACGCATCCAACGACTTCAGCATCACGCCCAGGGGACGTGAGCCCACCACGCCCTCCAGAGCCTCGACGGACTGGATTCGTGACATTGGCCGAAGCGTGGCACGGAGCCTCCCACGGCCCGTCTCCACCCTCCTCCTCCATCTGACAGGAAGTCTACCCAAGTGAGATTGATTTGCAACTTCACAATCCCGCCTGGGAGAAGCCCTGCTCACCGCGAACGCGCCACTGCACCTCACCGATGCGCGGCTTCGATGGTGATGACCCCGTGTCCGCTCTGCGTACACGCGCCTTCGGAGGACTCAGGCCGCGTGCCGACATTCCACGAGCCACCGCCTCCGCCGACCCGGCCGCCACCGCCGCCCGAGTACCCCCCGCCGCCACCACCGCCGTAGCAGCCATTCCCCGCGCCGCCACCGCCGTAGCCGCCATGCGCCAGACCGCCGCACGCCTTTCCAGCGCCACCCTTTCCTCCCGACAGGAAGGCGAAGCCGCCCTCGCCGTAGGTCCCATCCGAAGCACCATTGCCGGACCAGCCACCCCCTCCCGAGCCATACGCCGCGCCGCGCGCGCCACCCAAGCCCGCCGTCCCGCCCGCGATGAACCCGGACAGGTAGCTGGCATGCGTCGAACCCGCCGAGCCCGACGTGCTCACACTCCCACTGCGCCCCGGAACCAGTGCTCCCGCGCGCAGGCCACCGCCCCCTCCCGCGATGAGCAGCGGGCTGCCACTCTTCACCACGAAGGAGCCACCGCCGCCGCCCGCGCTGTACGTCGTCGCGGTCCCCTTCTGGCCCACGAGCAACTGCAGCGTGTCGTTCTCCTGGAGCGTGAACACCCCAGAGACCTTGGCGCCGCACCCACCCGCGAGTCCGGCCACCGCGCTCGCGCCACTCGCGCCCGTGGCCGTGATGCGGTACTCGCCCGTCTTCGGCACCGTCCACGTCCGCGGCGCCAGCGGCCCCGTCGGCCCCTGGTACTCCACGCCGCCCACGGTGTTGGTGAAGACCAGCCCCTTCTCCAGGATGGCGAAGGGCGAGAAGCTGGTGGTGACGCCGCAGACCTGGATGACACTCACCGGCGGGTCCACCGTGTTGTCGATTCCGCAGGCCACCTCATCGACGCAGCCACACTCCGTCGGGTCCTCGCTGCAATCGAACGCCTGCGGCTTCCCCACGGGGGCGGGCAGCTCCTCCCACGCGCCATTCGGAGGCGTGTTCTTGTTGAAGTGGTAGAGCCGCAAGAAGAACGACAGCGCGTTGGCGCCCAGGAACTTCCTGCGGACACACACCGTCGCCTCGGTGAACTGCGCGGTGGTGTCGATGTCATAGAAGAGCGGAGAACAGTCGACGCCCTCCGCGCTCGCGCCATCGGTGCAGAACGACTTCAGCCCATGAGGCGTCTCGGGCCCCATCGGCAGCTCGGCCACCGTGGTGAGGCCTCCCGTCGTCACCGTGGGGAAGGTCACCTCCACCTTGAGGTCCTGTTTGTCGATGGGGGTGATGGACACGTTCGAGCCCGCGGGCGTCGTCGTCGGCTCCGCGACCGTCATGGTCCCGCCC
This sequence comes from Myxococcus stipitatus DSM 14675, assembly GCF_000331735.1. Lineage (GTDB taxonomy): Bacteria > Myxococcota > Myxococcia > Myxococcales > Myxococcaceae > Myxococcus > Myxococcus stipitatus. Next base: position 2,667,971 of record NC_020126.1, on the reverse strand, counting down.
CTGAACTCCGAGTAGGACCCATTGATGGTGGCTCCCGCGGTCAGGGTGTAGGTCCCCGGCTCCGAGATGACCGTCACCGGGGCCAGCGTCCTGCTGACATCACCGCCCGCCGCGGTGGCCTCCGACTCCCAATACCGCCCGGGGGTTCCGTCGAAGTGAGTCCGTCGCAAGGTGGCGAAAGCCCCCTGGAGGGGAATCTCCGGGTCCGTGGGGTTCGCCTCACGCACGTCGAAGTAGAGCGTGGTCTTGACGAGCTTCAGCGTCTCCGTGCCAAAGCTCACGGTGCTGTTCGCGGGCACCGAGAGCGGAGGAGTGCCGCCCGCCTCGTACACGCGGACCACGGTCGCGTAGGGCGGCGCCGCGGGGTTGGTTTGGTTGTCGAAGTTCAGCCAGACCTTGCCCTTCCTCCAGGTCCCCTGAGGGAGCGTGAAGTCGAACCGGCCGTTCGTCAGGGTTCCGTCGAGGGCCTCCGTCACGAAAGCGGAGTCCTGCCGCTTGAGGAGCAGCTCCGCGTCCGCGAGGTCCGCATTGGAGTACATGCCCGTCACGAGCAAGGGGGCCTGCGCGGTGCCCACGGCCTCCGCGAAGTTCTGGGTGAGCGTTGCCCCGGAGGTGATGGTGACGCGATAGGCCTTCGTCTCCGAGTACTGGCCCTCGGATTGGATGGCGGTGCGCGCATAGACGTCGTACTGCCCCGGCATCAGCTCGAGGTCGTAGGTGCCGCCAGCGGACACCTGCCGCTCGCCGAGGACGAGCGCCGTCGCCGTGCCAGCGACGCCCCGGAAGCAGACCTGGTGGAAGCTGACGGGAGCGGTGGGCGCGATGCTCACGGTCCCGACGAGGTGCCCGGGGACCGGGAGGTTCTCCGTCCAGCTCACGTTCGCCGGCCCCGTGAGCAGGTTGACGACCTGCGCGGCCAGCGCCCGCTGCACCACGGTGCCATTGGCGGTGACCACGGAGGCCTTGCCCGTCACGGTGACCTGGCCCAGGGCCACCATCGACATCGTGGCCGAAGCCGTGGTGGCCGGCGTGGGGCTCGGGTACCGGGTCGCCCACGCCTTCAAGCTCTCGGTCGGCGTGCTCGCGGTCGCGGTGACTTCGATACTCGAGAGCGTGCCGCCCGTCACGGTGACGGAGGCGTTGATGTTGGCCATGGACGGGTAGACGTAGTCCACCGTGGTCGGGCCCACCTGGTTGTCGACCGGGAAGAGGCTGTACCGCTCCACCTCGAGGTACGACTGCGCGCCGCCCGACTGCGCCAGCGTGGCTCGCATCGTGTGCTGATAGGACTGACCGCTCTCCACTGTCATGGAGTAGGGGCTGGACGTGAACTCCTTGAACGACATCTGCCCGGTCGAGGAGAAGAGCAGCAAGTAGAACTTGCTGAGGGTCTGCGAACCGAACGAGACCTGACCCTTGAACTCCCCTGGGTTGAGAATCACCACATCCGCCGCGGCCACCCCCGACATGGCCATCACGGCAAGGCATGACAACAGCATCCTGCTCCGTCTACCCATCGCTGAACTCCCCCTCTGCTCATTGAGACCGAGGAACGCGCCCGGCGACGCTCGCCGGCGCTGGCTCTCGTGTGTCTCGGTACGAAGACGGGGGCGGCGCGCGACCGCGAGTGCCTGTTCAGGACGCGGTGTTGACGCCGCACACCCGAGGTGAAATTCAGACAGAGTCACGGTAGCGTGTCAACACTCTTGTTACATCAGCACAATGCCTGTCACGTCATGCATGGGATTCCCCGAGGGTGAGGAACCACCCTCAGGGGTGTCTGCTCGACCAAGGCCCCAGTGCCCAGGCAGGAGCCTCAAGCGGGGACGGCGTCGAGGAAGCCGAACACCTGGCGAATGCGGCCGTTCGCCAGCACCACCACGTCGAAGCCAATCACGAGCGGCTTGTCGCCCCCGGGCATGCCCGCGTGCCAGGTGAAGCGGGCCTGGTCATGGTGCGCATCCACGGGACCGACGAGCGTGAAGACGACGCCAGGGAACTGCTTCTGGACGCCGCCGATGAACCCGCTGATGGCCTCCGTCCCCGTGGCGGCGACGAGCGGGTCGGTGTACGTGCAGTCCTCGGTGTACAGCTCGCGGAGGGCCGTGTTCCGGCGGGCCTCATCCGTCTCGTTGAAGGTGGCGAGGTAACGCTGGACGAGGGTCTCGATGGCATTCACAGGTGTGCTCCTCGGGTTGGGAACGACGTTTCGAAGACACCTGTAACGCGTGGCATGGAAGCAAAGCGATGACCTCACAAGTCATGGCCCGCGGATGCGGTCGGCACTCGAGCCAGGCGAACGCCCTTGAGATGGAGCCATGCTCCCTCCGAGGTCTGCTCGAAGCGGACCACATCTCCCCGGTGACGGCCTCGGCCCGCCACGGCGGCGAGGTCTCCTGTCATCGGGTCCAGCACCACCGTCACCGGGGCACCGCCGTACAGCGGGCCCGTGTACGTGAGGACCAGCAGCCCGCCGACCTCGCTCAGCACGGCCTGGTCGAGCAGCTCGCGCGCGGCCCCGGGAGCCACCGCGTAGGGCCCCAGCCGCGCGCGCCAGGACTCGGGCATGGGGGCCGGGTCGATGCGTGTCCCCAGGAGCCCCACGCCCTGGCGCGCGGAGTGTCCGAGCAACAGCGCCTCGCTCCCCGACTTCTGGAAGGAGAGCCACAGCGGGCTGTCTCCGAGCATGGCCCTGAAGAACCCGCGCTGGTGCGGCACCAGGTCGAGCACGGTGTCTCCGGCCAGGCCCTTCAGCGTGTCGCCTTGTGCCTGGATGACCATGGGGCCCACGTCCGTCGCATAGAGCCCCTCCCATTGGCCGAGCACCTCGGGGGACGGGGCCTCGGGCTGGACCGTGGGCAGGCCCGACACGGCCGCGACGGCCTTGCCTGTCTTCACCTTCAAGGCCCGCGCGAGCACGTCCCTGGCGAGGCTGTTGACCAGGCTGCCCGCGCTCGAGGTGTTCGACAGGACGACCACGCCGAGCCGATGTTCGGGGATGAGCGCGATGATGGCGTTGAACTGAAAGTCGCTGCCGTCGTGCTCGACCATGCGCACGGTGCCGCCGCCCTCCAGCGGCAGGTCATGCAGGTACCAGGTGATGCCGCTGCGCGTCCCCACGTCGAGCGGATGGCCGGCGTTCTGCTCGCGCCACAACTCCTGGAGGGACTCGGGGCGAAGGACCTGCTCGCCCTCGTTGAGGAGCATGCGGACGAAGCGGCCCAGGTCCTCGGCGGAGCTGTACATGCCGCCCGCGGGCCCTTCACTCCGCAGCCAGTGCGGCGGCATCAGCTCCAGCGGCATGGCGCCGTAGCCCTTGGCCAGTCGCGGCCCGATGTCTGGCGTCACGCGGAACGCGGAGTGCTCCATGCGAAGCGGGGCGAAGACGTGTTGCCGCAGGAAGGTGTCGAAGTCGCTCCCGGAGGCCGTCTCCACCGCGCGACCGGCGATGACGAAGCCCGTGTTGCTGTAGGCGTGGATGGAGCCCACGGGCCAGACGCGGTGTACGCCGCGAAGCGAGGCCACGCGCTCCTCGAGGGTGTGGGCTCGCGGCGAGTACGCGCCCCCCACCTGCTCGGGGATGCCCGCGTGGTGCATGAGGAGCGTGCGCAGGGTGATGGGGGCGCTGGGGAAACGGGCCTCCATGCTGAAGCCCGGGATGACCTCCTCGATGGGCTGGTCGAGCGTCGCTCGCTTCTCCTCCACGAGTCGCATCACGGCGGACGCGGTGAACACCTTGGCCACCGAGCCCAGGCCATAGACTGTCTGGGCCGTGGCCGGGAGGCCGGCCTCCGCGTCAGCCAGGCCGAAGCCCTGGGACCAGACCACCTCGTCACCCTCCACCAGGGCGAGGCTCACGCCCCTCACCTCGTCCTGCTTCATGGAGAGGAGGAGCTCCCTCTCGACGTGCTTCTTCAGCTCGGCGTAGTCCGGGGTGCGCGCGGGAGGGTCGTCATCGCAGGCGGAGGTGACGGTGCAGGCCAGCAGCAGCATCAGGAGGCAGCGGCGTGGAACAAGGGGATGGGTCTTCATCAGGGTCTCCGTGGCCCAGGTCTCGGGCTCACGGGGACTTCTTCCAAAGCGCCCCCTCCTGGGCCGTGGGAGTCGCGTCAGCGATTGTCACCGTTTGTCACCGCGCCCACCGGAGACCTGGGCCAGGACAGCGTGACGCGTGCGCCGCCGAGTGGCGCCTGCGTGACCTGGGCGTGTCCCTGGTGCGCCTGCATGACCCGGTGGACGATGGCCAATCCCAGCCCGTGGCCGCCTGTCTTCCGGTCGCGGCTGTCGTCCAGGCGGGTGAACGGGAGGAAGAGCCGCTCTCGTTCAGCGGGAGGAACTCCGGGCCCGTCGTCATCCACGGAGACCGTGAACCCGGCCGCGTCCTGGCTCACGCGGACCTGCAGCTCCGAGCGGGCGTACCGCTGAGCATTCCGGATGAGGTTGCCAATCGCCCGTCGCAAGTAGCGCGCCGACCCCTCCGCGTCCACGAGCCCCTCGGCCTCGAGCCGCAGTCGGAGGTCCGGGCTGAACACGGAGAGCTGACGGAACAACTCGGTGACCATCCCCGGCAGGTCCACGCGCTCCCACTCCAGCGGCGGAGCATCATGGTGCAGGCGGGTGTACGTGAGCAGCTCCTCGGTGAGCTGCTCCAGTTCGCCCACGTCCTTCTCCATGTCCACGAGCTGCGTGCGCATCGACTCCACGTCGGCCGTCTCACGGGCCAGGTACAGCGCGAAGTGCAGCCGGGAGAGCGGGGTGCGCAGCTCGTGGGAGATGGCCTGCAAGCTGGCCTGCTGCTCCTGGCTCATGCGCTGGATGCGCTCCGCCAGGTCATTGAACGTCCGCGCCATGTGGCCGATGGGTTCCGGAGCCCGAGCCTCCGCGCGGGCCTGGAAGTCCCCCTGACCGAAGGCGCGCGCTGTGGCCGCCAGTCGCGTGACGTGCCGGTACAGCGGCCAGGTGAGCGCGAGCAGCGCCAGCCCGAGCACGACGAGCAACACGGACGTCTCCAGCGCGAGGAACTCCACCACCCGCTGGGGCGAAGGGCCCAGCCGCAGTGACTGCACGACGAGCTGCTCCGAGCCGCGCAGGGGGAGGAACAGGAGCACCCGGTCCCCCGCGACCCCGGAGGAGTGCAGCCACGCCGAGGGCAGTGCCCCCGTCAGCCGCTCGCGAACCCGTGCCGGGAGGTTCATGGCCAGCACCTCGCTTCGAGGGCGTAGCTCGATGGGGTAGTCGAAGTGCGGCCGCCAGCCCGCCACGACGTCCGCCCATCGCTCCTGGGGTTGGGCGAGGAGCTCCTTCTCGATGAGCCACTGCAGCCCTTGCGTGAGCCCCTCCAGCTCTCGGCCTGACGAGTCCGCATGGGTCTCGGCGTGCTCCGCGTCGAGCGACTGGGGAGGCATGCGACGCGAGGACAGCTCCAGCATCAGCGCGACCGCGAGCACGATGGCGACGAGGATTCCCGCGTACATCCGGAAGAAGAGTCCACCCAGCGGGCGGAGTGAGCGCAGGTGTCGATTCATCCGCCGATGACTCCCTTCACCCGCGCACCTCGGGGCCACGTCGCCACGTCGAGAGCGAGGGTGTCGTCTCGCACTTCGGGGACGGCGTCATGGGCATCGGGCGACGTCATGGGGTTGATTCGGGCGCGGCGCCCTACTCCGGCGTACAGAAGTAGCCCCGGCCCCGCACCGTCTTGATGATTCGATGCGGTGGGTGCTCGTCGCCCAGCTTCCGACGCAGCTTGGAGATGCGCATGTCGATGGAGCGGTCCAGGCCATCATGCTCGATGCCGCGCAGCGAGGAGAGCAGGTCATCCCGGCTGAGCACCTCGGGCGCACGGTTGGCGAGCAACCACAGCAGGTCGAACTCGGCATCCGTGAGGTGCACGGGGGACTCCGCGAGGTTGACGGTGCGGAGGACGCCGTCGATGCGCAGCCCCACGGAGGGAATCCACCGGGCGTCCTGCGTGGACTTCCGAGTGTCTCGCGAGGTGCGCCGGAAGAGGGCTCGCAGCCGGGACAGCAGCACCTGGGGGCGCACCGGTTTGGTGACGTAGTCATCCGCGCCGGTGTCGAGCGCCACCACCTCGTGGATGTCCTCATCCAGCGCGGTGAGCATGAGAATCCATCCGGAGTAACTGGCTCGCGCTCTGCGGCACACCTCGATGCCATCCATCCCTGGCAGGAGGATGTCGAGGACGAGGCAGTCCGGTGCCTCACTCTGGAGGGAGGAGAGCGCGTCCGGGCCATTGCCCACGGTCCGCACGCGGAAGCCCTGCCCCTCCAGGAAGGAGCTGACCAGCCGGGCCAGCCGCTCATCGTCTTCCACCAGGAGGATGTACGGAACAGACGCCATGACGGGCGCCAGCTTCCAGCAATGTGCCCATCAGAGGAAGCCCCGCGCCTGGGACACTCCCCCAGGCGCGGGTCCTCCCCCTCCAAGGGAGGACGCTCACGCGTCGGTGAGCGTCCTCGAGGTGTTACCCGGAATGCTCAATTCCCGCCTGGACCCGGGCAGGTGGGGATGAGTCCGTCCGGGCTGCTGAAGTTCAAGTCGCACTGGGGGCGGCAGTCGAAGGGACAGGTCTGCCACTCCTTCGGACCGCAGCGGCCATCTCCACACACCGAGCAGTCCGCGGGGCACGTCACTTCGTTCTCTCTGTCGGCACAATAATCGTCGCCGCACCTGCCACAGTCATTGATACAGGTGGAGGCATTCTCCCTCGGGCCACAGATGTTGTTGCCGCACCGAGTGCAGTCCGCGGGGCAGGACGACTCAGTCTCCGCGTTGCCGCCACAGACTCCGTCGCCACAAACGACCCCGCCACCGCGGGACACGTACATCGTGGTGTTGTCCCCCGGCGTGACGATGGCCTGGGCGGCAACTATCCAGTCCGAATGCGCATGATATTCATTGGCCGTATTGCGGTCCTCGTCGTCGCTGAAGAAGACGCCAGACGCAGTGCCGAAGGCAAAGGCTGGAGGCGCGAAGACACCATACTCAAACCCAAGCGCGGGAAGGCTTGTGGCCGTCGTACCGCCACCTCGGAAGAGGCAGAACCGGAGGGTGGTGGAGTACGGGTTCTGGGAGTTGGGCGAGATCTGGCCGGAGTTGCTGTTCTGGTTGCGAGTGTCCTCATTATCGAAGACCCGAGCGAAGTCCACGGATCCAGCAGGGCAGGCGTCTGCCAGCTTCAGGACAGCGAAGTTGCTGGCAGAGCTGCTGTAGGCGGACAGCGACTTGAACCGGTTTCCGTCTACACGGCAGAAGGTGAAGACGAGGTTGCCATCTGCGTTCTGCTTGCTCACCCCCGTCCATCCGGTGGCAGTGGAGGCATGGCGGGTGTCTTCACCATCCATGTGAATCCAGATGTAGGGCCCCGGACAGGCGGACGTAGGGGCAAGGACACCCACGTCGTTGGTCCCCAACGCGGCGGACGAGGATTCGATGCTCCCCGTGTCGGCGGTGCCATCCATCTGTGATTGAGAGAGGTCTTCCTGACCACAACCAAGCTGTGCGGCGCACAGCGCAGAGACAAACAGTCCACGAACAACATTGCGCATGAGACCCCCGATACTGGAGTTGAATCAGCGCACATCCGCGATGGCATTCCCTTGCGCCTCACCGGGATGTGCGGCGGAGCGCAGAATGGCTTTCACCGACAGGGCGCGTCTATCCCATCTTTCTGGGATTTCCAGGTGCATGCCAGAGGGAGGCGGGAGCCCGCTTGGAATATTCCAACATGAAGAACGGGCTCCCCCCTTTTCAATCGAGTGAGTGGCGAAAGCTTCGCCGTCGAATCAGTTGCAGCCCTGGCTCGCCAGCCAGTTCACGCCCCGGGCCCGCTCGCTCGGGCCGTTCGCGCCGCCGCCGTCCGTGTTCGTGAAGGCCAGGGAGATGCTTGCGCCCGAGGACTGGTTGCGGATGTCCATCGTCATGGTGTTGGGGATGAGCGTGGTGCTGTTCGGGTAACCTACCCCGATGGTGTAGCGCATCCGGCCGTTCGGCAGGCTCCCGCAGTCCGCCATCGCATTCTCCAGGGCGACCCAGTTGCCCCGGTTGAAGTTGGCATCCTGCGGCACCAGGTTCGCCCGCCCACCCCAGCCCCCCAGCTGCGAGCCGATGAGGTGCCCCCCGTCGTAGTCATTGCTCGGGTTCTCCGCGTCCCCCCACTGCCCCACGTTCGTCTGACACGTGGAGACCCGGGGCGCGGCGGTGATGGGCGGCAGGTCCTTGTAGGCGCGGTTCGGCCGGCCCGCGCTGTCGATGAAGTAATACTCCCCATCGAAGTTGTGCCAGACGCTCCGGTCCCCCGCTGGGAAGTACTTGGGGCAGTCGCTGATCGCGGCCTGGGTGACGCCCCCGTGGACGACGTATCCGACGCCGTATGGCTTCAGCGCCTCCTGGATCTCCTCCTGCGTGTGGCCCTGGAAGAAGTCCATCAGGCCGCTCGGGCCGCCAAAGTCCTGCTCCAACTGACTGGCGCCTCCTTCGCCGCCCGGCGCCGGGTCCGTGACGCCACAACCACTGCTCAACAGGACAAACATCGCCGCAACGGAAAGCTTGTTCATGACGCGCATTCTCGTGAGTCCTTCCTCGGTCGGCTGTTTCAACCTGCGCGGCCAAAGATAGCAAAACGTGGAATACACGACACTTTCAAACTCTCAGGCCGGAGCGGCCAGTCCCTGTCACCGTTTGTCGACCCGGCAGGTCAGGCATTGCCTCCCGCGATGAACGCCTGCGCCGCGTGAGCGAAAGGCTCTCGCTGCGCCCCGAAGATGGGGCAATGGCCGCCTCCAGGCACCACCCACAGGCGGGACTCCGGAATGCCCCGGTACATCTCCAGGGAGAGCTCGACGGGATAGAGCGGGTCCTGGTCACCCTGGACGAGCAGCGTCCGCGCACGCACCGTTCCCAGCAACGGGGGCGTGAAGTTCATGTCGTCGACGCTGTCGGCGAAGCCCCGGCCGTGCCGCCAGAGGGCTCGAATCTGCGCGTCTCCACCCACGTGCTTCGAGCGCATGTCGGCCCACTCCGCCTCGGAGCGGGACTCCTCGGTGAACGTCGCCATGATGCGGCGGGCCTGCGCCGGGTAGTACGGCGTGCTGGAGACCAGCACCATCCGCTCGATGCGCTCGGGCGCTCGCGTCGCCGCATGCAGCAGGGTGTTTCCCCCCAGGCTCATCCCGATGGCGCGGCACGTCTGGACCTCCAGCACGTCCAGGAGCGCGAGGACATCCTCCGCGCACTGGCGCATCGTGAAGCCCTCCGAGGGATTGTCGCTCCGGCCATGGCCTCGCAAGTCAGGGATGAGCAGGCGGTACTCCCGACCGAGCGCGTCCAGGTCGAAGACATGGGCCCAGTCCGCGCCCGCGCCCGTGAAGCCATGGAGCAGCACCAGCAACGGCCCCTCCCCCCTCAACGTGTAGCTCATCCGCAGGCCATCGAGCGTGGCCACGTGGGTCTCTCTTGTCGCGTTCATCTTGCTGTCTCCCGAGGAGCGCCGGAGGAGTCCGGCCACGCAGGGGAGTACGGGAGACAGCCGCCAGTTGATAGCTTCGTTCTTTTCTGCAAAACTGCTTCGCGGCATCACGGCATGAGAGATTCACCGTGACGCACGCGAGCAGGATTCAAAGCCTCACATCGCAAAGACAACCACCGATGCCGTTGCTGGACGTGTGGGTGCCCCTGACCGTGCAGGCAGGTCCCCGCTCCACGCTGGAGCCCTTCGTGGAGCAGGTCATCTCCTCGAGCGTGGCGGGGGACTCCGTATGGCCGCCGGGCTGGCGCTCGAAGCCATCACCACCCCGGCATCCACGGGGAAACCGCGAGAGGCTGCTTGCCTGGAGAGCCCTTGAACAGACGTGAAGGGCGACATCCGCTCCAAGAATCACACCCCTGTCCAGTTCTTGGCCAGCAGGTGCGGCACCCTCTGCATCAGGACCACAAGTAACGGCCAGATTCCCCCGAGTGAAACCGCTCACGCCCGAGCGCCCTGCGATTCCCGCAGCTCCCGCAATCATCTCAAGAATCCCACATGCTGAGATTCTAGAACGTGGCCATTTTTGGCGTATCCCTGGGATAGTGAGATTCTAGGGGGAGCATGTCCGACATCCTCGACGCTCCCATCCGCTCTTCAGACAGACTGTGTCCCGTATCGCAGCGAGGCTCCTGCATACCTGGATACAATTGTTAGCATGTATCACTGATGGTGTTGTTCCCAGGGTGCCGTGACAAGGGCGTCAGCCGTCCATGTCAGGGTGGCTTGATACATCGCCGGGTCCCCATCCATCCCCGTGTCGTCGCGCAGACGTTGAGTCGCGCGGCAGGTGCTCGCGCCCCTGGCCCCTCGAGGCCGAGGACTGGCGCTTGGAGTTTTCATGAGCGGCGGAAGCAAGAATCTCGACAAGCTCACCCCGAAGCAGCGCGCGCTGTATGAGCTCCTCCTCAAGGAGAAGAAGGGGCAGCTCCAGGACGCGTCGACCCAGGCGGTGGAGCGGACCATTCCGCGCCGCACCGACACGCAGCCCGCACCCGCGTCATTCCCGCAGCAGCGACTGTGGGTGGTGGACCAGCTCGAGGGCGGCCGCGCCTTCGCGTACAACGTCCACATCACCGTCCAGTTCACCGGCGCGTTGGATATCGCCCTGCTGGAACGGTGCGTGAACCAGGTGGTGCGGCGCCATGAGTCGCTGCGCACGGTGTTCGCCGCGCGTGAGGACGGCATCCCCGTGCAGGTGGTGTTGCCGGAGATGCACGTCGTGGTCCCCGTGGAGGACGTCTCGCACCTCTCGAAGGAGGAGCAGGACGCCGAGGTGGAGCGGCGGACCAGCGAGGAGTCCCAGCGCCTGTTCGACCTGGCGCGCGGGCCCTTGCTGCGTGGCAAGGTGCTGCGCCTGAGCCCCGACACCCACGTGGCCCTCGTCACCATGCATCACCTGGTGACGGACCGCTGGTCGCTGGGCGTGTTCGTCCGCGAGCTGATGGCCTTCTACGCCGCGGAGGTCGCCGGCCAGTCGCCCGACCTGCCCGTGCCCGCCATCCAGTACTCCGACTTCGCCGTCTGGCAGCGCGAGCGTATGCAGGGCGAGCGGCTGCGCACGGAGCTGGAGTTCTGGAAGAAGCACCTGCGCACGCTGCCCGCGCCCCTGGAGCTGCCCACGGACAGGCCCCGTCCGCCCGAGCAGACCTACCGAGGCTCCCGCCAGTTCGTCACCCTCCCGGTGTCGCTCACGCGCGCGCTCAAGGAGGTCAGCCAGCAGGAGGGCGCGACGCTCTTCATGACGCTGCTGTCCGTCTTCCAGACGTTGATGCACCGGCACTCGCGGCAGACGGACATCACCGTCGGCTCGCCCATCGCTGGACGCAACGTGCCGGAGCTGGAGCAGCTCATCGGCTTCTTCGTCAACACGCTGGTGCTGCGCAACGATTTGGGCGGCAACCCCACCTTCCGCGAGCTGCTGCGCCGCGCGAAGGACGTGTGCATGGCGGCGTACGCGCACCAGGAGCTTCCGTTCGAGAAGCTGGTGGAGGAGCTGCGCCCGCCGCGCGACTTGAGCCGTCACCCGCTCTTCCAGGTGATGTTCAGCTTCCAGAACACGCCCCGGCAGGACCTGTCGATGCCGGGGTTGCAGTCCACGTACCTGCTCGTGGACCCGGGCTCCGCCAAGTTCGACCTGCTCCTGGAGCTGCGCGAGGACCGGCCGGACGAGATCTTCGGTTGGCTCGAGTACAACACCGACCTGTTCGACGTCGCGACCGTCCAGCGGATGCGCGGGCACTTCTACTCGCTGCTCGGCGCGATGGCGGCAAACCCGGACACGCGGCTGTCCGAGCTGCCCATCCTCACGCGGGAAGAGCAGCTCCAGCTCCACGCCGACTTCCAGGGCGCGAAGGACGATGCCACGGCGCGCGACGTGTGCCTGCACTCGCTCATCGAGGAGCAGGTCCGCCGGACTCCGGAGGCGGAGGCGCTTCGCTTCGAGGAGTCCTCCCTCACGTACGCGCAGCTCGATGCTCGCGCGAATCAGCTCGCCCGCCACCTGCGCTCGCTGGGGGCTCGTCCGGGCTCGCTCGTGGGAGTTTCACTCGAGCGCTCCGTCGACCTCGTCGTCTCACTGCTCGCCGTCCTCAAGTCCGGTGCGGCCTACGTCCCGCTCGACCCCGCGTACCCGCGCGAGCGCCTCGCGGGCATGCTCGAGGACACCCAGGCCCCCGTCCTCCTCACCCACGAGCGCCTCCTTCCCGCGCTTCCGCCCTCAGCCGCGCAGGTCGTCTGCCTCGACACGCAGTGGGACGTGGTCGCCGAGCACTCCGCCGCGGCGCTGCCGCTCCTGGCCGGAGCCGATGCGCCCGCCTACGTCATCTTCACGTCCGGCTCCACGGGCCGTCCCAAGGGGGCCATCAACGCCCACCGGGGCATCGTCAACCGCCTCCTCTGGATGCAGCAGCAGTATGGGCTGACGTCCGAGGACACCGTCCTCCAGAAGACGCCGTTCTCCTTCGACGTCTCCGTCTGGGAGTTCTTCTGGCCGCTCATGACGGGCGCGCGACTCGTCCTCGCCAGGCCTGGTGGACACCAGGACCCGACGTACCTGGCCCGCCTCATCTCCGAGGCACGCGTCACCACGCTGCACTTCGTCCCCTCCATGCTCCGCGTGTTCCTCGAGGAGCCGGGCCTGGAGTCCCTCGCGTCGCTCCGCCGCGTCGTGTGCAGTGGTGAGGCGCTTCCCGCGGAGCTCGTTCGCCGCGCGCACTCGCGCCTGCCGGAGTCCGCCGAGGTCCACAACCTCTACGGCCCCACCGAGGCCGCCGTCGACGTCTCCTCCTGGCACTGCGCCCGGGGCGACGCCCGCCACTTCGTCCCCATCGGCCGCCCCGTCTCCAACACCCAGCTCCACATCCTCGACGACGCGGGCCGCCCCACGCCTGTCGGTGTCCCGGGAGAGCTCTTCATCGGCGGCATCCAGGTGGGCCTCGGCTACCTCAGCCGCCCCTCGCTCACCGCCGAGCGGTTCATCCCAGACGCCTTCTCCAGCACTCCGGGCGCGCGCCTCTACCGAACCGGCGACGTCGCACGCTGGCTGCCGGATGGCTCCATCGAATACATCGGTCGCGCCGACTTCCAGGTGAAGCTGCGGGGCTTCCGCATCGAGCTCGGTGAAATCGAAGCAGCGCTCCTCGCCTTCCCGGGTGTCTCCGACGCCGTCGTCGTGCTGCGCGAGGATGCGTCCTCGCCGCGCCTCGTGGGCTACCTCGTCGCCGCCCCCGAGGTCGACCTCCAGGCCGTGCGCGCCTCCCTCGCCGCGCGCATGCCCGAGTTCATGGTGCCGTCGGCCTTCGTGACGCTGCCCGCCCTGCCGCTGTCTCCCAACGGCAAGGTCGACAGGAAGGCGCTGCCCGCTCCGGAGCAGAAGGCGCGCGACGCGGCGGACTACCTCGAGCCCAGGACCGCGCCGCAGCAGACCCTGGCCACCATCTGGGCCGAGCTCCTGGGTGTGCCGCGCGTCGGCATCCACGACAACTTCTTCGAGCTGGGCGGCGACTCCATCCTCGCCATCCAGGTCGTCTCTCGCGCGCGCCAGGCCGGCCTGCTCCTGGCCGCCAACCAGCTCTTCCAGCATCAGACGCTGGAAGCCCTCGCTCGCGTCGCGAAGCAGCACGAGGGGCCGCAAGCGGAGCAGGGATTGGTGCTCGGCGCCTCGCTGCTCACGCCCATCCAGCTCGACTTCTTCGAGAAGGCCCTGCCGGAGCCGCACCACTTCGCGCAGGCGTTCATGCTCGCTTCGAGCGAGCCCGTGGACGTCCCGTGCCTGGAGGCCTCGCTGCGCGCGGTGGTCGCGCATCACGACACGCTGCGGCTTCGCTTCACGCGCCGGACGGACGGCACCTGGCAGCAGGAGTTCACCGGCCTGGAGGCCCCCGTCCGCCTGATGCAGGTGGACCTCTCCTCCGTGTCCGACGCGGAGCTGCCCTCGGCCCTCGAGTCCGCGGGCTCCCGCCTCCATGCGAGCCACTCGCTGGAGGAAGGGCTGCTCTTGCGCGCCGCCCTCTTCCACCTCGGTGCCGAGCGGGGCGCTCGCCTCCTGCTGTCCGTGCACCACCTCGGCGTGGACGGCGTCTCGTGGCGCACGCTCCTGGAGGACCTGGGCGCGGCCTACGTGCAGTCGCGGCAGGGCCGTCCGGTGGCACTGCCTCCCAGGTCCACGTCGTTCAAGACGTGGGCGTCGAAGCTGAGCACCTTCGCTCGCTCCGAGGACATCACCCGCGAGCGGGCCTACTGGCTCGAAGAGGGCCAGCGCACGGTCCCTTCCCTCCCCCAGGACGGCGCGGGGGGCGCGGCCTCCGTGGCATCCGCCGGCACGGTGGAGGTCTCCCTGGACGAGGCCCAGACCCGGCTGCTGTTGCAGGAGACGCCCGCGGCCTGGCGTGCCCACATCAACGACGTGTTGCTGACGGCGGTGGCCGACAGCATCACGGGCTGGATGGGCCAGCCGCGCCTGCGTGTCGAGTTGGAGGGCCACGGTCGAGAGCCGTTCTCCGACGACGTGGACCTGTCCCGCACCGTGGGCTGGTTCACCACGCTGTACCCGGTGACGTTGGATGTCTCGGGCGCCACCAGCCTGGGTGAGCGGCTGCGCTCGGTGAGGGACTCGCTGCGGCGGCTTCCTCGGAAGGGCCTGGGCCATGGGCTGTTGCGCCACCTGGCGGAGGATGCCCAGACGCGCACGCTCCCTCGTGCACAGGTGCTCTTCAACTACCTGGGCCAGTTCAACCAGTCCGCGGGCGAAGGCTCGGTGCTCAACCCGTTCACCGCGACGCGCGAGCCCCTGGGTGCCCTGCGTGCTCCCGTGGCCCCGCTCTCCCACCTGCTGGAGATCAACGGCTACGTCTTCGAGGGCCGGCTGACGCTGGTCTGGACGTACAGCGAGGCCGCTCACCGGGCGCAGACCGTCCAGTCCCTGGCCGAGCGGTGCATGACCACGCTGCGGCAACTCATCGACACGCGTGAGTCCGTCGACGCTCGCCGCTTCACGCCCACGGACTTCCCGCTGGCGAGGCTGTCGCAGCCCGAGCTCGACCAGGTGCTGCCCTCGGGGACCCTCGCGGACGACCTCTATCCGCTGTCGCCCTTGCAGCAGGGCATGCTCTTCCACACCGTCTCCGCGCCGGGCTCCGGCGTGTATGTCACGCAGCTGTCGTGGCTCTTCGGCGGCGCCGTGGACATCTCCGCCTTCCGCCGCACGTGGGAGGCCGTCATCGAGCGGCAGCCCTTGCTGCGCACGTCCTTCATCTCGGAAGGCGCCGGTGAGCCCCTCCAGTGGGTCCACCCGGAGGCCACCCTTCCATGGGAGGAGCACGACTGGCGCGGCGTGGCGGAGGCCGCGCAGCCGGGCCGCTTCGACGCGCTCCTCTCCGAGGACCGCGCCCGTGGCTTCGACCTGGACACGCCGCCGCTGCTGCGCCTCACGGTCATCCGCACGGCGGAGAACACGTGGCGCGTCTTGTGGACGCTGCACCACCTCATCGTGGATGGATGGAGCCTCGGGCTTCTCTTCCGCGAGCTCTTCACCACCTACGAGCAGGTGCGCTCCGGGCAGCCCGTATCCAAGAGCGAGTCCACCTCCTTCCGCGACTACATCGCCTGGCTCCAGCGGCAGTCGCTGGAGTCCGCGGAGACCTATTGGCGCAAGGCGCTGCGAGGCTTCACCGCGCCCACCCCGCTGCCCGGCGCGCGTCCTCGCCACACGGATGCGGCGCTCCAGCGGCGGAACCTGAACCTCTGGCTGCCCGCGCAGACCACCGCGGACCTCCAGGCCTTCGGCCGCCAGCACCACCTCACCCTCAATGCGCTGGTCCAGGCCGCTTGGACCCTGGTGCTCTCACGCCACACGGGTGAGCAGGACATCGTCTTCGGAGCCACCACGTCGGGCCGCTCGGCGGAGGTCCCCGGCATCGAGAACGCCGTCGGCCTCTTCATCAACACGCTGCCGGTCCGCGTCTTCGTCGACGAGGACGCCACCGTCCTCTCCTGGCTCCAGCAGCTCCACACGCAGCAGCTCGAGCTGCGCCAGTTCGAGCACACGCCGCTGTCCCACCTCCAGCGCTGGAGCGACGTGCCGCGTGGCACGCCGCTCTTCGAGTCGCTCTTCATCGTCGAGAACTTCCCCGTCGACGCCGCCGTCAACTCGGCCAGCGCGGACCTGGGCATCCGGGACTTCGTCGCACGGGAGCAGGCGGATACGCCGCTGGAGGCGTATGTCATTCCTGGAGACTCGCTGGAGCTGCGGCTGCTCTTCGACGCCGCGCGCTTCGAGCCCTCCACGCCCGTTCGCCTCATCCGCCACTGGGCCGCGGCCATCCAGGCGCTGCTCGCGTCCCCGAACGCGCGCGTCTCTTCTCTCTCGCTGGTGGCGGGCGAGGAGCGCGAGCAGGTCCTCCGCTCCTTCAACGCCTCCTCACGTCCCTTCGACTCCTCGGGCCTCCACCTCCAGTTCGTCGCTCAGGCCGCGCGCTCCCCCGACTCCACCGCCCTCTCCTTCGGCGACGAGTCCCTCACCTATGGACAGCTCCTCCAGCGCGTCCTCCGCATCTCCCTCCGACTCCAGTCTCTCGGCCTCCGCCCTGACTCTCCCGTCGGCCTCTTCCTCCACCGCTCCTCCGACATGGTCGCCGCCATGCTCGCCATTCTTCACGCGGGCGGCTCCTACCTTCCCCTCGACCCCGACTACCCCTCCGACCGCCTCTCCTGGATGCTCCAGGACTCTCGCGCTCCCTTCATCCTCACCTCCCGCTCTCTCTCCGGCGCACTCCCCTCCTCCGACGCCCAGGTCCTCCTCATCGAGGAGACCGGCACCGACTCAGCCCTGACTCCGGGCAAGGCCGACTCCTCCAACCTCGCCTACGTCATCTACACCTCCGGCTCCACCGGCAGGCCCAAGGGCGTCATGGTGCCTCACCGCACCGCCGCCAACTTCTTCGCCGCCATGGACGAGCGCCTCGGCTCCTCCCCCGGCACCTGGCTCGCCGTCACCTCCATCTCCTTCGACATCTCCGTCCTCGAGCTCCTCTGGACTCTCTGCCGCGGATTCCATGTCGTCCTCCACGACGAGCGCGCCGCCTCTCGCCTCGGCACCGCTCTCTCACTCCCCGAAGTCCTCCGCCGTCACCCCGTCTCTCATCTCCAGTGCACCCCCTCCTTCGCTCGCTCCAGGGTGCTCGACCCAGACTCCCTCTCCGCCCTCTCCTCCCTCCGCTTCCTCCTCGTTGGCGGTGAGGCCCTCCCAGGTCCTCTCTCTTCTCAGCTCAGGACCGCTCTCCCTCAGTCCTCTCTTCTCAACATGTACGGCCCGACGGAGACCACCGTCTGGTCCTCGTCTCACACCGCTTCCTCCTCCGACGACGACGCGTCCACCCTCTCCATCGGCACGCCTCTCGCCAACAACCGCCTCTTCGTCCTCGACTCCTCCGGACAGCCCTCTCCCATCGGCGCTCCCGGCGAGCTCTTCATCTCCGGCGACGGCGTCGTCCGTGGCTACCTCGGACGCCCCGACCTCACCGCGGAGCGCTTCCTCCCTGACGCCTTCTCCGGTGTCCCGGGCGCTCGCCTCTATCGCACCGGTGACCTCGCTCGCTGGCGCGCGGATGGCTCGCTCGACTTCCTCGGCCGCGCCGACTTCCAGGTGAAGCTGCGGGGCTTCCGCATCGAGCTCGGTGAAATCGAAGCCGTCCTCTCACGCCACCCGTCCGTCCTCCAGGCCGTCTGCGGCGTCCACCTCGACGCCTCCGGTGACGGCCGTCTCGTCTCCTGGCTCGTCCCCCAGCCCGGTGTCTCCCTCGAGCCCTCCGCGCTCCGCGAGTTCGTCCAACGGCACCTGCCCGAGCACATGGTGCCGGCGGTCTTCCTCTCGCTCTCGGCGCTGCCTCTCACTCCCAACGGCAAGGTCGACCGCAAGGCGCTCCCCGCGCCGCTGCGCCCGAGCCCGCAGGCCGAGGTCACCACCGACGACTCCGAGCCGCAGACTCCCCAGGAGAAGATCCTCGCGGCCATCTGGTCCGACGCCCTGCGCGTGCCGAGCGTCAAGCGCCAGGACAACTTCTTCGCGTTGGGTGGCGACTCCATCCTCTCCATCCAGATTGTCTCGCGCGCTCGCAACGCCGGGGTCCAGCTCACGACACAGCAGCTCTTCCAGCACCCCACGCTGGAGGCCCTCGCCCGGGTCGTGAAGCTCGAGGGCAACGCCTGGGCGGAACAGTCGGACTCCGCGCTGAAGGCGCTGGCCCTGCGCACCACGACCGACTCGAAGAGTCAGTCGTCCGCGGACCTCCTCCTCGGCCGGCTGAAGCAAGCCGTCGCGGACCGACTGGTCCCCGTGGGCATGCCCGTGGAGGACCTCTATCCGCTGTCGCCCTTGCAGCAGGGCATGCTCTTCCACACCCTCTCCGCGCCGGGCTCCGGCGTCTACGTCACCCAGCTGACGTGGATCTTCAGTGGCGCCGTGGACCTGGGTGCCTTCCGCCGCACCTGGGATGCCGTCATCCAGCGACAGCCGTTGCTGCGCACCTCGTTCCTCGCGGGCGGCGCGCAGGAGCCCCTCCAGCTCGTCCACCCCTCGGCGGCCCTGCCTTGGGAGGAGCTCGACTGGCGCGGAGTGGAGGCGTCGGAGCAGCAGTCCCGCTTCCAGGCCCTCCTCTCCGAGGACCGCGCGCGCGGCTTCGACCTGCGCACGCCGCCACTGCTGCGCCTGACCGTCATCCGCACCGGTGAGCAAGCGTGGCGGGTCCTCTGGACCACGCACCACGTGTTGATGGACGGCTGGAGCATGGGCCTCCTCTTCCAGGACCTCTTCAACACCTACGAGCAGGTGCGTGCGGGCCTGGTCTGGGTCCGGAGTGAAGCGACGGCCTTCCGCGACTACATCGACTGGCTCCAGCGCCAGCCCATGGAGCCCGCGGAGCGCTACTGGCGAAAGACGCTGCGAGGCTTCACCGCGCCCACGCCGCTGCCGGGAGCCCTGGCGCGGAGCTCGGACGCCGTGCTCCAGCGGCAGCGCCTCCAGCTCCACCTGCCCGCGCAGGCCACGGCGGAGCTCCAGTCCTTCGCCCGGCAGCAGCACCTCACGCTCAACGCACTGGTCCAGGCCGCATGGGCCCTGGTGTTCTCGCGTCACACGGGTGAGCGGGACATCCTCTTCGGCGCCACCACCTCCGGCCGCTCGGCCGACGTCTCGGGCATCGAGCGCGCCATCGGCCTCTTCATCAACACGCTGCCGGTCCGCATCCTCGTCGACGAAGACCTCACCGTCCTCTCCTGGCTCCAGCAGCTCCACACGCAGCAGCTCGAGCTGCGCCAGTTCGAGCACACGCCCCTCGTTCGTCTGCACGGGTGGAGCGACGTGCCGCGTGGGACGCCGCTCTTCGAGTCGCTCTTCATCGTCGAGAACTTCCCCGTCGACGCCGCGGTGAACGCATCCGGCGAGGCTCTGGGCATCCGGGACTTCACCATCGTCGACCAGACGGACACCCCGCTGGAGGCGTATGTCATTCCCGGGGAGTCACTGGAGCTGCGGCTGCTCTTCGACGCCGCGCGCTTCGAGCCCTCCGCTCCCGCGCGTCTCCTCCAACACTGGGCCTCGGCGCTCCAGGCGATCATCGCCAGTCCGAACACTCGACTGGGAGCACTCTCGCTGGTGGCGGGTGAGGAGCGTGAGCAGGTCCTCCGCTCCTTCAACGCCTCCTCACGCCCCTTCGACTCCTCGGGCCTCCACCTCCAGTTCGCCGCTCAGGCCGCGCGCTCCCCCGACTCCACCGCCCTCTCCTTCGGCGACGAGTCCCTCACCTATGGACAGCTCCTCCAGCGCGTCCTCCGCATCTCCCTCCGACTCCAGTCTCTCGGCCTCCGCCCCGACTCTCCCGTCGGCCTCTTCCTCCACCGCTCCTCCGACATGGTCGCCGCCATGCTCGCCATTCTCCACGCGGGCGGCTCCTACCTTCCCCTCGACCCCGACTACCCCTCCGACCGCCTCTCCTGGATGCTCCAGGACTCTCGCGCTCCCTTCATCCTCACCTCCCGCTCTCTCTCCGGCGCACTCCCCTCCTCCGACGCCCAGGTCCTCCTCATCGAGGAGACCGGCACCGACGCAGCCCTGACTCCGGGCCAGGCCGACTCCTCCAACCTCGCCTACGTCATCTACACCTCCGGCTCCACCGGCAGGCCCAAGGGCGTCATGGTGCCTCACCGCACCGCCGCCAACTTCTTCGCCGCCATGGACGAGCGCCTCGGCTCCTCCCCCGGCACCTGGCTCGCCGTCACCTCCATCTCCTTCGACATCTCCGTCCTCGAGCTCCTCTGGACTCTCTGCCGCGGATTCCATGTCGTCCTCCACGACGAGCGCGCCGCCTCTCGCCTCGGCACCGCTCTCTCACTCCCCGAAGTCCTCCGCCGTCACCCCGTCTCTCATCTCCAGTGCACCCCCTCCTTCGCTCGCTCCAGGGTGCTCGACCCAGACTCCCTCTCCGCCCTCTCCTCCCTCCGCTTCCTCCTCGTTGGCGGTGAGGCCCTCCCAGGTCCTCTCTCTTCTCAGCTCAGGACCGCTCTCCCTCAGTCCTCTCTTCTCAACATGTACGGCCCGACGGAGACCACCGTCTGGTCCTCGTCTCACACCGCTTCCTCCTCCGACGACGACGCGTCCACCCTCTCCATCGGCACGCCTCTCGCCAACAACCGCCTCTTCGTCCTCGACTCCTCCGGACAGCCCTCTCCCATCGGCGCTCCCGGCGAGCTCTTCATCTCCGGCGACGGCGTCGTCCGTGGCTACCTCGGACGCCCCGACCTCACCGCGGAGCGCTTCCTCCCTGACGCCTTCTCCGGTGTCCCGGGCGCTCGCCTCTACCGCACTGGTGACCTCGCTCGCTGGCGCGCGGATGGCTCGCTCGACTTCCTCGGCCGCGCCGACTTCCAGGTGAAGCTGCGGGGCTTCCGCATCGAGCTCGGTGAAATCGAGGCCGTCCTCTCACGCCACCCGTCCGTCCTCCAGGCTGTCTGCGGCGTCCACCTCGACGCCTCGGGTGATGGGCGCCTCGTCTCCTGGCTCGTCCCCCAGCCCGGTGTCTCCCTCGAGCCCTCCGCGCTCCGCGAGTTCGTCCAGCGGCACCTGCCCGAGCACATGGTGCCGGCGGTCTTCCTCTCGCTCTCGGCGCTGCCTCTCACTCCCAACGGCAAGGTCGACCGCAAGGCGCTCCCGGCGCCGGTGCTGACGGACTCGGGGGCTCGCTACATCGCGCCTCGCTCTCCGACCGAGGAACACCTCGCGCAGCTGTTCGGCCAGGTGCTGAGCGTGGAGCGCGTGGGAGCCACGGACAGCTTCTTCGCGCTCGGCGGTCACTCGCTGCTCGCCACGCAGGTCGTCTCTCGCATCCACTCCGCCATGGGCGTGGAGCTCCCGCTTCGCGTCTTCTTCGAGTCGCCGACCGTCGAGCAGCTCGCGCGCCGCATCGACGCCTCCACGCGGGCACCCGAGCCACACACCGCGCCGCCGCTCCGGCCCGTCGCCCGCTCGAATGAGCTGCCGCTGTCGTTCGCCCAGCAGCGCCTCTGGTTCTTGGATCGCCTCGAGCCGGGCAGCCCGTTCTACAACATGCCCGTGGGCCTCCGACTGGAGGGGACGCTCGACGTCTCCGCGCTGGAGCGTGCCTTCACCGAGCTGGTGCGCCGGCACGAAGTCCTCCGCACCACCTTCCGCGAAGGACCCGTCCAGGTCATCCAGCCCGCGGCTCCAGTTCCGCTGCCCCGCGTGGACCTCTCCTCGCTCCCCGCCGAAGAAGCGGAAGCCCAGGCCCGACGCCTCGCGCGGGAGGAAGCCCAGCGCCCGTTCGACCTCACCCGAGGCCCCCTGCTGCGCACCACGCTGCTGCGGCTGTCCGAGTCGCGGCACATCCTGCTGCTGACCGTGCACCACATCGTCTCGGACGGCTGGTCCGTCGATGTGCTGGTGCGTGAGTCCGCCGCGCTCTACGCCGCCTTCCGCGAGGGTCGCCCCTCCGGTCTGCCCGAGCTGCCCATCCAGTACGCGGACTACGCGGCCTGGCAGCGCGGCTGGCTCCAGGGCGAAGCACTCGAGACGCAGCTCTCCTGGTGGCGCGAGCACCTCCAGGGCGCGCCGCGCTTCCTCGAGCTCCCCACGGACTTCCCCCGTCCCGCGGTCCAGGGCTTCCAGGGCGCCACCCTCACTCGCACGCTGCCACGCGAGCTGAGCGAGTCCCTCCAGGAGCTCTCCCGCCGTGAGGGCACCACCCTCTTCATGGCGCTGCTCGCGGGCTTCGACATCGTCCTGTCGCGCTACTCGGGACAGGCCGACCTCGTCGTCGGCACGGACATCGCCAACCGCAACCGCGTGGAGACGGAGGGCCTCATCGGCTTCTTCGTGAACCAGCTCGCCCTGCGCGCGCGCATCGAGCCGGAGATGACGTTCCGCGAGCTGCTCGCTCAGGTCCGCGACGCCACGCTCGGCGCCTACGCGCATCAGGACCTGCCGTTCGAGGAGCTGGTCAAGGCCATCAACCCCGAGCGCAACCTCGCGCATGCCCCGCTGTTCCAGGTGAAGCTGGTGCTGCAGAACCAGCCCGCCGCCGCGCTGGAGGTCCCCGGCCTCACGCTGCGCCCCGAGTATCCGGAGTCCAGCACCTCGCGCCTGGACCTCACGCTCTCCATCGTCGAGACGGAGCGCGGGCTGGAGTGCACCTGCGAGTACCGCACGGGCCTCTTCGAGTCCTCCACCATCGAGGGGCTCGTGCGCCACCTCGGCGTGGTGCTGAAGGCCGCCGCGGCGAACCCCGGCACGCCCATCACCGCCCTGTCCCTCATGGCCCAGGCGGAGCAGCAACAGCTCCTCGTCGAGTGGAACGCCACCACGCGCGACTTCCCGCGCGACGCCGGTGCGCACCAGCTCTTCCAGGCCCAGGCCGAGCGCACCCCGGACGCCATCGCCGTGCGCTTCGAGGACCAGCAGCTCACCTACGCGCAGCTCGATGCTCGCGCCAACCAGCTCGCGCACCACCTGCGGGGACTTGGCATCCGCGAGGACGTGCCCGTCGCCCTCTGCGTCGAGCGCTCGCTCGACACCGCCGTCGCCATCCTCGGCATCCTCAAGGCGGGCGGCGCCTACGTCCCGCTCGACCCCAGCTATCCGGTCGAGCGCCTCACCTTCATGCTGCGCGACTGCGCCGCGCCGGTCCTCGTCACCACCGAGGCCATCGCCGATGAGCTCCCCGCCGGGAGCGAGCAGCTCGTCCTGCTCGACGCGGAGGCGCGCTTCATCAGCGCCCAGCCGAAGCACGCTCCCGAGCAGTCCTCGGGCGCGGACAACCTCGCGTACATCATCTACACCTCGGGCAGCACCGGCCGTCCCAAGGGCACGCTCCTCCAGCACCGGGGCCTGTGCAACACGGCCCTCCAGACGGGCCACGCCATGGGGCTCGAGACGGGGAGCCGCGTCCTCCAGTTCTTCTCCGCCGGCTTCGACGCGTCGGTCTGGGAGATCTTCGGCGCGCTGCTCTCGGGGGCCACCCTGGTGCTGGCGCCGCGTGAGCGGCTCCTCCCGGGGGCACCGCTGCGCACGCTGGCTCGCGACGAGTCCATCACCGCCGTCACGCTGACCCCGTCCGTCCTCGCGCAGCTCTCGCCCGAGGACTTCCCTTCGCTGCGGACACTGGTCTCCGCCGGAGAGGCATGCACGCCGGAGCTGGTGCATCGCTGGGCTCCGCACGTGCGCTTCCTCAACGCGTACGGTCCCACGGAGACGACCGTCTGCGCCTCCATCACCGAGCCGCTGTCCGCCGGACAGCCCCTCACCATCGGCCGCCCGTGGGCGAACCTCCAGGTGTACGTCGTCGATGCGACGATGCGCCCGCAGCCCGTCGGGGTGCCGGGTGAGCTGTGCGTGGGGGGCGTCGGCCTCGCGCGCGGCTACCTGGGACAGCCGGGGCTCACCGCCGAGCGCTTCATCCCGGATGCGCTCTCCGGCGTGCCCGGAGCACGGCTCTACCGCACCGGAGACCGGGCGCGGTGGCGTGCCGATGGAACCCTCGAGTACCTGGGCCGCATCGACTCGCAGGTGAAGCTGCGCGGCTTCCGCATCGAGCTCGGTGAGGTCGAGGCCGTCCTGTCTCGGCTCCCCTTCGTGCGCGAGGCCGTGGCCACCGTGCGCGAGGACTCTCCCGGCCTCACCCGACTGGTCGCCTACGTCGTGGCGGAGGAGGACAGCATCCTCGAGGTGGCCTCGCTGCGCGCGGCCCTCAAGGAGCGGCTGCCCGAGCACATGGTGCCGTCCGCCATCGCGCTCCTCCCCACGCTGCCCCTGACGGCGCATGGGAAGGTGGACCGCCGCGCCCTGCCTCCTCCCGAGGGCGCCGGTGAGGCGGACACCCGCGAGTACGTCGCGCCGCGCACCCCGACCGAAGAGCGGCTCGCCGCGCTCTGGCGGGAGCTGCTGCACGTCGAGCGCGTCGGCGTCCATGACGACTTCTTCGAGCTGGGCGGGCACTCGCTGCTGGCCACGCAGTCCCTCTCCCGCGTGCAGGCCACCTTCGGGATTGAGCTGCCGCTGCGTGAGCTCTTCGAGGCGCCCACCGTCGAGCGGCTCGCCGCGCGGCTGGAGGCCCTGGCCCAGACGGGTGCCAACACCTCGAAGGTCCCCGCGCTGACGCCCGCGCCGCGCACGGGAGACCTGCCGCTGTCGTTCGCACAGCAGCGGCTGTGGTTCATCGACCAGCTCGAGCCCGGAAGCTCGCTCTACAACATCCCCACGGCCCTGGAGCTCGAGGGCCCGCTGGATGTCCCCGCACTGGAGCGCGCCTTCACCGAGCTCCACCGGCGTCACGAGTCGCTGCGCACCACCTTCGGCACGGTGGATGGACAGGCCGTCCAGCGCATCCAGGCGCCCGCGCCCTTCCAGCTCCCCATCGTGGCGCTGGAGTCACTCGCGCCGGAGAAGCAGGCCCACGCGACGGGCCAGTGGATGTCGGAGGAGGCTCAGCGCCCGTTCGATCTCGCGCGCGGTCCGCTGCTGCGCGCCACGCTGTTGCGGCGGGCCGCGACTTCGCACGTGCTGCTCGTCACCATGCACCACAGCGTCTCCGACGCCTGGTCCATGAGTGTCCTGGTGCGCGAGCTGGTGGCCTTGTACGAGGCCTTCCGCGACGGCCGCGCCTCACCGCTGCCGGAGCTGGCCGTGCAGTACGCGGACTTCGCCGTGTGGCAGCGTGGCTGGCTGCGAGACGAAGCCCTGGCGGAGCAGCTCGCGTGGTGGCGTGACGCGCTGACCGGTGCGCCCGCCCTGCTGGAGCTGCCCACGGACCGGCCTCGTGCCGCGCTGCCCTCACGTGAGGCGGCGCTCCATCCCGTCATCCTCGGAGCCGAGCTGTCCGAGGCCGTCAAGGCGCTCTCCCAGCGTCACGGCACCACGCCCTTCATGACGATGCTGGCGGCGTTCCAGCTCCTCCTCTCCCGCTACTCCGGACAAGAGGACGTCGTCGTCGGCTCTCCCATCGCTGGACGCAACCGCGCGGAGACCGAGGACCTCATCGGCTTCTTCGTCAACACGCTCGTCCTGCGTGCACGCATCGCTCCGAGTGCGTCGTTCGCGGACCTGCTCTCCCAGGTGAAGCACTCCACCCTGGGTGCCTTCGAGCACCAGGACGTGCCCTTCGAGAAGCTCGTCGAGGAGCTCCAGCCCCAGCGCAGCCTCGGCTTCTCTCCGCTCTTCCAGGTCACCTTCTCCCTGCAGAACGCGCCCACGGGCAGCCTGGAGCTTCCCGGACTGAGCCTGCGTCCGATTGCGCCCTCGGGCCTGCTCGCCAAGTTCGACCTGGACCTCTCCCTCTCCGAGTCCGCGTCTGGCTTCGAGGGTGCGCTCCAGTTCTCCACCGCGCTCTTCGATGCCTCCACGGCCGCGCGCATGGCGACGCACTTCCTCACCCTGCTGCGCGCCGCCGTCGCCCAGCCCGAGGTGCCTGTCACCTCCCTGGCGCTCATGGAGTCCGATGAGCGCCGCCGCCTCCTCGTCGAGTGGAATGACACCAACGCCGACTTCCCGCACGACAGCCCTGTCCATCTGCAGGTCTCCGCTCGCGCG
This sequence comes from Myxococcus stipitatus DSM 14675, assembly GCF_000331735.1. Lineage (GTDB taxonomy): Bacteria > Myxococcota > Myxococcia > Myxococcales > Myxococcaceae > Myxococcus > Myxococcus stipitatus. The sequence continues at coordinate 2,641,836 of NC_020126.1, read as the reverse complement.
GCGCTCACACCTCATGCCCTCGCAGTGCTTTCGGACTCGGGCTCGCTCTCCTTCGCCCAGCTCGAAGCCCGCTCCAACCTCCTCGCGTTCCGGCTCGTCCTGGCGGGAGTGAAGCCCGGCTCACTCGTCGCGCTCTTCATGGAGCGCTCGCTCGAGCTTCCCGTCGCGCTGCTCGCCATCCTCAAGGCGGGCGCCGCCTGGCTCCCGCTCGACCCGGCGTACCCTCGTGAGCGCCTGGCGTTCATGCTCCAGGATGCCTCGCCTCCGGTGCTGCTCACCCAGCCTCACCTCCAGGCGGCGCTTCCTCCTGGGCCCACCGTCATCTGCCTCGATGCTCAGTGGGGCGCGCAGGCGGACGCGGACTCTCGGCTCACCTTCACCAGCGTCCCCGTCGCGGCCTCCAGCCCGGCGTACGTCATCTACACGTCTGGTTCCTCGGGTCAGCCCAAGGGCACCCTCGTCTCCCATCAGGCCCTCGCCAACCACATGGCGTGGTTCCTCTCCTCCTTCCCCCTCTCCTCCCACGACAGGGTCCTCCTCAAGACTCCTCTCAGCTTCGATGCCTCCGTCTGGGAAGTCTGGGCTCCTCTCCTCTCTGGCGCTCCGCTCGTCCTCGCTCCTCCCGAGGCGCACCGCGACCCGGCCGCGCTGTTGGCCTGCGTCTCCCGCCACCGCATCTCCGTCCTCCAGCTCGTCCCTTCCCTCCTCCGCTTCCTCCTCGAAGAGGCAGGGCTCTCCAACGCCTCTCACCTCCGCTTCCTCTTCTGCGGTGGTGAGGCTCTGCCGTCCTCTCTCGCCCGCCGCCTCCACGCGGCGCTCCCCTCCACCCGGCTCGTCAACCTCTACGGCCCCACCGAAGTCACCATCGACTCCACGTTCTCCTTCGCCTCACCGGCGGAGTCTCGCGTGGCCATCCCCATCGGTCGGCCGGTCTCCAACACTCGGGCCTACGTCCTCGACTCTCAGCTCCAGCCCGTCCCCACGGGCGTTCCGGGCGAGCTGTTCCTCGCCGGCCCCCAGCTCGCGCTCGGCTACCTCCACCGTCCTCACCTCACCGCCGAGCGCTTCGTCCCGAACCCCTTCAGCACCGAGCCCGGTGCTCGCCTCTATCGCTCCGGCGACAAGGTCCGCTGGCTCTCGGACGGCTCCCTCGAGTACCTGGGCCGCTTCGACTTCCAGGTGAAGCTGCGCGGCCAGCGCGTCGAGCTCGGTGACGTCGAAGCCGCGCTCCTCGCTCACGCCGATGTCCGCGAAGCCGTCGCGCTCGTGCGTGAAGACTCGCCGGGCCACCAGAACCTCGTGGGCTACGTCGTGGCCCCGGAGACGGCGGATGTCGTCGCCGTCCGTGCCTCCCTCCTCGGACGTCTGCCCGAGTACATGGTGCCCGCCGTCCTCGTGCGGCTGGACGCCCTTCCGCTCACCGCCAACGGCAAGCTGGACCGCAAGGCCCTCCCCGCACCCGACGCGTCGCTCACCGACGCCTACGTCGCGCCTCGCAGTGCCACCGAACAGACGGTGGCCCACCTGATGGCGGAGCTGCTGCACATCGAGCGTGTCGGAGCCGAAGATTCCTTCTTCGCGCTCGGCGGCCACTCGCTGCTCGCCACCCAGCTCGCCTCGCGCATCCGCGCGACGTTCCAGGTCGAGCTGCCCCTCCGCGCGCTCTTCGAGTTGCCCACTGTCTCGGCCTTCGCCGCGCGCATCGACACCAGCGCCCGCGAGGAGTCTTCCGCGCGGCCCCCGCTCGTTCCGCTGCCTCGCTCCGAGACCTCCCCGCTGTCGTTCGCACAGCAGCGCCTGTGGTTCATCGACCAGCTCGAGCCGGGAAGCGCTCTCTACAACATCCCCACCGCCCTCCACCTCGAAGGAGCCCTGGACGTCGCCGCACTGGAGCACGCCATCTCCGATGTCGTCGCCCGGCATGAGGCGCTGCGCACCACCTTCGAGTCTTCATCCGAAGGACAGCCGCTCCAGCGCGTCCACGCGGCCGCGCCGGTCACCATTCCGCGCGTCGACCTCCGTCCTCTCGACCCGACCTCGCGTTCGTTCGAGGAGCAGCGCCTCGTCCTCGAGGAGGCCACTCGCCCGTTCGACCTGACCTCCGGCCCCCTCTTCCGCCTCTGCCTCCTCCAGTTGGAGGAGGACACCCACCTGCTGCTCTTCACCATCCACCACATCATCTCGGATGGCTGGTCCACCGGGGTCGTGGTGCGCGAGCTGGGGGCGCTCTACGCAGCGCACCTGTCCGGCACTCCGGCGGCCCTGCCCGCGCTGCCCGTGCAGTACGCGGACTACGCAGCCTGGCAGCGCGGCTGGCTGCGCGATGACGCGCTTCGCTCGGAGCTCGACTACTGGAAGCAGCACATCCAGGGCGCCCCGGCACTCCTGGAGCTGCCCACCGACAGGCCGCGCCCCGCCATCCAATCGCGTGAGGCGGCGCTTCATCCCGTCGTCCTCGGAGCCGAGCTGTCCGAGGCCGTCAAGGCGCTCTCCCAGCGTCACGGCACCACGCCCTTCATGACGATGCTGGCGGCGTTCCAGCTCCTCCTCTCCCGCTACTCCGGACAAGAGGACGTCGTCGTCGGCTCTCCCATCGCCGGACGCAATCGCGCGGAGACCGAGGGCCTCATCGGCTTCTTCGTCAACACGCTCGTCCTGCGTGCGCGCATCGCTCCGAGTGCGTCGTTCGCGGACCTGCTCTCCCAGGTGAAGCACTCCACCCTGGGTGCCTTCGAGCACCAGGACGTGCCCTTCGAGAAGCTCGTCGAGGAGCTCCAGCCCCAGCGCAGCCTCGGCTTCTCTCCGCTCTTCCAGGTCGCCTTCTCGCTCCTCAACGCCCCCTCTGGAGATCTCGTCCTCCCGGGGCTCGAGCTCCGTCCGCTTCCTCCGTCTGGACTCCTCGCCAAGTTCGACCTGGACCTCGCCCTCTCCGAGTCCGCCTCTGGCTTCGAGGGTGCGCTCCAGTTCTCCACCGCGCTCTTCGATGCCTCCACGGCCGCGCGCATGGCGACGCACTTCCTCACCCTGCTGCGCGCCGCTGTCACCCAGCCCGAGGTGCCCGTCTCCTCACTCCCGCTCATGGAGTCCGATGAGCGCCGCCGCCTCCTCGTCGAGTGGAATGACACCAACGCCGACTTCCCGCACGACAGCCCTGTCCATCTGCAGGTCTCCGCTCGCGCGACGCTCACGCCTCATGCACTCGCAGTGCTTTCGGACTCGGGCTCGCTCTCCTTCGCCCAGCTCGAAGCCCGCTCCAACCTCCTCGCCTCTCACCTTGTCCAGGCAGGGGTGAAGCCCGGCTCACTCGTCGCGCTCTTCATGGAGCGCTCGCTCGAGCTGCCCGTCGCACTCCCCTCCGCCATCCTCAAGGCGGGCGCCGCCTGGCTCCCGCTCGACCCGGCGTACCCTCGTGAGCGCCTGGCGTTCATGCTCCAGGACGCCTCGCCTCCGGTGCTCCTCACCCAGCCTCACCTCCAGGCGGCGCTTCCTCCTGGGCCCACCGTCATCTGCCTCGATGCTCAGTGGGGCGCTCAGGCGGACGCGGACTCTCGGCTCACCTTCACCAGCGTCCCCGTCGCGGCCTCCAGCCCGGCGTACGTCATCTACACGTCTGGTTCCTCGGGTCAGCCCAAGGGCACCCTCGTCTCCCACCAGGCCCTCGCCAACCACATGGCGTGGTTCCTCTCCTCCTTCCCCCTCTCCTCCCACGACAGGGTCCTCCTCAAGACTCCTCTCAGCTTCGATGCCTCCGTCTGGGAAGTCTGGGCTCCTCTCCTCTCTGGCGCTCCGCTCGTCCTCGCTCCTCCCGAGGCGCACCGCGACCCGGCCGCGCTGTTGGCCTGCGTCTCCCGCCACCGCATCTCCGTCCTCCAGCTCGTCCCTTCCCTCCTCCGCTTCCTCCTCGAAGAGGCAGGGCTCTCCAACGCCTCTCACCTCCGCTTCCTCTTCTGCGGTGGTGAGGCTCTGCCGTCCTCTCTCGCCCGCCGCCTCCACGCGGCGCTCCCCTCCACCCGGCTCGTCAACCTCTACGGCCCCACCGAAGTCACCATCGACTCCACGTTCTCCTTCGCCTCACCGGCGGAGTCTCGCGTGGCCATCCCCATCGGTCGGCCGGTCTCCAACACTCGGGCCTACGTCCTCGACTCTCAGCTCCAGCCCGTCCCCACGGGCGTTCCGGGCGAGCTGTTCCTCGCCGGCCCCCAGCTCGCGCTCGGCTACCTCCACCGTCCTCACCTCACCGCCGAGCGCTTCGTCCCGAACCCCTTCAGCACCGAGCCCGGTGCTCGCCTCTATCGCTCCGGCGACAAGGTCCGCTGGCTCTCGGACGGCTCCCTCGAGTACCTGGGCCGCTTCGACTTCCAGGTGAAGCTGCGCGGCCAGCGCGTCGAGCTCGGTGACGTCGAAGCCGCGCTCCTCGCTCACGCCGATGTCCGCGAAGCCGTCGCGCTCGTGCGTGAAGACTCGCCGGGCAGTCAGCGCCTCGTCGGATACTTCGTCGCGTCGCAGGCCATGGACGTCCCGGCCCTGCGCGAGTTCCTCCTCGCGCGCCTCCCCGAGCACATGGTGCCCTCGGCGCTCGTCCCGCTGACGGCCCTCCCGCTCACCGCCAACGGCAAGCTGGACCGCGGCGCGCTCCCTGCTCCCGACTCCACGACCTCCGACTCCTTCGTCGCGCCTCGCAACGAGCTGGAGCAGGCGCTCGCCACGGTATGGGCCCAGGTGCTGCGCGTTCCGCGCGTCGGCATCCACGACAACTTCTTCCAACTCGGCGGCGACTCCATCATCAGCCTCCAGCTGGTCGCGCGGGCCCGCCGCTCGGGCCTGCACTTCACGCCTCGGCAGCTCTTCCAGTCGCAGACCATCGCCACGCTGGCGCCTGTCGTCTCCCGGCTCCAGGCCATCACCGCCGAGCAGCAGCCCGTCGTCGGCCCCGTCCTCCTCACGCCCATCCAGCGCGCGTTCCTCGAGAACCCGAACCCCGCGCCGCACCACTACAACCAGGCGCTGATGCTGCGACTGCGCGAGCCGGTGGGCACGGAGGCCCTCGACTCCGCCCTGCGCAAGCTGGTGGAGCACCATGACGCCCTGCGCCTGCGCTTCGTCCAGGAGGACGGCCGCTGGAGCCAGCACAACACCCCCGTCGAGCACGCGCCCTCACTGTGGCGCGAGGACGTGTCGGCGCTCTCCGAGTCCGAGCGCATCGCGAGGATGGAGGCCGTCGCCACCCAGGCCCAGTCCACCTTCGACCTGGGCACGGCGCCGCTCTTCCGCGCGGTCCACTTCGACTTCGGTCCCCAGGAGTCCGCGCGGCTGTTGCTCGTGGCCCACCACCTCGTCGTCGATGCCGTCTCCTGGCGCATCCTCGTCGAGGACCTGGAGACCCTCTGCCGGCAGGCACGGAAGGGCGAGCCCCTCTCGCTCCCGGCCAAGACCACGTCCTTCAAGACCTGGTCCGAGCGCCTGCACCAGCATGCCCGCTCCACGGCGCTCGACGCCGAGCGCGCCTGGTGGCTGGACGAAGCCCGAGCCCGCGTCCTCCCGCTCCCGCGTGACAGGGCGGACGGAGCGAACACCGCCGCCTCCGCTCACACCGTCTCCCTGAGCCTCGACGTCGGAGACACGGGCCTGCTGCTGCGCGAGGTCCCCGCGGCGTACCGCGCCCGCCTCCAGGACGTGCTGCTGGGCGCACTGGGCCGAGCCCTCGCCCTCCGCACGGGTCAGTCGCGCTTCCTGGTCGAAGCCGAAGGCCACGGCCGCGAGGACCTCTTCGCCGACGTGGACCTGTCGCGCACCGTGGGCTGGTTCACCTCGCTCTACCCCGTGCTGCTCCAGGTGGGCACCGGTGACAGTCCAGGCGACACCGTGCGCTCCACCCGCGACGCGCTGCGCGCCCTGCCCGCCAACGGCCTGGGACACGGCCTGCTGCGCCACCTGCGCGACGACGACACGCAGGCCCGGCTCAGCGCGCTGCCCGTGCCCGAGGTGTCCTTCAACTACCTGGGCCAGGTGGACGTCACCGCCAGCGACACCTCGCTCTTCACCTTCGCCTCGGAGGCCCAGGGCCCGTCCATGAGCCCACGTGCCCCGCGCGCGTACGTGCTCGACGTGTCGGCCGTCGTGCAGGGTGGACAGCTCCACGTCTCCATCACCTACAGCCGCAACCTCCACGATGAAGGCACGGTGCGCGCCCTCCTCGAGTCCTTCGGGGAGGCCCTGCGCCTGCTCGTTGCGAATCGAGCGACCGCCGATGCGCTGCGCTACACCCCGGCCGACTTCCCGCTGGCGAACCTGACCCGGGAAGCGCTGGACCACGTGCTCCCCTCGGGCGTGCCCGTGGAGGACGTGTACCCGCTGTCCGCCTTGCAGCAAGGCATGCTGCTGCACTCGCTGATGGCGCCGGGCTCCGGCGTGTACGTCACGCAGTTCGGTTGGACGTTCGGCGCGCGGCTCGACCTGGGACTCTTCCGCCGCGCGTGGGAGACGGTGGTGGAGCGCCACGCCCCCCTGCGCACCACGTTCGTCTGGGACGGCCTGGCCGAGCCCGTCCAGGTGGTGAGCCCGCGCACCGTGCTGCCGTGGGAGGAGCTCGACTGGCGTGGTCTGCCGCCCGCCGAGCAGCAGTCCCGCTTCAGCGCCCTCATGGCCTCCGACCGGGTCCGGGGCTTCGACCTGCGGCAGGCGCCGCTGATGCGCCTGACCGTCGTGAAGCTGGACGAAGGGGCGCACCGCGTCCTCTGGTCCTCGCATCACTTGCTGATGGATGGCTGGAGCCTCGGCCTCGTGTTCAAGGAGCTGTTCGCGCTCTACGACGCGGCGGCGAAGGGGCAGCGTGCCACGCTGGGCACCGCGCCCGCGTATCGCGACTTCATCTCCTGGCTGCGCGAGGACACCACCGCGAGCGCTGAGGCCTATTGGCGCGAAGCCCTCCAGGGCTTCACCACGCCGACGCCGCTGCCCGGCTCGCGCCTCCCCGACACGGAGAACGCGCCGTACAAGCAGGGCGAGCGCGGCCTCCTGTTGAGCGCGGAGACGACACAGGCCCTGCACGCGTACGCACGCCAGCATCAGCTCACGGCCAACACCGTGCTGCAGGGCGCCTGGGCGCTCGTGCTCGCCCGGTACTCCGGTGAGCGCGACATCGTCTTCGGCACCACCGTGTCGGGTCGCTCCACCGAGGTGGCCGGCATCGAGCAGATGGTCGGTCTGTTCATCAACACGCTGCCCCTGCGCAGCCGGTTGGACCCGGACCTGTCGGTCGTCGAGTGGCTCGGCTCGCACCATGCGCAGATGCAGGCGCTGCACGAGCGCGAGCACGACTCGCTGGCGCGCATCCAGGGTTGGAGCGAGGTGCCTCGCGGCCAGTCCCTGTTCCAGAGCCTCTACGTCTTCGAGAACTACCCCGTCGACGACGCCGTCTACTCCGGCGGCAGCGACTTCCAGGTCCGGGACCTCGCCAGCGCCGAGCAGTCGGACATGCCCTTCGTGGCCATCGTCATGCCGGGCCCCCGGATGGAGCTGCGCCTCGTCTACGACAGCCAGCGCTACCAGACGGCGGTGTTGGAGCAGGTGCTGCACCACTGGAACACGGCCCTGGAGGCCATGCTGGCCCATCCACGGGCCCTGGTGTCCTCGCTGTCCCTGCTGACGGCGGAGGAGCGCGAGCGCGTCCTGGTGGAGTGGAACCAGACGGACGTCGCCTATCCACGCGACACGAGCGTGCACGAGCTCTTCGCCACGCAGGCCGCGCGGACTCCGGACGCCATCGCCGTCGCGTCCGACGTGGGCACGCTCACCTATCGGGAGCTGGATGCACGCGCCAATCAGCTCGCGCGGCACCTGCGCACCCTGGGCGTCACACCCGGCACGCGCGTGGCGCTGTGCCTGGAGCGGAGCCTGGAGCTGCCCGTGGGGCTGCTGGGCATCCTCAAGGCCGGCGCGGCCTTCGTGCCGCTCGACCCCGCCTACCCGGCGGAGCGACTGGAGGCCATGCTCGCGGGGACGGCGGCCTCCGTCCTCGTGACGCAGGAGCGGCTCGCCGATGAGCTGCCCGCCTACGTCCCGCTCGTCGTGTGCCTCGACTCCGAGTGGGACCTGGTCGCGCGTCAGCCCCCGTCGGCGCTGGCTCCGTGCGCGGACGCGGACAGCCTCGCGTACGTCATGTTCACCTCGGGCTCCACCGGACAGCCCAAGGGTGTCGCCATTCCCCACCGCGGCATCACCCGTCTGGTGATGAGCGGCGACTTCATCCACTTCGGCCCCGAGGAGGTCTTCCTCCAGCTCGCGCCCAGCTCGTTCGACGCGTCCACGCTGGAGCTCTGGGGTGCGCTGCTGCACGGCGCTCGCCTCGTCCTCTTCCCGCCTCACACGCCCACGCTGGAGGAGCTGGGCGCGACGCTGGTGCGCCACCGCGTCACCACCCTGTGGCTGACCGCGGCCCTGTTCGAGCAGATGGCCATCCATCAGCCCGCGGCCCTGGCCTCCGTGCGCCAGGTGCTGGCGGGAGGCGACGTGCTGCCCGTGCGGCGCGTGCGCGAGCACCTCTCGCGCGTGGCCCCCGGCTCGGTGCTGGTCAACGGCTACGGCCCCACGGAGAACACCACCTTCACGGCGTGCCACCGCATGGAGGCGGGCTCCGTCATCGGCGCCACCGTGCCCATTGGCCGCCCCATCTCCAACACGCGCGTCTTCGTGCTCGATGAGCGCATGGAGCCCGTGCTCCCCGGTGCGCCGGGCGAGCTGTTCACCGGTGGAGACGGCCTCGCCTGGGGTTACCTGGGCCGGCCGGACCTCACGGCCGAGCGCTTCGTCCCCCACCCCTTCGCCCCGGGAGAGCGGCTCTACCGCACGGGCGACAAGGTGCGCTGGAAGGACGACGGCACGTTGGAGTTCCTCGGCCGCACGGACTTCCAGGTCAAGGTGCGTGGCTTCCGCATCGAGCCCGGCGAGGTGGAGAACGTCCTCCGCCTGCACCCGAGCGTGAGCGAGGCCATCGTCGTGGTGCGCGAGGACTCGCCCGGCGACAAGCGCCTGGTGGCCTATGTCGTGGCGCCCGACGCCGACGTCGCGGGGATGAAGGAGTTCCTGCGCCAGAAGCTGCCCGAGTACATGGTGCCCTCGGCCCTCGTGTGCCTGGAGTCCCTGCCCCTCACGCCCAACGGCAAGGTGGACCGCCGGGCCCTGCCCGCGCCGGAGCTGGAGGGCGCGAGCGCCGACACCTTCGAGGCGCCCCTCGGCGCCACCGAGGTCGCGCTGGCCAGCATCTTCTCCGACGTGCTGGGCGTCCCGCGCGTGGGGAGGAAGGACGACTTCTTCGAGCTGGGCGGACACTCGCTGCTCGCCACGCAGGTCGTCTCGCGCATCCGCGCGACGTTCGACCTGGAGCTGGCGCTGCGTGAGCTCTTCGAGTCACCGACGCTCTCCACCCTGGCCGGACAGGTGGATGCCCTGCGCCTGGAGCGCCAGGGCCTGGGCCTGCCGCCGCTCGTGCCCGTGCCGCGCACGGAGGCGATGCCGCTCTCGTTCGCGCAGCAGCGGCTGTGGTTCATCGACCAGCTCGAGCCGGCCAGCCCCCTCTACAACATGCCCTCCGCGCTGCGACTGGTGGGCGAGCTGGACGTGGCCGCGCTGGAGCGCGCCATCTCCGACGTGGTGGAGCGGCACGAAGCCCTGCGCACCACCTTCGCCTCGCGCGACGGTGAGCCCGTGCAGCACATCCACCCGGCCGTCCCCGTGACGCTGCCCGTGGTGGACCTGGGCCTCCTGCCCGCCGCCGAGCGCACCGCCGAGGTGCACCGCCTCGCGAACGCGGAGTCCCTGCGTCCCTTCGACCTGGCCACGGGCCCGCTCTTCCGCGTCACGCTGCTGCGCGTGGACGAAGCGGAGCACGTGCTGCTGTCGACGATGCACCACATCGTCTTCGACGGCTGGTCCACCGGCGTGCTGGTGCGCGAGCTGGGTGCGTACTACGCGGCGCACCTGTCCGGAACACAGGCGGAGCTGCCGCCGCTGGCCGTGCAGTACGCCGACTTCGCGGCCTGGCAGCGAGGCTGGCTGCGCGACGAGGCGCTCGCGACGCGCCTGGGCTACTGGAAGCGCCGGCTCGAAGGCGCGCCGGCGCTGCTGGAGCTGCCCACCGACAGACCGCGTCCGTCCATCCAGACGCGCGGCGCCGCGCAACAGGCCGTCGTGCTGCCCGCGGACCTCTCCCACGCCGTCAAGACGCTGTCGCAGGCGCATGGGGCCACGCCCTTCATGACGCTGCTGGCCGCGTTCCAGGTGCTGCTCGCGCGGTACTCCGGACAGGACGACGTCGTCGTCGGCTCGCCCATCGCCGGACGCAACCGAGGAGAGACCGAGGGCCTCATCGGCTTCTTCGTCAACACGCTGGCCCTGCGCACGCGGCTGGACTCGCGCGACACCTTCGCGTCGCTGCTGACGCAGGTGAAGCGCACCACGCTGGAGGCCTTCGACCACCAGGACGTGCCCTTCGAGAAGCTCGTCGAGGAGCTCCAGCCCGAGCGCAGCCTCAGCTACTCGCCGCTGTTCCAGGTGATGTTCTCCGTGCTGAACACGCCCATGGGCGCATTGGAGCTGCCAGGGCTGCGGCTGGAGGGACTCGGCGACAGGGAGCTGCCCCTCAAGTTCGACCTGGACCTCTCGCTGACGGAGACGCCCGAGGGCTTCGCGGGCACGCTCGACTACAACGTCGACCTGTTCGACGGCGCCACCATGGGCCGGATGGTGGAGCACCTGCTCACCCTGCTCCGCGCGGCCGTCGCCAACCCCGAGCAGCCGCTCTCCGCCCTCCCGCTGATGGACGAGGCCGAGCGTCAGCGCCTCCTCGTCGAGTGGAACGACACGGCGGTGCCCGTCCCCAGCGACGCCAGCGTCCACCACCAGCTCTCCGCCCAGGCCACGCGCACGCCGGAGGCACTCGCCGTCGTCTCCGACGAGGGCTCGCTCACCTACGCGCAGCTCGACGCGCGCTCGAGCCGGCTCGCGGCGCACCTGCGCTCATCGGGTGTGAAGCCCGGCGCGCTGGTGGCGCTGTGCATGGAGCGCTCGCTGGAGGTGCCCGTCGCCGTCCTCGGTGTGCTCAAGGCCGGTGGCGCCTACGTCCCGCTGGACCCGGCCTATCCGCGTGAGCGGCTGGCCTTCATGCTCCAGGACACCGCCGCCCCGGTGCTGCTCACGCAGCGGCACCTCCTGGGCGTGCTGCCCCCGGGGCCCGCGGTGGTGTGCCTCGACGCCGGCTGGGAGGCCGAGCTCGGTGCCACGACGGCGCTCACCGACAGCGTGCCTTCGGAGAGCGCGGCCTACGTCATCTACACGTCGGGCAGCACCGGTCAGCCCAAGGGCACCGTGTTGACCCATCGCTCCCTCTCCAACCACGCCGCGTGGATGCGCTCGACGTTCGGGCTGGGAGCGGGAGAGCGTCCGCTGCTCGTCACGTCGCTCAGCTTCGACGTGTCCGTCGCCGAGCTGTTCGCCACGCTCCTGTCCGGAGCCACCCTGGTCGTCGCCCCGCGCGAGGCCCACCGCGACCCGGCCATCCTGGCGGAGACGCTGGTGCGGCACGACATCACGCTGCTCCAGGTGGTGCCGTCGCTGTTGCGAGTCCTGCTGGAGGAGCCGCGTCTGCGCGCGGCCTCGAACCTGCGCCGGCTCATCTCCGGCGGCGAGGCGCTCCCGGCCGACCTTCCGCCGCGCGTGCGAGAGGTGCTGCCTCACGCGCGCCTGGACAACAACTACGGTCCGACAGAGGCCACCATCGACGCCACCACGTGGCCGGTGGAGCCCTTCTCCGGCCCCGTGGCGCCCATCGGCCGGCCCATGGCCAACACCCAGGCCTACGTCCTGGACGCGGCCCTGCGGCCCGTTCCCACGGGAGTGCCCGGCGAGCTGTACCTGGGCGGCGAGGGCCTGGCGCGTGGCTACCTGAACCGGCCCGGCATCACCGCCGAGCGGTTCCTCCCCGACCCCTTCGCCTCCGAGCCTGGCGCGCGGCTCTACCGCACGGGCGACAAGGTGCGGTGGCGGGCAGATGGCACGCTCGACTACCTGGGCCGCATCGACTTCCAGGTGAAGCTGCGCGGTCTGCGCATCGAGCTGGGTGAAATCGAGGCCGCGCTCCTGCGGCAGCCAGACCTCCACGAGGCCGCCGTCCTGGTCCGCGACGAGCTGCTGGTCGCCTACGTGGTGACGCGCCCGGGGCTCACGGTCGACGCCGCCCAGCTGCGACAAGGGCTGCTCACGGGGCTGCCCGAGTACATGGTCCCCGCGGCCTTCGTGGCGCTGCCCGCCCTCCCGCTCACGCCCAACGGCAAGCTGGACCGCAAGGCCCTGCCCGCGCCGGACGTCCACGCGAGTGGTGCGTCCGAATGGGTCGCGCCTCGCACGCCCACGGAGCAGACGCTGGCGGAGCTGATGGCCACGCTCCTGCGCGTCGAGCGCGTCGGGGCGGTGGACAACTTCTTCACGCTCGGCGGCCACTCGCTGCTCGCCACCCAGCTCGCGTCTCGCATCCGCGCCGCGTTCCAGGTGGACCTGCCCCTGCGCGCCCTCTTCGAGGAGCCCACGGTCGCGGGCCTCGCCGCGCGCATCGACGCCAGCCGGCGGGAGGTCTCCTCGGTTCCGGCGCTCGTGCCCGTGTCTCGCGAGCAGGCCCTGCCGCTGTCCTTCTCGCAGCGGCGCCTGTGGTTCATCGACCAGCTCTCTCCCGGCACGCCGCTGTTCAACCTGCCCACCGCGCTGCGCGTGGAGGGGGACCTGGACCTCGCCGCGCTGGAGCAATCCTTCCGCGCGCTGGTGAGCCGCCACGAGGTGCTGCGCACCACCTTCGCCGTGCAGGACGGCGAGCCCGTGCAGCGCATCCTCCCCGCCCCGGCCTTCACCGTGCCGGTGGTGGACCTGAGCGCGCTGTCCGAAGAGGCGCAGCAGGCGCGGACCCGCACGCTCGTCGCGGAGGACGCCCTGGCGCCGTTCGACCTCGCCACGGGGCCGCTCCTGCGCGCCTCGCTGCTGAGGCATGGCGCGAGGAACCACGTGCTCCTGGTGACGATGCACCACATCGTCTCCGACGCGTGGTCCACGGGCCTGCTCGTGCGCGAGCTGGCCGCGCAGTACCTGGCCCACACGACGGGCACCTCGGCGGCGATGTCCCCACTGCCCGTGCAGTACGCCGACTACGCGGCCTGGCAGCGCTCCTGGCTGCGCGGCGACGCACTCCAGCAGCAGCTCGACTTCTGGAGGCAGCACCTCTCGGGTGCCCCCGGTGCCCTGGAGCTGCCCACCGACCGGCCGCGTCCGGCCATCCAGTCCCACCGAGGCACGCTGCTTCCCGTCGAGCTGACGGCGGAGCTGAGCGCGTCGGTGCGGGCGCTTGCCCAGCGCGAGGGCGCCACGCCGTTCATGGTGCTGCTCGCGGCCTGGCAGCTCGTCCTCGCCCGCTACGCGGGACAGGATGACGTCTCCGTCGGCTTCCCCATCGCCAACCGCCAGCAGAAGAAGACGGAGGAGCTCATCGGCTTCTTCGTCAACACGCTCGTCCTGCGCTCGCGCATCGACGCGCGGGGCTCCTTCCTCCAGCTCCTCGCCCAGGTGCGAAGCGCCACGCTGGCCGCGTACCAGAACCAGGACGTCCCCTTCGAGAAGCTCGTCGAGGAGCTCCAGCCCCAGCGAGACCTCGCGCGCAGCCCGCTCTTCCAGGCCACCCTCACCCTCCAGAACACCCCCGCCGAGTCCACCCAGCTCCCGGGCCTCACCTTCCGCCCGCTCACGCCGGACCTCACCACGTCGCAGTACGAGCTCAGCCTCCTGCTGGAGGAAGGGCCCCAGGGCTTCGTCGGCGCGCTCAACTACAACACCGACCTCTTCAACGCGGACACGATGCGGCGGCTGATGCGCCACTACGCCACGCTGCTGGGCGCCATCACCACCGCGCCGGAGCGTCCGGTGGGCCTGCTGCCCCTCATGTCCTCCGAGGAGCAGCACCAGGTCCTGGCACAGTGGAACCACACGCCCACGGAGTACCCGCGAGAGGCGACCCTCCCTCAGCTCTTCGCACGTCAGGCCGCGCTCACCCCGAACGCGCTCGCCGTCGAGTCCGAGACGGAGCGCCTCACGTATGCGCGGCTCGAGTCGCGCGCGAACCAGCTCGCCCACCACCTGCGCGCGCTGGGTGTGCAGCCCGGCAGCCGTGTCGCGGTGTATCTGCACCGCTCCGCGGACCTGGTGGTGGCGCTCCTCGGCATCCTCAAGGCGGGCGCCGCCTACGTCCCGTTGGATGGCTCGTGGCCGACCGAGCGGATGGCGTGGGTCCTGCGCCAGTCCTCCGCCGCGGTCCTCCTGACGGAGTCCTCCGTCGCGGACGAGCTGCCGGAGCTGGGCGCCGTGCTCCTCGTCCTCGATGAGGAGGCCACGCGCATCGCCCGTCGTCCGGAGACCGCGCCCGAGGTGTTCACGAGCGCGGACGCCCTGGCCTACGTCATGTTCACCTCGGGAAGCACGGGCCAGCCCAAGGGCGTCAGCGTGCCGCACCGAGGCATCGTCCGACTCGTGCAGCCCCACGGCGTCATCCGCTTCGGGCCCGACGAGACCTGGCTCCAGGCGGCCCCGGTCGCCTTCGACGCCTCCACGCTCGAGATCTGGGGCGCGCTGCTGCACGGCGCGCGGCTGGTCATCGCGCCGCCCGGAGCACTCTCCCTCGAGGAGCTGGGGGCGCTGCTCACCCGCCACCGCGTCTCCTCGCTGTGGCTCACCGCGGCCCTCTACGAGCAGATGGTGGCCTACCAGCCGCGGGCCCTGGCCGGTGTCTCCCAGGTGCTCGCGGGTGGCGACGTGCTGCCCTCGCAGCGCGTGCGTGAACACCTGGCGCTGCTGCCTCCGGGCGGCGTCCTCATCAACGGCTACGGCCCCACGGAGAACACCACGTTCTCCGCCACCCACGCCTTGCGCGCGGGCGACGCGGTGGGCGACTCCGTCCCCATCGGCAAGCGGGTGCCGCACTCCACCACCTTCGTGTTGGACGGCGCCCTCCAGCCGGTGCCTCCGGGCGTGACGGGCGAGCTCTACGTGGGAGGCGATGGCCTCGCGTGGGGCTACCTCGAGCGACCCGACCTCACGGCGGAGCGCTTCGTGCCGAACCCCTTCGGGGCTCCGGGTGCGCGGCTCTACCGCACGGGCGACAAGGCCCGGTGGTTGGCGGACGGCACGTTGGAGTTCCAGGGCCGCGCCGACTTCCAGGTCAAGGTGCGTGGCTTCCGCATCGAGCTCGGTGAAGTGGAGAGCGCCCTGCGCCAGCACCCGGGCGCCAGCGAGGTCATCGTCGTCGTGCGCGAGGACGCGCCGGGCGACAAGCGACTCGTCGCCTACGTGGTGCCCTCGGCCCAGGGTCTGGACGCGGGCGTCCTGCGCACGTTCCTCGAGGAGCGGCTCCCCGCGTACATGGTGCCGTCCGCCATCGTCATGCTCGCGGAGCTGCCGCTGACGGCCAACGGCAAGGTCGACCGCAAGGCCCTGCCGCCGCCGGGAGCCAGCGCCCCGACGCCCGAGCTGCCCGAGGCTCCCCGCACCGCCACGGAAGAGCTGCTCGCGGGCATCTACGCCGAGGTGCTCGGGGTCTCGCGCTTGGGTCCTCGGGACGACTTCTTCGAGCTGGGAGGCCACTCCCTCCTCGCCACACAGGTCGTCTCGCGCATCCGTGCCACCTTCAACATCGAGCTGCCGCTGCGCGAGCTCTTCGAGGCTCCCACCGTCGCCGGGCTCGCCCGGTTCGTGGAGTCCTCCCGGCAGGAGGCGCAGGGACTCGCGGCCCCGCCGCTGACGGCAGTGCCTCGCACGGGCGCCCTGCCGCTGTCCTTCGCGCAGCAGCGGCTGTGGTTCATCGACCAGCTCGAGCCGGGCAGCGCGCTCTACAACATCCCCACGACGCTCCGGCTCGAGGGGACGCTCGACATCACCGCCCTGGAGCGCGCGGTCTCCGACGTGGTCGCGCGCCATGAGGCGCTCCGCACCACCTTCGCGTCCATCGACGGACAGCCGGCCCAGGTCATCCACGCCGCCGCTCCCGTCACCATTCCGCTCACCGAGCTCCAGCACCTGCCCGAGGCCCACCGCCAGGCCGAGGCCCGTCGCCTGGCGCAAGAGGAAGGGGAGCGCGCGTTCGACCTCGCCACGGGGCCGCTCTTCCGCCTGAGCCTCCTGCGGCTCACGGAGCGCGAGCACCTGCTCCTCGCCAACGTCCACCACATCGTCTCCGACGGCTGGTCGTCCGGCGTGCTGGTGCGCGAGCTGGGTGCGCTCTACGCGGCGCATCTGTCCGGCGTGCCCGCCGAGCTCGCGCCGCTGACCGTGCAGTACGCCGACTTCGCGGCCTGGCAGCGCGGCTGGCTGCGGGACGAGACCCTCCGGACGAAGCTGGCCTACTGGAAGCAGCAGCTCCACGGCGCGCCCCCGCTCCTGGACCTCCCGACGGACAGGCCGCGGACCGAGCCTGCGTCGCGAAAGGCCGCCAACCTCCCCCTCTCGCTCGGGGCCGAGCTGTCCGACGCCGTCCGGGTGCTCTCGCAGCAACAGGGCGCCACGCCCTTCATGACGCTGCTGGCCGCCTTCCAGCTCCTGCTCTCGCGCTACTCCGGGCAGGACGACATCTCCGTCGGTTCCCCCATCGCGGGCCGCAATCGCGCGGAGACCGAGGGCCTCATCGGCTTCTTCGTCAACACCCTCGTCCTGCGCACACGCATCGACCCGCGCACGTCCTTCCGCGAGCTGGTGGACCGCGTCCGCGTCACCACCCTGGGCGCGTACGAGCACCAGGACGTCCCGTTCGAGAAGCTCGTCGAGGAGCTGCAGCCCGAGCGCACCCTCGGCGTCTCTCCGCTGTTCCAGGTCATGTTCTCCCTGCTGAACACGCCCATGGGAGGGCTGGACCTGCCGGGCCTGCGAGTGCACTCCGTCGACTACGACGACGCGCCCGCGAAGTTCGACCTCGACCTCTTCTTCAACGAGACGGCCTCCGGCTACGAGGGCGCGCTCCAGGTCTCCACCGCGCTCTTCGATGCCTCGACCGCCGAGCGCATGGCGGCGCACTTCCTCACGCTGCTCCGCGCCGCGGTGACCCAGCCGGAGCAGCCCGTCTTCACCCTGCCGCTCATGGACACCACCGAGCGGTACCGGCTCGTCGTGGAGTGGAACGACGCGGCGTCGAGCACGCGGGCCTACGTCCTCGACGAGTTCCTGGAGCCCGTCCCCGTGGGCGTCCCGGGCGAGCTCTTCCTGGGCGGTGTCCACCACGCGCTCGGCTACGGACAGGGCGCGCAGCTCACCGCGGAGCGCTTCCTGCCGGATGCGCTCAGTGGTGTGTCGGGTGCGCGGCTGTACCGCACCGGAGACAAGGTCCGCTGGCGCGCGAACGGCGCCCTGGAACACCTGGGGCAGGTGGTTCCCCGCGCCACGCGGCGTGGACAGCGCGCGGAGCTCGATGAGGTCGAGGCCGCGCTGCGCGCACATCCACACGTCGAGGAGGCCGCCGCCCTCTTCCGGGAGGACAGCCCCGGGAAGAAGCGCCTCGTCGCGTACTTCGTGCCGAGAGGCGCGCTCGACCAGACCGCGCTGCGGACCTTCCTCCGGGAGCGGCTCTCCGAGTACCTGGTCCCCACCGCCTTCGTGTCCCTGCCGGCACTGCCTCGCACGGCGAGCGGAGGCGTGGACCGCGACGCGCTTCCTCCCCACGGAGCGACGGCCGACGTGCAGCCCGCGTGGAACCCGCCGTCAACGCCGACCGAGAAGGTGCTCGCCGGGCTCATGTCCGACCTCCTGCGCGTCGAGCGCGTGGGTGCGACCGACTCGTTCTTCTCGCTCGGTGGCCACTCACTCCTCGCCACGCAGCTCGTCTCCCGCATTCGCGTGACGCTCGAGGTGGAGCTGCCCCTGCGGGCGCTCTTCGAGAACCCCACGCCGGAGTCTCTCGCCGCGCGCATCGACGCTGTCACTCGGGCCGCGCCACTGACCGCGCCTCCGTTGGTGCCCGTGTCGCGCACGGGAGCGCTCCCGCTCTCCTTCGCGCAGCAGCGCCTGTGGTTCATCGACCAGCTCGAGCCCGGCAGCGCGCTCTACAACATGCCCGCGGCCCTTCGCCTGGAAGGCACGTTGGACCTGGCCGCCTTGCAGGCCAGCTTCGAGGCACTGGTTCGTCGTCACGAAGCCCTGCGCACCTCGTTCGCCTCCCAGGACGGCGAACCCGTGCAGGTCATCCACGCGTCGTCCGCGTTCCCGCTGCCCCTCGTGGACCTGAGCACCGTGGCGACGGACGAACACGCGGCCCAGGCGCAGCGGCTCATCAACGAGGAAGCGGTGCGGCCGTTCGACCTCGCCACCGGCCCGCTCCTCCGTGCGTCGCTGATTCGCACGGGCGAGCAGGAGCATGTCCTCCTCGTGACGATGCACCACATCGTCTCCGACGGCTGGTCGATGGAGGTCCTGGTGCGCGAGCTCGTCTCGCACTACCAGGCCATCATCACCGGGACTTCGCCGGTCCTCGCGCCGCTGCCCGTGCAGTACGCGGACTTCTCCGCGTGGCAGCGCGCCTGGCTCCAGGGTGACGTGCTCCAGCGGCAGCTCGACTTCTGGAAGCAGCAGCTCTCGGGTGCTCCCGCCTTGTTGGAGCTGCCCACCGACAAGCCTCGTCCCTCCGTCCAGTCCTCCAAGGGTGGCGTGTTGCCGGTCCGGCTCCCCGAGGACCTGACGCAATCCCTGGAGTCCCTCAGCCAGGGCGAAGGGGCCACGCTCTTCATGAGCCTCCTGGCCGCCTTCCAGCTCCTGCTCTCCCGCTACTCCGGACAGGATGACATCTCCGTCGGCTCCCCCATCGCGGGACGCAACCGCACGGAGACCGAGGGCCTCATCGGCTTCTTCGTCAACACGCTCGTCCTGCGTTCGCACATCGACCCGCGTGACTCCTTCCGGAAGCTCCTGGCCCAGGTGCGCACCACCACGCTCGGGGCTTACGAGCATCAGGACGTCCCCTTCGAGAAGCTCGTCGAGGAGCTCCAGCCTCAGCGCAGCCTGAGCCACTCGCCGCTCTTCCAGGTGATGCTCGCCCTCCAGAACACGCCTCGGGGAGAGCTGTCGCTCGACTCCGGTCCCACCGCGCTGAAGGTCACCCCCGTGGATGCGGAGGACGTGTCGGCGAAGTTCGACCTCTCGCTCTCGCTCATGCGGACGCAGCACGGGCTCGAAGGCGCACTCGACTTCCGCTCGGAGCTGTTCGAGGAGCGCACCATCGCGCGCCTGGTGGAGCACTTCGTCGCCCTGCTGAAGGCGGTGGTCTCCACGCCGGATGCGGACCTGGGCTCGCTGTCCCTCCTCTCCGACTCGGAGCGGGAGCAGACACTCGTTCGCTGGAACGACACACATCGGGAGCTGCCCTGGGAGGGTGCGCTGCACGAGCGCTTCGCCACCCAGGCCGCACGCACGCCCGATGCGCTAGCCGTCCTCGATGACACGACGTCGCTGACCTTCGACCAGCTCAACTGCCGCGCCAACAAGCTCGCGCATGCACTGCGCGCTCAGGGCATTGGTCCTGAGTCCCGCGTCGCCCTCTGCATGGAGCGCGGCGTGGACATGCTCGTCGCGCTCCTTGGTGTCCTCAAGGCGGGTGGTGCCTACGTCCCGCTGGACCCGGCTCACCCTCGCGAGCGGCTTGCCTTCGTCCTCGAGGACTCCGGCGCCACGCTGGTCCTCACCCAGCAACTCCTGGCCGAGCGGCTCGACGTCCCAGGCGTGAAGCGCCTCTGTCTGGACGACGCGGCCGTCACACGTGAGTGGGAGGACGAGGCCGACACCAACCCGACGCAGGTCACCTCACCCGAACACCTCGCCTACGTCATCTACACCTCGGGCTCCACCGGCATGCCCAAGGGCGTCATGATTCAGCACGCCTCCGTGATGAATCTGCGCGCGGCTCTCGCCTCCACCGCTCTCGCCGGGCTGGAAGGCCCCCTGCGCGTCAGCCTCAACGCGCCCCTCGCCTTCGACGCCTCCGTCCAGCAGCTCGTCCAGCTCTCCGACGGACACACCCTGTGCATCGTTCCCCAGGCCGTTCGCCAGGACGCGGCGCTCCTCGTCGCATGGGCGGACAAGCACCAGCTCGACGTCCTCGACTGCGCTCCTTCTCACCTGCGTCTGCTGCTGCGTGAAGGACTCGCCTCCACTCGCGCTCTCCGCGTCCTCGTCGGTGGTGAGGCCGTGGACGAAGCACTCTGGGCTCAGCTCGCCTCGCACCCGAACATCACCGCCTTCAACGTCTACGGCCCCACCGAGTGCACCGTCGACTCCACCACTCGGGCCATCCGTGGCGCGGTGAAGCCTTCTCTCGGCGCACCCCTGGCCAACGTTCGGGCCTACGTCCTCGACGCTCAGCTCCAGCCCGTTCCCGTCGGTGTCCCGGGTGAGCTGTTCCTCTCCGGCGATGGCCTCGCGCGTGGCTACCTCTCTCGCCCGGCCCTCACCGCCGAGCGCTTCCTCCCCGACCCGTTCAGCACCATCCCCGGCGCTCGCATGTACCGCACCGGCGACAAGGTGTGCTGGCTCCCCGATGGAGCGCTCTCCTTCCTCGGCCGCCTCGACTTCCAGGTGAAGCTGCGTGGCTTCCGAATCGAGCTCGGTGAAATCGAGGCCACCCTCGCCCGTCACCCTGCCGTCCGCGAGGCCCTCGTCCTCGTCCGTGAGGACAGCCCTGGGGACCAGCGCCTCGTCGCCTACTACACGTCGCTGACCTCGCCGCCTCCCGAGCCCTCGGCCCTGCGCGCATTCCTCGCCGAGCGGCTCCCCGCCTACGAGGTTCCCAACGCCTTCGTTGCCTTGGCCGAGTTCCCGCTGACGCCCAATGGCAAGGTCGACAGAGGAGCACTGCGTCCCCCCGAGGCTGCTACGGCGACTGAAGCCTCCATCGCACCTCGGACCTCCACCGAGGTTCGCCTCGCGTCCCTCTGGGCAGACGTCCTCCGACTCTCGTCCGTCAGCCGGAACGACCACTTCTTCGAGCGCGGAGGCCACTCCCTCCTCGCCACCCAGTTGATGGCTCGCATCCGCTCCACCTTCTCCGTGGAGCTCCCGGTTCGCGCCCTCTTCGAGTCGCCCACCCTCGAGCAGCTCGCACTCCGCGTCGAGCGTGCCGAAGCCTCCTCACTCCCGCCGCTGTTGGCCGCAGCGCACCATGGCGCTCGGCCGCTGTCCTTCGCGCAACAGCGGTTGTGGTTCATCGACCAGCTCGAGCCCGGCAGCGCGCTCTACAACATGCCCGCGGCCCTTCGCCTGGAAGGCGCGCTGCACGTATCCGCGCTGCAGGCCAGCTTCGAGGCACTGGTTCGTCGACACGAAGCCCTGCGCACCTCGTTCGCCTCGCACGACGGCGAGCCCGTGCAGATCGTTCATCCGGCTTCCGCGTTCCCGCTCCCACTCGTGGACCTGAGTGCCCTGAGGACGGAGGAGCGCGCGGCCCAGGCGCACAGACTCCTCAACGAAGAGGCCATCCGAGCCTTCAACCTGGCCACCGGCCCGCTCCTGCGAGCGACCCTGCTCCGGCTGGGCGAACAGGAGCACGTGCTGCTCGTGACGATGCACCACATCGTCTCCGACGGCTGGTCGATGGACATCCTGGTCCGCGAGCTCGTCACGAACTACCAGGCACTCGCCACGGGCGCTTCGCCCGCCCACGCGCCCCTGCCGATGCAGTACGCGGACTTCTCCGCGTGGCAGCGCACCTGGCTCCAGGGTGACGTGCTCCAGCGGCAGCTCGACTTCTGGAAGCATCAGCTCTCGGGTGCTCCCGCCTTGTTGGAGCTGCCCACCGACAAGCCTCGTCCCTCCGTCCAGTCCTCCAAGGGCGGCGCACTGCCGCTCCAGCTGCCCGAGGACGTGACGCAGACGCTGGAGTCCCTCAGCCAAGGCGAGGGGGCCACGCTCTTCATGAGCCTCCTGGCCACCTTCCAGCTCCTGCTCTCGCGCTACTCCGGACAGGACGAAATCTCCGTCGGTTCTCCCATCGCGGGACGCAACCGCACGGAGACCGAGGGCCTCATCGGCTTCTTCGTCAACACCCTCGTCCTTCGCTCGCGCATCAACGCGCGAGCCTCCTTCCGGGAACTCCTCGCGCAGGTGCGAGACACCACGCTCGGGGCCTATGAGCACCAGGATGTCCCCTTCGAGAAGCTCGTCGAGGAACTCCAGCCTCGGCGCAGCCTGAGCCACTCACCGCTGTTCCAGGTGATGCTCACCCTCCAGAACACGCCTCTGCAGGAGCAGGCCCTTCACTCCGGTCCCACCGCGCTGAAGGTCACCCCCGTGAGCGCTGAAGGTGTCTCCGCGAAGTTCGACCTCTCGCTCTCGCTCACCAGGACGGCTCACGGACTCAGCGGGGCCATCACCTTCCGTTCGGAGCTGTTCGAGGAGCGCACCATCGCGCGCATGGCGAAGCACTTCGCCACCCTCCTGCGCGCCGTCGTCTCGGCGCCAGATGCCCACGTGGGCTCGCTGTCCCTCCTCTCCGACTCGGAGCGGGAGCAGCTCCTCGTGCGCTGGAACGACACGCACCGGGAACTGCCCTGGGAGGGCGCGCTGCACGAGCGCTTCGAAGCGCAAGTCGCCCGGACGCCGGATGCGCTGGCCGCCCTCGATGACTCCTCGTCGTTGACCTTCGACCAGCTCAACCGCCGCGCGAACAAGCTCGCGCATGCACTGCGTGCTCAGCGCATCGGTCCTGAGTCTCGCGTCGCCCTCTGCATGGAGCGCGGCGTGGACATGCTCGTCGCCCTCCTCGGTGTCCTCAAGGCCGGTGGCGCCTACGTCCCGCTGGACCCGGCCCATCCCCGCGAGCGACTCGCCTTCGTCCTCGAGGACTCCGGTGCGGCGCTTGTCCTCACGCAGCAGCGCCTCGCTGAGCGGCTCGCAACCTCCGTCGTGAAGGTCCTCTGCCTGGACGACCCGCGCGTCACCGAGTCCCTCGACCGTGAGGCGGACACCGCACTGCCTCGCGTCTCCCTGCCTCACCACCTCGCCTACGTCATCTACACCTCGGGCTCCACCGGCATGCCCAAGGGCGTCATGATTCAGCACGCCTCCGTGATGAATCTGCGCGCGGCTCTCGCCTCCACCGCTCTCGCCGGTCTGGAAGGTCCGCTGCGCGTCAGCCTCAACGCGCCCCTCGCCTTCGACTCCTCCGTCAAGCAGCTCGTCCAGCTCGCCGATGGCCACACCCTGTGCGTGGTGCCGCAGGATGTTCGCCAGGACACCACGCTCCTCGCGGCCTGGGTCGAGAAGCACCAGCTCGACGTCCTCGACTGCGCTCCTTCCCACCTGCGCCTGCTGCTGCGTGAGGGACTCGCCTCCACTCGCGCTCTCCGCGTCCTCGTCGGTGGTGAGGCCGTGGACGAAGCACTCTGGGCTCAGCTCGCCTCGCACCCGCGCGTCACGGCCTTCAACGTCTACGGCCCCACCGAGTGCACCGTCGACTCCACCGCTCGGGCCATCCGTGGCGCGGTGAAGCCTTCTCTCGGCGCCCCCCTGGCCAACGTTCGGGCCTACGTCCTGGACGCTCAGCTCCAGCCTGTTCCCGTCGGCGTCCCGGGTGAGCTCTTCATCTCGGGAGACGGCGTGGCGCGTGGCTACCTCGCTCGCCCTGGCCTCACCGCCGAGCGCTTCCTCCCCGACCCGTTCAGCCCCATCCCCGGCGCGCGCATGTACCGCACCGGCGACAAGGTGTGCTGGCTCCCCGATGGAGAGCTCTCCTTCCTCGGTCGCATCGACTTCCAGGTGAAGCTGCGTGGCTTCCGCATCGAGCTCGGTGAAATCGAGGCCACCCTCGCCCGTCACCCCTCCGTCCGCGAGGCCCTCGCTCTCGTCCGCGAAGACAGCTCCAGCGACTCGCGTCTCGTCGCCTACTTCACGTCACGCACCACCCCGCCTCCCGAGCACGCCACGCTGCGCGCCTTCCTCGCCGAGCGGCTCCCTGCCTACGAGGTCCCCAACGCCTTCGTTGCGCTCGAGTCCTTCCCGCTGACACCCAACGGCAAGGTCGACAGAGGAGCGCTGCCGCCTCCCGAAGGAACGCCTGACGCCGATACGTTCATCGCGCCCCAGACCTCCACCGAGGCCCGCCTCGCGTCCCTCTGGGCGGACATCCTCCGGCTCTCGTCCGTCAGCCGGAACGACCACTTCTTCGAGCGCGGAGGCCACTCCCTCCTCGCCACCCAGCTGATGGCTCGCATCCGCTCCACCTTCTCCGTGGAGCTCCCGGTTCGCGCCCTCTTCGAGTCGCCCACCCTCGAGCAGCTCGCACTCCGCATCGAGCGCGCCGACTCCGCCGCGCTCCCGCCGCTGCACTCCGTGTCGCGCACGGGCGCACTCCCGCTCTCCTTCGCACAGCAGCGGCTGTGGTTCATCGACCAGCTCGAGCCCGGCAGCCCGCTCTACAACATGCCCGCGGCCCTTCGCCTGGAAGGCACGTTGGACCAGGCCGCCTTGCAGGCCAGCTTCGACGCCCTCGTGCAGCGGCATGAGGCGCTGCGCACCTCGTTCGCCTCCCAGGACGGCGAACCCGTGCAGGTCATCCACGCGTCGTCCGCGTTCCCGCTGCCCCTCGTGGACCTGAGTGCCCTGGGGACGGAGGAGCGCACGGCCCAGGCGCAGCGGCTCATCAACGAGGAAGCAGTCCGGCCGTTCGACCTCGCCACCGGCCCGCTCCTCCGTGCGTCGCTGATTCGCACGGGCGAGCAGGAGCACGTCCTCCTCGTGACGATGCACCACATCGTCTCCGACGGCTGGTCGATGGACGTCCTCGTCCGCGAGCTCGTCTCTCACTACCAGGCCATCATCACCGGGACTTCGCCGGTCCTCGCGCCGCTGCCCGTGCAGTACGCGGACTTCTCCGCGTGGCAGCGCGCCTGGCTCCAGGGTGACGTGCTCCAGCGGCAGCTCGACTACTGGAAGCAGCAGCTCGTGGGCGCGCCCGCGGTGCTGGAGCTGCCCACCGACAAGCCTCGTCCCTCCGTCCAGTCCTCCCAGGGTGGCTCGCTGCCGTTCCATCTGCCCGAGGAACTGACTCGAGCACTCGAGTCCTTCGGCCAGGGTGAGGGGGTCACGCTCTTCATGAGCCTCCTGGCCTCTTTCCAGCTCCTGCTCTCGCGATACTCCGGCCAGGACGACGTCTCCGTCGGTTCTCCCATCGCGGGACGAAGGGCCTCCGAGCTGGAGGGCCTCATCGGCTTCTTCGTCAACACGCTCGTCCTGCGTTCGCATATCGACCCGCGTGACTCCTTCCGGAAGCTCCTGGCCCAGGTGCGCACCACCACGCTCGGGGCCTACGAGCATCAGGACGTCCCCTTCGAGAAGCTCGTCGAAGAGCTCCAGCCTCAGCGCAGCCTGAGCCACTCGCCGCTCTTCCAGGTGATGCTCACCCTCCAGAACACGCCTCGACAGGAGCTCGAGCTCCAGTCCGGACCGGGAGCGCTGAAGCTCACGTCCATGGGGGCCGAGGGTGTGTCGGCGAAGTTCGACCTCTCGCTCTCACTGCTCAGGACACAGAGGGGACTCGAAGGGTCGCTCGACTTCCGCTCGGAGCTGTTCGAGGAGCGCACCATCGCGCGCATGGCGGAGCACTTCGTCGCCCTCGTGAAGGCGGTCGTCTCCACGCCGGATGCGGACCTGGGCTCGCTGTCCTTCCTCTCCGACTCGGAGCGGGAGCAGACACTCATTCGCTGGAACGACACACATCGGGAGCTGCCCTGGGAGGGCGCGCTGCACGAGCGCTTCGCCACCCAAGCCGCGCTCACGCCCGATGCGCTGGCCGTCCTCGATGACACGACGTCGCTGACCTTCGACCAGCTCAACCGCCGCGCGAACAAGCTCGCGCATGCACTGCGCGCTCAGGGCATCGGTCCTGAGTCCCGCGTCGCCCTCTGCATGGAGCGGGGCGTGGACATGCTCGTCGCCCTCCTCGGTGTCCTCGAGGCCGGTGGCGCCTACGTCCCGCTGGACCCGGCCCATCCCCGCGAGCGACTCGCCTTCGTCCTCGAGGACTCCGGTGCGGCGCTTGTCCTCACGCAGCAAAGCCTCGCCGAGCGGCTCGCAACCTCCGTCGTGAAGGTCCTCTGCCTGGACGACCCGCGCGTCACCGAGGCCCTCGACCGTGAGGCGGACACCGCGCTGCCTCGCGTCTCCCTGCCTCACCACCTCGCCTACGTCATCTACACCTCTGGCTCCACCGGTCAGCCCAAGGGCGTCATGATTCAGCACGCCTCCGTGATGAATCTGCGCGCGGCTCTCGCCTCCACCGCTCTCGCCGGTCTGGCAGGCCCCCTGCGCGTCAGCCTCAACGCGCCCCTCGCCTTCGACGCCTCCGTCCAGCAGCTCGTCCAGCTCTCCGACGGACACACCCTGTGCATCGTTCCCCAGGCCGTTCGCCAGGACGCGGCCCTCTTCGTCTCCTGGGTTGAGAAGCACCAGCTCGACGTCCTCGACTGTGCTCCTTCTCACCTGCGTCTGCTGCTGCGTGAAGGACTCGCCTCCACTCGCGCTCTCCGCGTCCTCGTCGGTGGTGAGGCCGTGGACGAAGCACTCTGGGCTCAGCTCGCCTCGCACCCACGCGTCACCGCCTTCAACGTCTACGGCCCCACCGAGTGCACCGTCGACTCCACCACTCGGGCCATCCGTGGTGCGGTGAAGCCGTCTCTCGGCACACCTCTCGCCAACGTTCGGGCCTACGTCCTCGACGCTCAACTCCAGCCCGTTCCTGTCGGCGTCCCAGGTGAGCTGTTCCTCTCCGGCGATGGCCTCGCGCGTGGCTACCTCTCTCGCCCGGCCCTCACCGCCGAGCGCTTCCTCCCCGACCCGTTCAGCACCATCTCCGGCGCGCGCATGTATCGCACCGGTGACAAGGTGTGCTGGCTCCCCGATGGAGCGCTCTCCTTCCTCGGCCGCCTCGACTTCCAGGTGAAGCTGCGCGGCTTCCGGATCGAGCTCGGTGAAATCGAGGCCACCCTCGCCCGTCACCCCGCCGTCCGCGAGGCCCTCGTCCTCGTCCGTGAGGACAGCCCTGGGGACCAGCGCCTTGTCGCCTACTTCACGTCACACACCACCCCGCCCCCCGAGCACGCCGCGTTGCGCACCTTCCTCGCCGAGCGGCTCCCCGCCTACGAGGTCCCCAACGCCTTCGTCGCGCTCGAGGCCTTCCCGCTGACGCCCAACGGAAAGGTGAATCGAGGCGCACTGCCTCCTCCCGAGACCGAAACGGGGACTGAAGTCTTCATCGCGCCCAGGACCACCACCGAGGCCCGCCTCGCGTCCCTCTGGGCGAACGTCCTCCGACTCTCCTCTGTCAGCCGGAACGACCACTTCTTCGAGCGCGGAGGCCACTCCCTCCTCGCCACCCAGTTGATGGCTCGCATCCGCTCCACCTTCTCCGTGGAGCTCCCGGTTCGCGCCCTCTTCGAGTCGCCCACCCTCGAGCAGCTCGCACTCCGCGTCGAGCGCGCCGAGGCCGCCTCTCTCCCGCCGCTCGTCCCCGTGCCGCGCACGGGTGCGCTCCCGCTGTCCTTCGCGCAGCAGCGCCTCTGGTTCTTCGAGCAGCTCCAGCCCGGCACGCCCACCTACAACATGCCCGCGGCGCTGCGCCTCGTGGGCGCCCTGGATGTCACCGCGCTCCAGCGCGCCTTCTCCGAGCTGGTCCGCCGCCACGAAGTCCTGCGGACCTCGTTCCATGAGGACAACGGCGAGCCCTTCCAGGTCATCGCACCGCCCGCGCCGTTCCCGCTTCCCGTGGAGGACCTCTCCGCGCTCGACGAGCGAGAGGACCTCGCGTGGAAGCGCGCACACGCGGACGCCACTCAGCCGTTCGACGTGAGCCGCGGTCCGCTCCTTCGCGCCACCCTGCTGCGCCTGGCGCCCCAGGAGCACGTCCTGCTCCTCAACGTCCACCACGCCGTCTCCGACGGCTGGTCCACGAGCCTGCTCATCCGCGAGGTGACAGTCCTCTACGCGTCCTTCCAGCAAGGCCGCCCGTCACCGCTGCCCGAGCTGCCGCTCCAGTACGCCGACTACGCCCACTGGCAGCACCAGTGGCTCACGGGAGAGGTCCTCGCCCGGCAAGTGGCCTGGTGGAAGAACCACCTCTCCGGCGCACCCGCCGTCCTCGAGCTGCCCACCGACTTCCCGCGCCCGGCCCTCCAGTCCTTCCAAGGTCGCGGCGTCGGCTTCCAGCTCCCTCCGGCCCTCTCCCGCGAAGTGGCCGCGTTCTGCCAGCAAGAAGGCGTCACCCTCTTCATGGGGCTGCTCACCGCCTTCCAGGTCCTGCTCTCCCGCTACTCCGGCCAGGACGACATCTCCGTCGGCTCGCCCATCGCGGGACGCAGGGCCTCCGAGCTGGAGAGCCTCATCGGCTTCTTTGTCAACACGCTCGTCCTTCGCTCCCGCATCGACACCGCCGCGTCCTTCCGGCAGCTCCTCTCCCAGGTGCGCGCCTCCACCCTCGCGGCCTACGAGCACCAGGACATCCCCTTCGAGAAGCTCGTCGAGGAGCTCCAGCCCCAGCGCAGCCTGAGCCACTCGCCGCTCTTCCAGGTGATGTTCGCCTTCCAGAACACGCCTCCCGCCACCTTCGAGGCGGGCGAAGGCACGGCCTCCCCGCTGAGCTTCAAGCCGTTCGCCGCGGAGGGGAGCACCACGCACTTCGACCTGACCCTGTCCGTCGTCGAGACGCCGGAGGGCTTCGCCGGTGCGTTCACCTATCGAACGGACCTGTTCACCGAGGCCACCATCACCCGGATGGCGGGACACTTCGTCACGCTGCTCGAGGCCGCCGTCCGCACTCCCGCGACACGCGTGGGCGAGCTGCCCCTGCTGCCCACCGCCGAGCGCGAGCAGGTGCTGACGCGCTGGAACAACCACCGCCTCGCGCTGCCCTCGGAAGGGACGCTCCACGAGCGGCTCGAGGCACAAGTGCTCCGCACCCCGGATGCCCTGGCGGTCTTCGATGACCACGGGACGGCCTCGTTCGACGGGTTCAACCGCCGCGTCAACAGGCTGGCGCACTGGCTGCGTTCGCGAGGCGTCGGTCCCGAGGTCCGAGTCGCGCTCTTCCTGGAGCGTGGCGTCGACATGCTCGTCGCCGTCTTCGCGGTCCTCAAGGCCGGCGGGGCCTATGTCCCCACGGACGTCGCGTATCCGCGCGAGCGCCTCTCGTACATCCTCCAGGATTGCGACGCGCGCCTGGTCCTCACGCAAAGCCATCTGGCGGAGCGGCTCGAGGTCCCGGAGGCGAAGGTCGTGTGCATGGATGACGCACACGTCACCGAGGCCCTGGAGCGCGAGTCCGACGTCAACCCGGCGCGAGTCGCCTCCGCCGAGAACCTCGCCTACGTCATCTACACCTCCGGCTCCACGGGCCGTCCCAAGGGCGCGATGGTGCAGCATGGCACCCTGATGAACATGCGGGCCGCGCTCATGAGGGCGGTGCGCACGGACAACGAGGGTCCGTTGCGGCTCGCCATCAACGCGCCGTTGGCGTTCGATGCCTCCTTGCTGATGCTCGTGCAGCTGACGGATGGCCATGCCTTGAGCGTCATTCCGTCGGCCGAGCGGCAGGACTCGGCCTTGATGCTCGCGTGGCTGGAGAAGCACGCCATCGACATGGTCGAATACTCGCCCTCGCACCTGCGCGTGCTGCTGGACGAGGGGCTGGCGGCGCATCGCCCGCTGCGCGTCATCGTGGGCGGAGACGCCACGGACGAGGCGCTCTGGGGACGGCTCTCCGCCCATCCTCGCCTCGAGGTCTTCAACGCCTACGGCCCCACGGAGTGCACGGTGCTGGCCACCTGCCATCCGATTCGTGGAGCCGCGAAGCCGAGCCTGGGTCTGCCGCTGGCCAACATCCAAGGGCATGTGCTCGACGCGCGCATGCAGCCCGCTCCCCTGGGCGTGCCCGGTGAGCTCTACCTGGGAGGCGACGGGGTCGGCCGGGGCTATCTCGACAGGCCCGACCTCACCGCCGAGCGCTTCGTCCCGGACCCGTTCTCGTCGGTGCCCGGCGCGCGGCTGTACCGCACGGGCGACCAGGTGCGCAGGATGGAGAACGGCGAGCTCGAGTACCTGGGCCGGCTCGACTTCCAGGTGAAGCTGCGCGGCTTCCGCATCGAGCTGGGTGAAATCGAGGCCACGCTGGGCGCCATCGCCGGAGTCCATCGCGCCGTCGTCCTCGCGCGGGAAGACCGTCCGGGAGACAAGCGACTCGTGGGCTACCTCGTCACCGACGAGGGCCAGGTGATGGACATCGCCGCCGTGCGCGCGGCGCTGCTCCGGTCCATGCCCGAGTACATGGTGCCCTCCGCGTTCGTCTTCCTCGCGGCGCTCCCGCTCGACCCGCACGGGAAGGTGGACCGCAGGGCGCTGCCCGCTCCGGACATGGCCTCCAGCGAGGCGGAGTACGTCGCGCCGCGCAACGCCGGTGAGGAGACCGTTGCCTCGCTCTGGAGCGAGCTGCTCGGCAGGGAGAAGGTCGGCGCCACCGATGACTTCTTCGCGCTGGGTGGCCACTCGCTGATGGCCGTGCGCCTCATGGCGATGCTGCGTGAGCGGACCGGTGTCGCGTTGCCGGTGTCCGCGCTCTTCCAGGCTCCCACCGTGGAGCGACTGGCGGAGCGGGTGAGTCAGCCGTCCCAGCCCACGTCCAACCTCGTGCGACTGGATGAGGGCGCGTCGACAGAGCGGCCTCTGTTCCTCGTGCACGGCGGCGGCGGCACGGTGCTGGGCTACGCGGAGCTTGCCCGTGCGCTCGGCACGGAGCGGCCCGTCTACGGCCTGTCCGCGCCGGGACTCGAGGGGGGCGAGCTGCCCGCGCCGTCCGTCGAGGCGCTGGCGCGCGACTACCTCACGCAGGTCCGGACCGCTCAGCCCCGAGGGCCATACCTCCTGGGCGGCTGGTCCTTCGGCGGGCTCGTGGCACACGAGATGGCTCGACTGCTCCAGGCCCAAGGCGAGACGGTGGAGTTGCTCGCGCTGTTCGACAGCCACGCGCCCACCCGGAAGCCCCTGGCCGAGCCCGACCTGCTCACGCGACTCATGGGCTTCGGCCAGATGCTCGGGGTGTCGTGGGCGGACCTCTCCCTGGACGTGGGCCGACTGGACGGCCTGGGGGTGCGGGAGGTGCTGGCCCAGGTGCTGCCCGCCCTGCGGCACTCCGCGCCGGGGCTGAGCACGCTGGGGCTGGACATGGCCGAGCGGCTCTTCGACGTCTACCAGCGGCTCGCCGAGGCGAACCGGGTCCATGTGCCGAAGGGTGTCTACACGGGCAAGGCGGTCCTCTTCCGCGCCACCCGCGCTCCTGACGAGGCCCCCGTGCAGGAGGACCTGGGCTGGAGCGAGTGGATCACCGGAGCGCTCCAGGTGCACGGCGCGGAGGGTGACCACTTCACGCTGCTGAGCGAGCCCCGGCTCTCGTCGTGGGTGGGGCAGCTCGCACAAGCGCTGGAGGATGCGGCGTCGTGAGGTGACGCGCTCCGAGGCCCGGGCTCGTGCATGAGCCCGGGCCACGTTGCCTCAGTCGTCGCGCTCGGTCCTGACATCCGGCTTCTTGCAACCCGGTGTCATGCACACACCGCCCATCATGAAGTCGGCGCCGTACGCGGGCTGAAGGTCCAGGTTGTCCGCGTGGATGCGGACGCTCACGGAGGCGTGTCGACAACGCAGCCCCATGACGGGCTCACGCCAGCTCTCGGTGACAGGCCGGCCCCCGAACTGAAGCGCGGGCTTCGTGCCCTGGAGCTGACGGGTGACGAAGCGCTCGAACCGCCATCGCACGAACCCCGGAGGCGGCTGCACTTCCTCGAGGAGAGGGCTGGCGTACTCGGTGAAGGCATTCACGGGGGCCTTCCGGGCGCGAGCCAGCTTCTCGCCCCGCGCGAACAGCATGGCCCTGTCACACCGCTCGCATTCATAGAAGCGGAGGGTGCGCCCTTCCGTGCCCTTGCCGAGCGCGGGGACATGGAACACCCGGCTCGGCTTCACCCGCCGGTTGCACTCGGGACAAGCCGCGACGGCCTTCAAGTCCGCCGCGGAAGGCCGCGCGGGCTGGACGTCCCAGGTCCGCTCTCCCGGCAGCCCGAAGGGCGCGGGGTGACGTCGCGCATCCTCCGCGCGCTCGAGGATGACCTTGGGAAAGGACTTCGCGCGCTGGACGGCCTTGAACTGCCCCGCGAGCCAGTCTCCCTCCACGTCCCCCACCTCGGGCCGCCGTCCGTCCACCAGCCATTCGACGGCCGCGCGCGATGTGTCCTTGAGCACGGTCGGAATGGAGTCGTCTTCGTCGTCCGGGTCTCCGGCCGCCTGGAGCACCGCGGAGATGGCCTTCGCTGGCGACTTCACCGACGCCGTCAGGCGCTTCAGGTACTCGCCAAAGCCCTCGCCCGTATCCAAGGCCTTCACGTCGACCTCGCGCGCACGGCGCTTCCGCTCCTTCGCGCTGAGCAGGTCCGGGGCCACCTTCTCGAGCTTCTCGAGGAACTCCGAGGACAGCTCCCCGCGTGCTCCCGAGAAGCGCATGAGGAAGTCCAAGGCCTGGCGGACCCACTCCTGCTGATACTCCCCATGCAGCGGGACTCCGCTGACCTCCGCCGCGGCCCGCCACCCCGGAGTCCCCGGCTCCACGGCGGCGAACGCCTGGAACAGGTGCCCCTGGTCCTTCGCCCAGCGCTCCAGGCACTTGCGAGCCGAAGCGGGCTTCTGCTCCAGAATCGACCGCAGCCCTTCAACGAAGCCCGGCGCGGCTTCGGGCGCGAGGAAGGCATGGCGCCGCCCCCAGGCCCCGAGTTCCGACAGCAGCGCGGCACGACTCGCCAGCTCCCGGGGCTTCATGAGCGTGAGCCCGGCCTTGGGCAGCAGTTCGTCATACAGCAGTGCCTCGAGCGCGTTGCGAGGCGCGTACACGTTCGCCTTGAAGACGTCATGCTTGGGCAGCGGAAACTTCAGCTCCATGATTCGGATGCGCAGCGGACGCAAGCGCTCGGGGTCCTCCGGCCTCGCCGCGACGCCGATGGGGACGGTGAAGTCTCGCGCGCAGCGGGCGCAGGTCACCGCGGTCGGCTCCACCGACGCGCCACACGAACAGAGCAGCCCCTCCGTGCGCGGAGGCGTGTACTCGAGCACCGCCTCCCGACAGTTCCTCTGCAACAGGAGGAAGTCCGTCTTCACCCGAGGGTCTTCATGACGGACCGGGAGCGCGCGCTTCTTGCCTTCCCAGAGGAAGCACCGCACCTCGCCATCGAGGGTGAACTCCGCCAGCTCCGCCCGGCCCCCCAGCGCCAGGGTCAGGTCGAGGAGGGCGCCCATCCGCGCGCGCAGGGCGGGAAAGTCAGCCTCTGGTACGGCGCCATGGAGCTCGCTGGGAATGTCGCTGGACATCAGGTCGAAGAGAGGCCGCTGCCGCAGGTCCTCGATGAACGCCTTGGCGGTGCAGTCCTCGCCCTCCAACCGACTCGCGAGCCACTTCTTCTCGCCCCTGGACGGGTGGCCGATTCGAGCCGCCAGCCCCATCAACCCCTTGATTCGCACGTGTCCGCCCCCGACTTGAACTCCAGGAACATCATCCACCCGGTTTCAAATACGCCTGCCTAGCAGCAGTGCGCCTCTCACGGAATCACCCTGTCCGAATGAGGGCAGGTTCCGCCCTATATGCCCTCTACCGTGCGCTTCGTCCCCAAGCCGGGGAAGGACACAGGAGCGAACGTGAGCAACGTGCAAGAGGCAGTGCAGACGGCGTCCACGCAGGTCCGGGATGGGGCTCGGGACTTCGATTTCTGGGTGGGCAAGTGGAACATCCGCAACCGCCGTCTGCGCGAGCGGCTGAAGGGCTGCACCGAGTGGATTGAGTTCGAGGCAACGAGCGTGGCGCGCCTGCTGCTGGGCGGAATGGGAATCGAGGACGAGTACCGCACCGAGTTCTGGAGCGGCTTCGTCGGCTCCGCGTACCAGTTCTTCAACCCGGAGACGAAGCAGTGGTCCATCTACTGGGTGGACAACCGCCGGGGGATTCTCGAGCCGCCCGTGGTCGGCTCCTTCACCGGAGACGTGGGCGTCTTCGAGGGCGTGGACACCTACGAGGGCCGGCCCATCCGCGTGCGCTACACCTGGTCGCGCGTCACGTCGGCGGCCCCGCGCTGGGAGCAGGCGTTCTCCACGGATGGTGGCGTGACGTGGGAGACGAACTGGGTGATGGACTTCATCCGGGCCACCGCATAGCGCAGGAACCTCGGCGGATGGATGCCCCCTAGGGGCCACCAGGACGGGGCCTGGTGGCTGGAGGGGGCGTTGTCGTTCCCGGGTTCCGCTCCAAGCTCGTGAGCGCGGCCAGGCTGTCACGCGCGGACTCGCACGCGGGGTCGTCCGCGGAGGTGGCCTTGCAGACGCGCTCCAGGACCTCACGGGCCTTCTTCAGGTCTGGCGGAGCGTGCCTGCCTATCATCAGGTCGAAGCCGTGCACGGCGCACCCCATCGGCTCCCCTCGTGCGCACGTCTTCTCGTAGGTGCGCGCGAGGCACACCTTCTCCTCGTCGCTCGAGCCGTGCAGGTACGCGAGCGCCCCGGCCCAGAGCGTACAGCCCCTCATGGCCCCCAGGACACACGAGCGACGGTAGAGCGGCTCCATCAGGGCGACGTGGGTGTCCTTCACCATGAAGCCGTAGGCGAGGGAGTAACAGGCGGTCGCGTCGTCCCCGTCGGAGCACTGCCTCGCGCACCAGGCGAGCCGCCCGTCACAGTGGGTCTTGAAGTCACCGAGCTTCGTCTCCTTCTCGGGGACCCTGTCCGCGGGGCACTCCTCCCGCACGGGCTCGCTCGAGTGCGTCCGCACCCACTCCACGGCCCGCCCGCGGTCCTCCTCCGGCGTCAGCGGGGCCTTGCAGGCCACCCCCCCACCCAACAGCCCCAGGACGAACATTCTCCGCACCGTCACACTCCCCTTCGCATCAGATGCGCCGCGGTCTCCAGTCCTATAGGAGCAACACATGAAGATTGGAATCATTGGTGCGGGCAGCATCGGCGCGACGCTGGCGCGGAAGTGGGTGAAGCTGGGTCACCAGGTGGCGCTCGCCAACTCGCGCGGGCCGGACTCCCTGCGCACGCTCGCGGCCGAAATCGGAGCCACCGCGGTCACCGCCGCCGAGGCCGCTCGCAGCGGCGAGGTCGTCGTCATCACCATCCCCCAGGGCGCCGTCCCGGGCCTGCCCAAGGACCTCTTCGCCGGCGTGCCCTCCGACGTGGTCGTGATTGATACGGGCAACTACTACCCCTCGCGCGATGGCAGCATCCCCGCGCTCGAGCAGGGCCAGCTCGAGAGCGTGTGGGTCAGCCAGCATCTGGGCCGGCCGGTCATCAAGGCCTTCAACAACATCTACTTCAGCTCCCTCGCCGCGAAGAGCACCCCCAAGGGCACCCCCGGGCGCATCGCCCTCCCCGTCGCCGGTGACGTCCCCGAGGCGAAGGCGAAGGTCCTGCGCATCATCGACGAGCTCGGGTTCGACACCGTCGACACGGGCACCCTCGACGACTCCTGGCGCCAGCAGCCCGGCTCCCCCTGCTACACGAATGACTTGGATGTGAAGCAGCTCACGGCCGCGCTCGCCAAGGCGGAGCGCAGCCGCGTCCCCGAGTACCGCAAGGCCGCCGACGACGCGGCGCGCGCGTTCTTCGAGTCCCAGAAGAAGTCCTGAGCCGCGAGCCGCTCCCGCGCGGAGTGGAATGAAGTCCCCCCAGCCGTCACAGTCCCACCCGTGAGGTCCAGGTGACCTTCGGGTGGGTGGTTTACCCTTGGGGTTCCCTGGGGCCCGGCATACCCTGCCTCCATGGCTTCCAAGGAGACGCTGGCGGACGAACTCGCGGAGCTCGTCCGTCTGCGGCGGGCCCGTGACCTCATGGACCGCGAGTTCGAAAGCCCCCTCGACGTGGAGGCCATCGCGAAGGCGGCCTACATGTCCCCTGCCCACTTCTCACGCCGCTTCAAGCAGGAGTACGGGGAGAGCCCGTACTCCTACCTGATGACACGCCGCATCGAGCGGGCCATGGCGCTGCTGCGGCGGGGAGACCTGAGCGTCACCGACGTGTGCATGGCGGTCGGCTGCACCTCGCTCGGCTCCTTCAGCGCCAGCTTCACCAAGCTGGTGGGCACGTCGCCGTCGGACTACCGCGCCCAGCAGCACACCGAGGACGGCGTGCTGCCCGCCTGCGTGCAGAAAGAGCGGACGCGCCCCCGTCGAGCAGGATCCGAGAAGCAATCCCCGGAGTAATGAAACACAGTGCCTCCTATGACCACCCTCAAGCTCTCGACCGTTCATCTGATTGTTGACGACCCCACGCGCGCGCTCGCGTTCTACCGGGATGCGCTGGGGCTGACCCTCACGGGCGATGTCGTCCAGGGCCCGCTCCGGTGGCTCACCTTCTCGTCTCCGGACCAGCCGGGCGTCCAGATCGTGCTGAGCCAGCCCCACGCCGGTCGCAGCAAGGAGGATGGTGACGCCGTGGCCCGCCTGCTGGCGAAGGGCTCGCTGGGCGGGGCCATCTTCGCCAGCAACAACCTGGAGGAGACGTTCGCCAAGCTGACCGCCGCCCAGGTGGACGTGGTGCAGCCGCCCACGGACCAGCCGTGGGGCGTGCGCGACTGTGCCGTGCGGGACCCCGCCGGCAACATGATTCGCATCAGCCAGGCCTGAGCGTTCCCGCGCCGTATTGGACCCCTGTTCCCCCATCCCCCCATGACCAAGTCCAATTCCAATCCCAGCCAGCACGCCGCCGACCGCCACGACATGATTCGCGTCCGGGGCGCGCGTGAGAACAACCTGAAGGACGTGAGCGTCGAGCTGCCCAAGCGGCGCCTCACCGTGTTCACCGGCGTGTCCGGCTCGGGCAAGTCGTCGCTGGTGTTCGGCACCATCGCGGCGGAGTCGCAGCGCCTCATCAACGAGACCTACAGCGCGTTCGTCCAGGGCTTCATGCCGTCGCTGGGACGCCCGGAGGTCGACGTCCTCGACGGGTTGACCACGGCCATCATCGTCGACCAGGAGCGCATGGGGGCCAACTCCCGCTCCACCGTGGGGACGGCGACGGACGCCAACGCGATGCTGCGGGTGCTCTTCAGCCGCCTCGCCAAGCCGCACATCGGCTCCTCCAACGCGTACTCCTTCAACGTCCCCTCGGTGCGCGCCGTCGGGTCGATGACCATCGAGAAGGGTGAAGGGGGCGGGAAGACCGAGAAGAAGGTCTTCAACCTCACCGGCGGCATGTGCCCCAAGTGCGAGGGCATGGGCACCGTCAATGACATCGACCTGACCCAGCTCTTCGACGAGTCGAAGTCGCTCAACGAGGGCGCGCTCACCATCCCCGGCTACACCCAGGATGGCTGGTACGTGCGCATCTTCGCGGCCTCGGGGTTCCTCGACGGGGACAAGCCCATCCGCGACTACACGAAGAAGGAGCGCCACGACTTCCTGTATCGCGAGCCGGTGAAGGTGAAGTTCGACAACATGAACCTCACCTACGAGGGGCTGATTCCTCGCATCCAGAAGTCGTTCCTGACCAAGGACAAGGAGTCGCTCCAGCCGCACATCCGCGCCTTCGTGGAGCGCGCGGTGACGTTCACCACCTGCCCGGACTGCAAGGGCACGCGGCTCAACGAGGCGGCCCGGTCCTCCAAGATCAAGGGCATCAACATCGCCGACGCCTGCGCGATGCAGATCAACGAGCTGGCCGACTGGCTCCGCGGCCTGAAGGAGCCCTCCGTCGCGCCGCTGGTGGCGAACCTGCAACACGCGCTGGACTCGTTCGTGGAGATTGGCCTGGGCTACCTCAGTCTGGACCGGCCCACGGGCACGCTGTCGGGTGGCGAGTCCCAGCGCACGCAGATGGTCCGGCACCTGGGCTCCGCGCTCACCGACGTGACGTACGTGTTCGACGAGCCGACCGTCGGCCTGCATCCGCACGACATCCAGCGGATGAACACCCTGCTCCTGAACCTGCGCGACAAGGGCAACACGGTGCTCGTCGTGGAGCACAAGCCGGAGGCGATTCAAATCGCCGACCACGTCGTGGACATCGGCCCTGGCGCCGGCACGAACGGTGGGCAGGTGGTGTTCGAGGGCACCATCGCGGGGCTCCGCGCCAGCGGCACGCTGACGGGCCGCCACCTGGATGACCGGGCGAAGGTGAAGCCGTCGGTGCGCAAGCCGTCGGGCATGCTGAAGGTGCGCGGCGCCAGCAGCCACAACCTGAAGAAGGTGGACGTCGACATCCCGCTCGGCGTGCTGGTGGTGGTGACGGGCGTGGCCGGCTCCGGGAAGAGCTCGCTCATCCACGGCTCGGTGTCGGGCCGTGAGGGCGTGGTGGCGGTGGACCAGTCCGCCATCAAGGGCTCTCGGCGCAGCAACCCGGCGACGTACACGGACCTGCTGGAGCCCATCCGCAAGGCCTTCGCGAAGGCCAACAACGTGAAGCCCGCGCTGTTCAGCGCCAACTCGGAGGGCGCGTGCCCGACGTGCAACGGCGCCGGCGTCATCTACACCGACCTGGGGATGATGGCCGGTGTCTCCACGACGTGTGAGGACTGCGAGGGGAAGCGCTTCCAGGCCGCGGTGCTGAAGTACAAGTTCGGGGGCCTCAACATCGCCGAGGTGCTCGACCTGCCCGTCGACGAGGCCGTCGCCTTCTTCGGCTCCGGCAAGGGGAGCACGCCCGCCGCGCACGCCATCCTCAAGCGCATGTCGGACGTGGGGCTCGGCTACCTGCGCCTCGGGCAGCCCTTGACGACGCTGTCGGGCGGCGAGCGGCAGCGGCTGAAGCTGGCGACGCACATGGGCGAGGAGGGCGGCATCTACGTGCTCGACGAGCCGACCACCGGCCTGCACCTGGCGGATGTCGCGCAGATGCTCGCGCTGCTGGACCGGCTGGTCGAGTCCGGCAAGTCCGTCATCGTCATCGAGCACCACCAGGCGGTCATGGCGCATGCCGATTGGATCATCGACCTGGGACCGGGCGCGGGCCATGACGGCGGCCGCATCGTGTTCGAGGGCACCCCGGCCGACCTGGTCGCGTCGCGCAAGACGCTGACGGGCAAGCACCTGGCGGCCTACGTCGGAGGCCCCGCCGTGGACGGCGGCAGCGCCGCCCCCGCGGCCTCGGGACGGAGCACCAAGGCCAAGAGCCGCGCGGGCTGAGTCCTGGAGGAAGACGGTCCTCGTGCCGACGGAGCACGGGGACCGTCAGCGCGGCCTCGGAGAGAGTGCAGTCCTGACATCCGTGTCGCATTCCGGGACGCTGAGGTGAAGTCCGCGAGGGCGTTCTCCTTGGTGCGCGACTGGCATCTGGATTGCTGTTGTACCCCGCCGTTCCCGAGCGGGCCTGGCGCCTGGGAGAGCACTGTCCCCCACGCAGCCGCCCGCTCCGCATGAACCCTGCCCCTCGGAAGCATCCCCCCCGCACGTCCTCCCGGCACTCCTGGACCGCGCGGCTCGCGCTGCTCGTGGCGAGTGGAAGTGTCCTGGCCACCTCGGAGATAACGCCCTCCACCGGTTACATCCCCTCCAAGGAGCTTCCGGGTGCTCCCTTGCGCGTGACGAGCGCGGAGCCCGTGGTCATTCGCACCCTCCTCGTTCGCGCCCGGGCCGGACAGCCGGAGGAACTCCAGGCGGAGGGGCAAATCATTGTGAAGGCCACCGTGCGTTGGCGGTCCACGGACGCCCATGCGCCCCACCAGCCTTGGTTCCAGGTGCAGTTCGAGGACCGGTGGGGCCGGAGGACCGGTGACTCCACCATCCTCGACGGCCCGGAGGTCACCCAGGAGATGGAAGCGGGTATCGGGCTCCGCGAGGGGTGCCGACTGACCGAGGCCTGCGAGTGGCCCGTCACGGTCCTCTTCGCGCTTCAGGACAACATCGGCGCGGAGGGGACCGTCGACGTGGAGTGGTCCGCGACGGGCCGCGTGTCCGTGGAGGGCACGAGCGACCGGCCCAAGGGCTTCACGGTGGAGGTCCTCGAGCCATGAGCGTCCGCCCCGTTCTCATCCTCCGGCTCCTAGGACTCGCGCTCGCGCTCCTGACGACGGGATGCCTCCTGTTGGGGTCGTCCGTCAGCGGGGATACGAAGACAGACACCGCCCAGACCCCCCTGTCTCCGTCCGAGCCCGTCTATCGGCACCGCGTGAAGCTGTACGTCGGCCCGAAGAAGCGCTCCGACTCGGTGAGGGTGTACGACGCATCGCTGTCCATCGAGCTGAGCGCCATCCGGTGGAAGCCGCCCACGGGACAAGGCGCACCCGTCCTTCCCTGGTTCCGCGTCCGCATCCTCGACGAGGCGGATGGGAGGCTCGTGCACGAGCAGACGTACGTCTTCGAGGACCCTCGAGGCGCCGACACCCTGCACAGGGGGGGAGGCACCTACTACATGGACGTAACCCCGAGAGACTCCCCACCGCGTTTCGAGGCCACCTACCTCATCGAGTTCGAGCGACAGGGTCCTCCTTCCGAGGGCCCCATCGACGTGACCTGGCGGCTGGGCGCCTCCGGCATGGCCCATGGCGGGGAGCACCTCCTGGTCTCCCTGTCCTATCCCTGACGCGTGGACATGGACGAGCCGAAGCCCTTTGCCGGCAGCGCCTTGCTTCATCCGCTGGTGTCCTGCGCGGTGGTGCTGCTGCTCCTCAACGACCACGTCTTCAAGCCGTGCTGGCCGTCGTGGTGGACGGGGAAGCTGTCAGATGTCGCGGGGCTCGCCTTCTTCCCCCTGGTGCTGCAAGCCTTCTGGGAACACGCCGAGGGCCTGGCCAGACGACGCTTCCATCCCTCCCGCGGAGTGCTGCTCGCCTGTGTCCTCCTCACGGGTGTCTGCTTCGCCGCGACCAAGCTCTTCCCCTTCGCGGGGAACATCTGGCAATGGGCGCTGGGAGGAACGCAGTGGCCCTTCCATGCACTGCGGGCCGTGATGGCGGGGGACACACTCCCCGCCGTCCGGCCCACCGCGCACACGCTCGACCCCACGGACCTGTTCACCCTGCCCGCCCTGCTGGCCTCGCTGCGCGTGGGCTGGCGGCGTGCGGGGGACAGGTGAGCGGCACCTCGGCTCGATTCGCGCTCGATGTGTATCCCTGTTACCCTTGCTGGATGTCCGCACGAGCCCTCGCGTCCTTCGCGGTCTCCGTCTCGGTCCTCTGGCCGCTCCAGGTCCTCGCGTGCATCAACTCGATGGACTCGTCGGTTCGAGGAATCGACGACTCCATCTGGGCGGACGTGGGCCTCTGGACCGTGGGCGCGGTGTTCCTGAACCAGGTCGTCCTCTTCAACAACCACGGCCCGCCCGCGAAGCTGGTGCACCGGACGTCCTGGGCGCGCCGGGCCTTCTTCCTGCTCGTCACCATCGCGTTCGTCCTCGTGCTCTCCGCCGTCATGGCGGGAGGCCCGCTCCTCAATGTCAGCGCGGAGGACCTCGCACGGTGCGCCATCAATCCCGTCATCCTGGCCGTGATGGTGGCCAGTCCCGCGGTGCTCTTCGGCTTGCAGTCCGCGTACTTCCATGGCCCGGGCCTGCGACGGTTCCGAGGCAGGACTCGCACCGCCATCATCAGCGTGGTCGCGTCATCGATGTTCCTGGCAACGGGCCTGGGCGTTGCCCGCGACTTGTTCGTCCTCCCGCAAATCTGCCGGACACCCGACTTCTTCGCCGGGGACAGCGCCTACTGAGCTCCTCCCGGCACGCGCATCCGTGGACCTTCGCTCCCCTGTCTTCACCTTCCTGGTCGGCGCCGCGATTCTCGTCGCCACCGGCGCGGGTGCCTTCGTCCTCGTCCGCGACGCGGACATCCTGGCGCTGCGCCTCCCGACGAAGCCCCTTGCCCCCACGAAGCACGCGCTCGAGACACCCCGCGATGCCGTGGAGCACTTCCAATGCAATCGCTGCCACGTGGTGCCTGGCATCGAGCCGGCCTCCGCCACGCTGAGCGCGAACTGCGTGACGTGCCACCAGGCCATCACCGCCGGGCGGCTGGACCTCTGGTACAAGGACGCGGAGGTCCAGCGCTGGAAGGAACACCTCACCCACCTGATGCGCACGCCCGACCTCGCCTCGCTGGGCCAGCGCGTCAAGCGCAGCTGGCTCGTCTCCTGGCTCCAGGCCCCTCACGCGGTGCGGCCCCTCTACGGGGCCACCATGCCCCGGATGAAGCTGGGGCCTCGGGACGCGGAGCTGCTCGCCGACTTCTTCCACGTGACGGAAGAGGACGCCCACGAGCCCCCCAGCGGTGACGCCGCGGCGGGCCGACAGCTCTATGAGAAGTACGCCTGCGCGACCTGCCACTTCCGCGCGGACGCCCCACCCGAGGCTCCCGCCTATGGCTCGCCGGAGTTCCGCACGGCCCCCGCGCGGCGTCGGGCCCCGGACCTGAAGCACGTGCGCGCCCGCATGTCGCTCGCCCAGCTGCGCCAGTGGCTGAGAGACCCTCGCGCCATCCTCCCCGACACGCAGATGCCCGCCTTCGCCTTCACCCCGAAGGAAGTCGATGACCTGGCGGCCTTCCTGCGTGAGCCCATCCCGCAGAAGGCGACAGCGCCTCGTGCGCCCTACAAGCCGCGTCTGCTCGAACGGGAGGTGCACTACCCGGAGGTCGCCAAGAAGCTCACGCGCCACCTCTGCTACCACTGCCACTCCGACAGCCGGCGCGCGGGAGACCAGGGCCCTGGCAACAGCGGTGGCTTCGGCTACGCGGGCGTGTCACTCGACCTGGCCACGCGCGAAGGCATCCTCCGAGGCATCCAGCGAGAGGGCCAGTTCCGCGGCCTCCCGGACCGCCTGGAGGACGGCACACCCCGGCTGGTGGCGAGCCTGATTGCACGCCGCGCCGAGTTGGAGGGCCACCACCACCCCGCCGTGCTGGGCATGCCCCTGGGCCTGCCCCCCATCCCGGATGAGGACATCGACCTCATCTCCACGTGGATTGAACAAGGCGCCCCCAGATAGGTGGGCACCGCGCAATCACAAACATCCCCGGCGCCCTGATTCGACAGGGCCGCGCGCCACGGATGTTCAATGGCTCACAAACACCCCCACGACGCACCGACAGACATGACCTCGCCTCCGAAACCAGCGTCGCGGAGAGGCGACACGATATGTCATCCACGCCGCAAGGATTGGTCTCCGCGAAACCAGAAATCATTGCCGACTCCGCACTGTGGGGGTATTCGGATTATCGGCGATGGTCACACGCTCTCGACTCGAACTCGAACTGCTGGGGAGCATTCGCGACCTCTCCAAGGTCGCGCTTCCCCTGGGACGATTGCTCACGGAGCTCAATGCCTTGCTGCGCGAGCCGCTGGGCTACGCCGGCAGTTGCTGGCATGGCACGGACCCCGCGACCGGGTTCGTGACCTCCACCATCGTGGAGAACCTCAACCCGCGCGGCTTCGAGCGCGCCGCCTATCTCGAGATGTGGGCGCCCGAGCCCCTGACCTTCACGCGGCTGCGCGCGTCCGGCCACAGGACGGGCACCCTCATCCAGGCGGCGGGGGGACGGCCCCAGGACAGCGCCCGCTTCCGCGAGCTGTTGGAGCCCGAGGGTTTTGGCGATGAGCTTCGCATCAACTTCGACCTGACCTCCGGCTGCTGGGGCTCGGCGGTGTTCATGCGCGCCACGGACCGAGGCGCCTTCACGGCTCGCGAGGTGGGACTGGCCACGCGGCTTGCCCCGCACATCAGCCAGCTGCTGTGCCGCGCCTATCCCAGCGACCTGTCCGCGGGCCAGGACCCCTTGCCCCCGGGTGTCGCCGTGCTGGGCGCCAACGGAAGGCTGGTGTCGGTGGACCCGCGCGGCGAGGCCATCCTGGATGATCTGGCCGAAACGGGCGCGGCCTCGAGCGGTGTCCCCTCCGGACTCATCGCCGTGGCGGAGCATGCGCGCGGCCTCGCCGCCGCGGGCAACCCGGGCCTGCCATCCCGCTCCCGCGTGCGCACCCGCCAAGGCAGGTGGCTGACGCTGCACGCCACACTGCTGGAGGGCACCCCCTCGGGGCAGGTCGCCATCGTCGCGGCCACCGCCACGCCGTCGGAAATCCTGCCCATGGCCTTGATGAGCATGGGGTTCAGCCCGCGCGAGCAGGACGTGGCGCTGCTCGTCCTCCGGGGACACGACACCGCCACCATCGCCCAGCGGCTCTACATCACCCCGGCGACGGTGCAGGACCACCTGAAGTCCATCTTCACCAAGTCCGGGGTCCGCAGCCGCCGC
Organism: Myxococcus stipitatus DSM 14675; assembly: GCF_000331735.1. GTDB lineage: Bacteria > Myxococcota > Myxococcia > Myxococcales > Myxococcaceae > Myxococcus > Myxococcus stipitatus. The sequence goes on along the minus strand of NC_020126.1, from coordinate 2,597,540 downwards.
GAGTTCACCGCGCGCATCATCGGCCCGCTCGTCAACGCCGCCCTGCCGCCCCCGGGCTGAGGGCTCAGGACACGCGCCGCAGCGGCATCGTCAGACAGCGCACGCTCCCGTTGCCTCCCTCGAGCGCGTCGATGTCCACGCCCACCACTTCCATCCTCAAGCCTCGCACCAGGGCACGCAGGTGCGGCGCCACGCCTTCCGAGGCGAGGAGCAGCCGCGGCTCCAGGTGGATGAAGTTGGACAGGAAGGGGTGCGTGTTCCCCGGCTCGAAGGTCAGCACCCGCCGGCCCCGCTGCGCGAAGTAGTCCTCGAAGGACTCCCACTTCGCGGGACGCTCCCGCACGCAGACCTGGAGCGGGCAGTGTCGCAGGAAGGCCCGCGCCAGCACCGCCTCCTCCCCCAGCACGTTGAAGGCGAGGTCCAGGTGGATGATGCCCAGGTCGCCGGGGATGCGGACGACCGCGACCTCCTCGAAGCCCGCCTCCCACGCGACCTCCACGAAGTCGCGCACGTACCGCGCATCACTGCGCAAGCCCACGTTGACCAGCAGCCGCCGCTGCCCCAGCAGGAACACGTCCCCGAACTCCACGCGGACCACCGACGCCCACGCCACGTCCCCGTCGGGGCACCCCATCAACCGCGACAGCGCGCCATGCGTGACGTCGAACTCGGCCACCCGTGTGGGGAATCCCGCGGCACCGCGCACCAACCGCGCACCCAACGCCACGGCCGTGTCACGGACAAAAACCCTGTTCACCGTGGTGTTGCTGACGACCCGGTCCGCGGGTGACACGAAATCCACCAAGTCAATGGCACGACAACCAAAGGAGCCGAGGACCTCTCGCAGCCGGTTTGAAGCGTCCTGCGCTTCAACTCTTGTCACGATTCGAGAAAAACCGACGGCAACGGCCTCTTCCGCCGATGCGACGTCCAACGCTGCGGGCTGGAACACCACCACGCTGTCCAGCCGGCCGTCCTCCGACCAGCACTCGACTTGGTCAAACGCCATCGAATCGCACCTGCCACGCGGTCGCTACCTAGACCTCTATTTACTGACTGTTGTATTAAATCATCGTTGTAACTCTAATCAACCTAATCCAGTTTTGAGCTCCTCCCTGCCCTCCTCCCATTCCCCTGCTTCGCGTGCTCCTCGGACCCTCGAGCAACTCGTGGCGTGGCTTGTCGCCGCGGTGGCCGAGGCGGCGGGTCTACCTCCCGAGGAGGTGCTGCTCGACGAGCCCTTCGTCACCTATGGACTGACGTCCAAGGAGGCCGTCTTCCTCACGGGAGACCTCGCGGATTGGCTGGAGCGGGACGTGTCGCCCACCGCGCTGTGGGAGCACCCGACCATCTCCGCGCTGAGTCGGCATCTGGCGGGGTTGCTCACGCCTCCCCCCGAGTCACCCGCGGCGCCCGAGCCCGAGGCCGCGACGAAGGCGGTCGACGACGCGGGCGCCATCGCCGTCACCGCGATGGCGTGCCGCTTCCCGGGAGCCGCTTCGCCCGAGGCGTACTGGGCGCTGCTCCAGCGCGGCGGCGACGCCATCACCGAGGTGCCCGCGAGCCGGTGGGACGTGGGGCGCTTTCACGGCGCGGGGCCCGGCGCGCCCGGGACGATGAACACGCGCTGGGGCGGCTTCGTCGAGGGGATTGACGCGTTCGACCCGCTCTTCTTCGGCATCGCCCCGCGCGAGGCGCACCGGATGGACCCTCAGCAGCGGCTGCTGCTGGAGGTCGCGTGGGAGGCGCTGGAGCGCGGAGGCCACGCGCCCCGCTCGCTCCAGGGCAGCCGCACCGGCGTGTTCGTGGGCATCAGCACGCAGGACTACTCGCGGCGGCAGTTCAGCGACCCGTCGCTGCTGGATGCCTATGCGGGCACGGGCAATGCGCACAGCATCGCGGCCAACCGCCTCTCGTATCTGTTGGGGCTGCGCGGGCCGAGCATGGCGGTGGACACGGCGTGCTCGTCGTCGCTCGTCGCCATCCACCTGGCCCGGCAGAGCCTCCTCGCCCAGGAGTGCGACCTGGCGCTGGCGGGTGGGGTGAATGCCATCCTGAGCCCGGAGCTCACCATCGCCTTCTCCCAAGCGGGGATGATGGCGAGCGACGGGCGCTGCAAGACGTTCGATGCCTCCGCGGATGGCTATGTCCGCTCCGAAGGCTGCGGCGTCATCGTGCTCAAGCGGCTCGAGGATGCGCTCGCCTCGGGAGACCCCATCCTCGCCGTCCTGCGGGGCTCGGCGGTCAACCATGATGGCCAGAGCAACGGCCTCACCGCGCCCAGCGGCGTCGCGCAGCAGGATGTCCTCCGTCAGGCGCTGCGTCAGGCGCGGCTGTCCCCCGCGAGCATCGGCTACGTGGAGGCGCATGGCACGGGGACGAAGCTGGGCGACCCCATCGAGGTCGATGCAATCCAGGCGGTGCTCTCCCAGGAGCGCGACCCTTCGCGCGCGTGCTTCGTCGGCTCCGCGAAGAGCAACATCGGCCACCTGGAGGCCGCCGCGGGAATCGCCGGACTCGTGAAGGCCATCCTGGCGCTGCGGCACGGAGAGATTCCGCCGCAGGTCCACTTCCGGCGGCTCAATCCGCACATCACGCTGCGGCATCCCGCCTTCCAGATTCCGGCGCGCAACGAGCCCTGGTCTCAGGCCCCCGGAGACCGCTACGCCGGCGTCAGCGCCTTCGGCTTCGGTGGAACCAACGCCCACGTCATCGTCGGCGAGCCCCCCTCGCGCGCGCCGGTGTCCGCGAGCCCTCCCGCGCGCACACACCAACTGCTGGTGTTGTCCGCCCAGACGCTGCCGGCCCTGCATGCGTTGGCGCGGCAGTACCTGGAGCTGCTCGCGTCCTCATCCGCGCCCTCGCTGGAGGCGATGTGCTTCACCGCCTCGACGGGACGGGACTCCTGGCCGCATCGGCTCGCCGTGGTGGCGAGCTCGCGCGAGGAGCTGGCGGCGCGGCTGGGCGCGTTCCTCCAGGGACAGCGGGTGCCGGGGGTGCATCAGGGAGAGGCTCGGCGCGAGACACCTCCGCGTGTCGTCTTCCTCTACCCCGGTCAAGGGGCGCAGTACGCCGGGATGGCGCACCAGCTCCACGAGAGTGCCCCCGTCTTCCGAGAGGCGCTGGAGCGCTGTGAGGCGCTGCTGCGCCCGCACCTCGACGTGCCGCTGAAGTCGCTCCTCTTCCCAGGGCCCGGCGACGACGAGGCGCGGGTCCACCAGACGCGCTACACCCAGCCCGCGCTGTTCGCGGTGGCCCATGCGCTGACGGAGCTGTGGGCCTCGTGGGGCGTGAAGCCGGACGCCGTGCTGGGACACAGCGTGGGCGAGTACGCCGCCGCGCGGGTCGCCGGGGTGCTGGGCCTCGAGGAGGCACTGGGGCTGCTCGCGCTCCGGGGCCAGCTCATCCAGGCGCTGCCTCTGGATGGGGCCATGTTCGCCCTCATGGCCGACGAGGCGACGGTCCGCGATGCGCTGAAGTCAGAGCCCGCGGTCGCGGTGGCGGCCATCAACGGCCCGCGCCATGTCGTCATCTCCGGTGAGCGCGGCGCGGTGGAGCGCGTGGTCCAGGCCCTGGAGGCGAGAGGCGTGGAGGGCCGCGCGCTCCAGGTGTCCCATGCGTTCCACTCGCCGCTGATGGAGCCCATGCTCGACGGGTTCGAGCAGGCCGCTTCCCGCGTCGCGTTCCAGGCGCCTCGCCTGCCGCTCATCTCCAACCTCACCGGGGCCCCGCTGGGTGCCGCGCCCACCGCGCACGACTGGCGTCGCCATGTGCGCGAGCCCGTCCAGTTCTTCCAGGGCATCCAGCACGTGGCCCGGCAAGGGGCTCCGCTCTTCGTCGAGCTGGGGCCCCACGACACGCTCCTCGGCATGGCGAAGCGGTGTGTCCCCGATGGCGCCGCGGAGTGGCTCCCCAGCCTGCGCAAGCAGCGCGATGCCTGGGAGACGCTCCTGGGCACCCTGGGTGCGCTCCATGTCCGAGGTGTCCCGGTGGACTGGCGCGCGTTCCACGCGGGCCACACCGAGCCCCGCGTGCGGCTGCCGACCCATCCCTTCGAGCGCCAGCGCTACTGGCTGGACGCCGCTCCCTCTCCTCCGTCCCCGCAGGCCCCCATGACCGCTCCCGCCACCGTGAGTCGACAGGAACGCTTCCTGAGCGAGCTCCGTGCCTTGCTGTCCCGCCTGCTCCAGATGCCCGCCGAGCGGATGGACGCACACGCGTCCTTCCTGGAGCTGGGCGCGGACTCGGTCGTCCTGATGGACGCGGCGCGCGCGGTGGAGAAGCGCTTCGGCCTCAAGCTGACGATGCGCCAGCTCTTCGAGGAGCTGACGACGCTGGATGCGATGGCCCGCTACCTGGACCTCACGGTCCCCGCTGACGCCGCGCCCGAGCAGGCCGTTGCACCCGGGCCCTCCACGCCGCCCGCACTCCCTCCCCAGCACGCGCCCACGGCGCCAGGGGGCGAGGGCCTCGAGCAGGTCGTGAAGCTGCAGCTTCAGCTCATGGCGCAGCAACTCGCGCTGCTCGGTGGGCGGGCCACGACCTCAGCGGCGCCACTGTTGACGGGTGGCGCGACCGCCTCATCCGAAGTGACGCAGGCGACACTCGCGACGCAGGGTGCTTCCGCGGCGGCTCCGAGCGCGCTCGCCGAGCCGGGCGCCCAGGCGGCGCCGCGGAGGCCAGACGTCGCGCCCTCCTCGTCCGCGGCGCATTCCGCCTCCGTGGCCACCCCGCTCGCGGCAGCCGCCTCTGTCGCGCCGGGCCACACCCGGTCCGCCGCGCCCGCGTCTCCCTTCGCCTCCGGCTCGCTCAAGGGCAAGCCCGACCGGGTGCTGACACCCACGCAGCAGCGTCACGTGGACACACTCGTCGAGCGTCACACGCGGCGCACACGGGGCTCGAAGCAGGAGGCCATCCAGCATCGCTCGCGCTGGAGCGACGTGCGCTGGCTCATGAACTTCCGCGCGGAGCTCAAGGAGGTCTGCTACCCCATCGTCAGCACCCGCTCGCGCGGCGCGCGGTTCTGGGACCCGGACGGCAACGAGTTCATCGACCTGTCCATGGGCTTCGGCGTGCAGCTGTTCGGCCACCATCCCGCCTTCCTCGTGGACGCGCTGCGCGAGCGGCTGGAGCAGGGCATGGAGGTCGGCCCGCAGTCGGACCTCGCGGGCCGGGCCGCCGAGCTCATCTGCGAGCTCACCGGCATGAAGCGCGTCACCTTCTGCAACTCCGGCACGGAAGCGGTGATGACGGCGCTCCGCCTGGCCCGAGCGGCGACGGGACGCTCGAAGGTCGTGATGTTCACCGGCTCGTACCACGGCCACTCCGACGGTACGCTCGTCGTCGGGCGCATGGTCGACGGCGTCCCGCAGACGCTCCCCATGGCCGCGGGGGTCACGGAGAAGGTCGCCGAGGACGTCATCGTCCTGCCGTATGGCGAGGAGCGCTCCCTCGAGGTCATCCGCCAGCACCTGGGTGAGCTCGCCGTCGTCGTCGTGGAGCCCATCCAGAGCCGCCGCCCCAACCTCCAGCCTCGGGCGTTCCTCCAGTCCTTGCGCGAGATGACCCGCGCGGCGGGCGTGCCCCTCATGTTCGACGAGGTCATCACCGGCTTCCGGCTCCACCCTGGCGGCGCGCAGGCCTGGCTGGGAATCGAAGCCGACCTGGTGACCTACGGAAAGGTTGTCGGCGGCGGGATGCCCATCGGCGTCGTGGCGGACCGGGGCGGCTTCGTGGACCGCATCGACGGCGGTGACTGGAGCTACGGCGACGACTCCTACCCCGCCGTCGAGACCACCTTCGCCGCGGGCACGTTCTGCAAGCACCCCCTCACCATGGCGACGATGATCGCCACGCTCACCCACCTGAAGCAGGAGGGCCCCCTCCTCCAGGAGCGCCTCAACCAGCGCGCCGCGCGCCTCGTCGAGCGAATCAACGAGGTCTTCCAACAGGCGCAGGCCCCCGTGGAGATGGTGCACGGCGGCTCGGTGATGCGGTTCAACGCGGCCGGCAACTCCAGCTACCTCTTCCAGCCGCTGGAGATGGACCTCTTCTACTGCCACCTCCGCGACCGGGGCATCTACATCTGGGAGGGGCGCACCTGCATGCTCTCCACCGCGCATGGCGACGCGGAGCTGGACGCCATCGTCCACGCCGTCGCGGACAGCGTCTCGGAGATGCAATCCGGTGGCTTCTGGTCTCGCCCCCAGCCCGGCCCCGGTCTCACGGCGCCGAGCCTCTCCGGCTCCGAAGCGAAGGCACGCTCCCTGCCCCTCACCGAGGCCCAGCGGCACCTCTGGGTCCTCGCCCGAGCGAACGAGGGCGGCTCCATCGCGTACAACCTCTCCATGACGCTGCGGCTCGAAGGAGCCCTGCGCGAAGAGACGCTGCGGCGCGCGTTGAAGCACATCGTGGACCGCCATGACGCGCTGCGGACGTACGTCGACCTCCACGGAGAGCAGCAGCACATCCTGCCCACGTGCGACGTGGCGCTGCCGGTGCTCGACCTGAGCGCGCTGTCCCCTGCCCCTCGCAGCGAGTCCCTGTCCCAGTGGTACGCGAAGGAGAGCGCCACCGCGTTCGACCTGCACCGCGGCCCCCTGTTCCGCGCGAACCTGCTCAAGCTGGACGCGCATGAGCACCTGCTCGTGCTGACCACGCACCACGTCGTCGTGGATGGCTGGTCCCTCGGTGTCGTCCTCCACGAGGTGGCGGCGGCCTACTCCGCCTTCGTGGACGGCGGCGCGCCAGCCCTTCCCCCCGTGACCCAGTTCAGCGACTACGTCCGCTGGCTCCGAGCGGAGGAGTCCACGGACGCCATGGCGGCGCACGAGCGCTACTGGCTGGAGCAGCACGTGGAGCGGCTGCCCGCCATCGAGCTGCCCGTCGACCTCTCCCGTCCCGCGACGCGGCGCTTCCGCGGCGCACGTGAGTCCGTCCGCCTCGACGCCACCTTCAGCCAGGGCCTGCGGGAGCTGGCGCAGCGGCAGAAGGCCACGCCGTTCATGCTGCTGCTCTCCGCCTACACCCTCTTCCTCCACCGGATGACGGGACAGGAGGACGTGCTCGTCGGCATCCCCACCGCGGGACGAGGCATGGACGGCGGCGAGGGGCTCGTCGGCTACTGCTCGCACCTGCTGCCCATCGCCAGCCACACGCGGGGCGAGGAGTCCTTCCCCGAGTACCTCCAGTCACTCAAGCAGGTGCTGCTCTCCGCCTACGAGCACCAGGACTACCCCTTCTCCCGGCTCCTCGAGCGACTGGACCTGCCGCGCAGCACCAGCCACACGCCGCTCATTGGCGTGACGTTCAACCTGGAGCGTCCGCTGACCGTGCGCGGCATGGGCGGACTGAAGGCGTCCTTCCATCCCCAGCCCGTCGCGTTCGCCGCCTTCGACCTGAGCCTGAACGTGCTCGATGTCGAGGACGGACTGGTGCTGGACTTCGACTACAACACCGACCTGTTCGAGCCCGCGAGCGTCGCCCGCTTCGCACGCGGCTTCCGCGCGCTGTTGCAAGGACTGGCCTCCCAACCTCAGCGCCCCGTGCACCAGCTTCCGGTGCTCACCGAGGAGGAGAAGCACCAGGTCCTCGTCACCTGGAACGAGCGCAACCGCGTCGCCTATCCGCGCGAGCACCGGGTCCACCAGCTCGTCGAGCGACAGGTCGCGCTCCGCCCGAGCCAGGTCGCGGTGGAGTTCGAGGGGCACCACCTCACCTACGCGGTGCTCAACGCCTGCGCCAACCAGCTCGGGCACCACCTGCGCTCGCTCGGCGTGGGGCCCGGGGTCCTGGTGGGTGTGCTGTTGGAGCGCACGCCGGAGATGCTGGTCGCGCTGCTGGCCATCCTCAAGTCGGGCGGCGCGTTCGTCCCCTTGGACCCGGCCCATCCCTCGGAGCGGCTGCGCTTCCTCATCGAGGACTCGCGCACGTCCGTGGTGGTGACGCAGGCCCGGCTCTCCGAGCGCCTGCCCGCGCTGAGCGCGAAGGTCGTCCGCCTGGACTCCGACGCGGACACGCTGGCCTCCCAGTCGCGAGAGAACCTCGTGAACCTCGCGAGCGCCACGACACCCGCCTACGTCATCTACACCTCCGGCTCCACGGGCGAGCCCAAGGGGGTCGTCATCGGACACGGCGCGTTCGCCCTCCACTGCCAGGACGTCATCCCGCGCTACCGGCACACGGAGCACGACCGCATCCTCCAGTTCGCCTCCTTCAGCTTCGACGCCTCGCTGGAGCAGCTCTTCCCGACGTTCATGGTCGGCGCGACGCTGGTGCTGCGGGGCTCCACGGTGTGGACGCCGGAGGAGCTGGCGCGGCACCTCGTCGAGGACCGCCTCTCGGTGGTGAACTTCCCGACCGCCTACTGGCGGCAGCTCGCGCAGCGCTGGGATGAGTCACCGCCGGACCTCACCGGCCACTGTCTGCGCCTCATCATCGTGGGCGGTGACGCGGTGCTCGCGGGGGTGCTGGAGCAGTGGCATCGCGGCCCGCTGGGCTCGGTGCGGCTCCTCAACGCCTACGGCCCCACGGAGACCCTCATCACCGCGACGGCGCACGAGGTGCCTCCTCCCGCGCCCGGGCAGAAGTTCCCCGAGCGCATCCCCATCGGGCTCCCGCTGTCCAACCGGGCCTTCTACGTGCTCGACCGGCACGGTGCGCCCGTCCCCATCGGCGTCGCGGGAGAGCTGCACATCGGAGGCGAGCTGCTCGCGCTCGGCTACCTCCACCGGCCGGAGCTGACCGCGCAGCGCTTCGTGAGGGACCCGTTCTCGGGAGCCCCCGAGGCGCGCCTCTACAAGACGGGCGACGTGGTGCGGTTCCTCCCGGAGGGAGCGCTGGAGTTCCTCGGCCGCACGGACCATCAGGTCAAGGTGCGCGGCTTCCGTGTCGAGCTGGGGGAGATCGAGTCCGCCCTGAGCCGACACCCGGCCTTGCGCGAGGTGGTGGTGACCATCCACCAGGAGCCGCAAGACGGCGGCGGTGGCTCCGACAAGCGACTGGTCGCATACGCGGTCCCCACGGCGGCCGACGCCGTCACTCCCGCCGACCTGCGCCGGTTCCTCCTGGAGCGACTGCCGGACTACATGGTGCCGGCGTTCTTCGTCCTCCTCGGCGAGCTGCCCCTCACCCCGGGCGGCAAGCTGGACCGGCAGGCACTGCCCGCGCCGGACCCGACGGCGAACGCGACCTCGCGTCCCTTCATCGCACCGCGCACGCCCACGGAGTCCGCGCTCGCCGAGGCCTGGATGAAGGCCCTGCGGGTGCCGCGCGTGGGCATCCACGATGACTTCTTCGAGCTGGGTGGGGACTCGCTCCTGGCCACCCAGGTCGCCTCCCGTCTGCGCGAGGCGCTCCAGGTCGAGGTCTCCCTCGAGCGCCTCTTCAAGGCCGCCACCCTCGCCGAGCTGGCGGAGCACGTGGACACGCTCCTCTGGGCCTCGGGCCCCCGCACCGCCGACGCGACGCGCGAGGAGGGCGAGCTGTGAGCGCCTCCACGCAACGCTCCATCGACGCGCTGATGCAGCACCTGCGCGGCCTCGACATCCGGCTGTGGCTGGAGGGAGAGCGCCTGCGCTTCAGCGCGCCCCCCGGGGCACTCACTCCGGAGCTCCAAGCCGAGCTGAAGGAGCGCAAGGCGGAGGTCCTCGCGTTCCTGCAAGACGCCGCGCAGGCCACGCGCGGTGCCGCGGAGACCATCCCTCCCCGCCCGCGCGACGAGGCGCCTCCGCTCTCCTCGAGCCAGCAGCGGCTGTGGTTCCTGGAGCAGCTCGAAGGACCGTCGGGCGCCTACACGATGCCCGCGGCGCTGCGCCTCACGGGGGTGCTGGATGCGCAAGCGCTGGCGCGCGCGCTGACCGCCATCGTCCGGCGCCATGACGTGCTGCGCACGCGCTACGCCATGGACGGAGGACGCCCCGTCCAGCACGTCCTGCCGGATGCCGCCGTGTCGATGGAGCAGGTCGACCTGGAGCCGCTCCCCAGCGAAGCGCGACTCCCGGAGGTCCATCGCCGCGCCGCCGAGGAAGCCCGCGCGCCGTTCGACCTGTCCCGCGACCTGCCGCTGCGAGCGCGCCTGCTCCGTCTGGACGCACGCGAGCATGTGCTGCTGCTCACGCTGCATCACATCGCGAGCGACGGATGGTCCCTCGGCGTGCTGATGCGGGAGCTGGCCGCGCACTACCAGGCGCTCACCTCCGGCGCGGACGTCGCGCTGCCCCCCCTGTCCCTCCAGTACGCCGACTATGCCCACTGGCAGCGGCGACGCGCGGACGAGGGCGCCATGAAGGCCCACGTCGAGTGGTGGCGCGAGCGGCTCTCCGGCGCTCCGGCCCTGCTGGAGCTGCCCACCGACCGTCCCCGCCCCGCGGCCCAGCGCTTCCTCGGCGCCACGCGGCGCTTCACCGTTCCAGCGGCCCTCACCGGCCAGCTCAAGCAGCGCGCCCGCGACGCGGAGGCCACGCTGTTCATGACGCTGCTGACCGCGTTCGGCGTGCTGCTCTCCCGCTACAGCGGCCAGCGCGACGTCGTGGTCGGCACGCCCATCGCCAACCGCCCCGCTTCGACGGAAGCCCTCATCGGCCTCTTCGCCAACACGCTCCCGCTGCGCGTGTCCCTGGAGGGTGACCCGACCTTCTCGGCCCTGCTCCGCGAGGTGCGCCGCGACACGCTCACCGCGTACTCGCATCAGGAGGTCCCGCTCGAACAGCTCGTCGAGGCGCTCCAGCCCGCGCGCGACCTGAGCCACCCGCCGCTGTTCCAGGTGCTCCTCACCCTCCAGAACACGCCCCCGGCCGCCCTGACCCTCCCCGGGCTCTCCCTGGAGCTGCTGGTCGTGGAGAGCGGGACGTCGCAGTTCGACCTGTCGCTGTCCCTGACGGAGACGCACGAGGGGCTCGCGGCCGAGCTCAACTACAACACCGACCTCTTCGACGACGCGACCGCCGCGCGCCTGGTGGACCACTTCCAGTGCCTGCTGGAGCACGCGGCGGAAGCTCCCGAGCGCGCCGTCTCGCACCTCCCGCTGCTGCGTGAGCCGGAGCGCGAGACCTTGTTGCAGGCGTGGAACGACACCCGCCGCGCGCTCCCGAGCCCCTGCACGGTGCACGGCCTCGTCGAGGCACAGGCCGCGCGCCGCCCGGAGGCCGTCGCCGTTCGCTTCGGTTCCGAGTCGCTGACCTACGCGGCGCTGGACACGCGCGCCAACCGCGTGGCGAACCACCTGCGGCACCTGGGAATCGGGCCCGGCCAGCGCGTGGGACTCTTCCTGGAGCGGGGGCTCGACCTGATGGCCGGACTGCTCGGCATCCTCAAGTCGGGGGCGGCCTACGTCCCGCTCGACCCGATGTATCCGGCGCCTCGGTTGATGCACATCCTGGAGGACAGCGGCGTCGCGGCGCTCATCACCGAGCCGGCGCTGGCCTCGCTCATCCCGGACTGGAGAGGGCGCGCGGTGCGTCTCTCCGAGACCACCGGGGCCTCATCCAACCCGGTGGAAGCCCCCGCGCGCGGCGCCGACCTGGCCTACGTGCTCTACACCTCCGGCTCGACGGGACGGCCCAAGGGCGTGGCTGTTCCGCATGAGGCCGCGGTGAACTTCCTCGCGTCGATGGGACGCGAGCCCGGGATGACCGAGCGGGACACGCTGCTCGCGGTGACGACGGTCGCCTTCGACATCTCCGTGCTGGAGCTGTTCCTCCCGCTGAGCGTGGGCGGGTGCGTGTTCATCGCCAGCCAGGAGGAGGCGATGGACGGCACGCGCCTGCTGCCGCTCATGACGTCGAGCGGCGCCACGATGATGCAGGCCACGCCGTCCACCTGGCGGATGCTGCTGTCGCTGGGGTGGTCCAGCCCCCCGACGCTGAAGCTGCTGTGCGGCGGAGAGGCACTGCCCCCCGAGCTGCTGGCCCCGTTGCGCGCCCGCTGCTCGGAGCTGTGGAACATGTACGGCCCCACGGAGACCACCGTGTGGTCCACCGTGTCCCGACTCGAGAGCGGAGACACCATCACGCTCGGCCAGCCCATCGCCAACACCCAGGCCCACGTGCTGGATGCGTGGCTGCAGCCCGTCCCGCCCGGCGTGGTGGGTACGTTGTTCCTGGGCGGAGGGGGCGTGGCTCGCGGCTACCTGAATCGCCCGGACCTCACCGCCGAGCAGTTCGTTCCGGACCCGCACTCCCATCACCCCGGCGCGCGCCTCTATCGCACCGGAGACCTGGCACGCCGGAGGCCAGACGGCTCGCTGGAGTTCCTGGGGCGCGGGGATGGACAGGTGAAGGTGCGAGGCCACCGCATCGAGCTGGGCGACATCGAGGCACGCCTCGCCCAGCATCCGGGCGTGGCGGAGACCGCGGTGCGTCCATGGGGCCCCGCGAGCGACCCGATGTTGGTCGCCTACGTCCGGCCCCGTCCTGGAGTCACGCTCGACGACGCGGCCCTGCGCGAGCACCTGCGCGCGCAGCTCCCCGCGTACATGCTGCCCGCGTCCTTCGTGGTGCTGGAGTCCTTCCCCCGCACCGCGAACAACAAGCTGGACCGCAAGGCGCTGCCACCTCCCGACGTCGGCGCACGCACGGCCGCCGCGTTCGTCGCGCCGCGCACCCCCAACGAGCAGCGCCTCGCGGACATCTGGCGCGAGGTGCTGGCCGTGGAGCGCGTCAGCCTGGACGACGACTTCTTCTCCCTGGGGGGCCACTCGATGAAGGCCGTCCAGGCGCTCGCGCGCATCCAGGAGGCCTGGCGTGTGGAGATCACGCTGCGCGTCCTCTTCGAGCACCCCACCCTGGGTGCCATGGCGAGACACCTGGAGGCCGCGAGCCCGGCGCCGTCGCGACCCGCGCCGCCTCCGCTCGTCGCTCGCCCCCGGCAGGCACGCCGCGTCCAAGCGGACTCGCGCGCGGACCTCAACCTGCCCGACTCCTCCACTCAATCCGATTAGCGCCGCCCCTCGGGGCCGCCCCACCACTTTCCCCTCCCGCGCCTCATGACCGCCGAATCCTTCGTCTTCCCCGTCTCGTTCGCGCAGCAGCGGCTGTGGTTCCTCCATCTCCTCCAGCCGGAGAACCCGAGCTACAACATCGCGGGAGCCGTGAGGCTCGGCGGGCACCTCGACGTCGACGCGCTCCAGCGCTCCTTCGATGCACTCGTCGAGCGGCATGAGTCGCTGCGCACCACGTTCGCCCAGGAGGACGGCAACCCCGTCCAGGTCATCGCCCCGGAGGGCCGCGCGCCCATCACGCGCGTGGACCTGTGCGACGCCCCCGAGGCGGAGCGCGAGGAGCACGCGAGGCGACTGGCCACCGAGGAGTGCCGTCGGCCGTTCGACCTGATGCGCGGCCCGCTGCTCCGCCTGCGCCTCTTCCGGCTCACGCCCACCGAGCACCTCCTGGTGATGACGCTGCACCACATCATCTCGGACGGTGGCTCGCTGGGCATCCTCGTCCACGAGATGTCGCGGCTCTACGACGCGTTCCGCGCGGGCCGCGAGCCGGACCTGGAGCCGCTCCCTCTCCAGTACGCGGACTACACCCAGTGGCAGCGCGACTGGCTGGAGACACCGGGGACGCTGGACGCGCACCTCACCTACTGGAAGCAGAAGCTCGCGGGCGCCAGCGTGCTCCAGCTTCCCACCGACCGGCCTCGGCCCGCGCTCCAGTCGCAGAGGGGCGCCGCGCTGCCCATCCACCTCCCCCGGCCCCTCGTCGAGGCGCTGCGCACGCTGGGACAGCGCGAGCGCGCCACGCTGTTCATGGCCGTGCTCGCCGCGTGGCAGGGGCTGCTGTCGCGCTACACCCACCAGACGGACATCGTCGTGGGCGCGCCGCAGAACAACCGCGCGAACATCCAGACGGAGGGGCTGATTGGCTTCTTCGTCAACACGCTGGTGCTGCGCACGGACCTGTCCGGCAACCCCACCTTCCGCGAGCTGCTCGCCCGCGTGCGCGAGGTGTTGCTGGAGGCCCACGCACATCAGGACCTGCCCTTCGAGCAGCTGATGGAGCAGGTCCAGCCCGAGCGGAACCTCAGCTACACCCCGCTGTTCCAGGCGGCGCTCAACCTCCAGGCAGCCTCACCGCGCGAGCTGACGCTGCCGGGGCTCACGCTGAAGACCGTCGAGTTCGAGACGGGCACCTCCAAGTTCGACGTCACGCTGGACCTGCAAGAGGGCCAGGACGGGCTGCGCGGAGTGCTCGAGTACAACACCGACCTCTTCGACCGGGCGACGATGGAGCGGCTGCGCGGCCATCTGCTCTCCTTGCTCGACGGCGTCACGCGCGCCCCGGACCTCCGGCTGGACGCCTGGCCCCTGCTGACGGCGCCCGAGCGGCATCAACTCCTGGAGACCTGGCCCGCGCTGAAGCCCTTCCCCACCGAGGGCAGCCTGCCTCAGCGCTTCGAGGCCCAGGTCCGGCAGCGGCCCGACGCCATCGCGGTCGTCAGCGAGAAAGAGCGCATCACCTACGCGGAGCTGGACCGCCGCGCGAACCAGCTCGCCCACGCGCTGCGCGCCCGCGGCGTCGAGCGAGAGACGCTGGTGGGTCTGTGCGTGGAGCGCTCCGCCGCCACGGTGGTGGGCATCCTCGGCATCCTCAAGGCGGGCGCGGCGTACGTGCCGCTCGACCCGACGTACCCCGCGGACCGGCTGGCCTACATGGTGACGGACAGCCAGATGCCCGTCGCCATCACCCAGCGACACCTCGCGGAGCGCTTGCCGACGGACGGCGTGTCGCTGCTGGTCCTGGAGGACGCCGCCGAGGACCTCGCGCGTCAGCCCACCACTTCGCCCGACGTACCCATCTCCGAGGCGGGCCTCGCGTACGTCATCTACACGTCCGGCTCCACGGGGCGCCCCAAGGGCTCGCTGCTCCCGCACGGCAACGTGCTGCGCCTCTTCGACGCGACGGAGGCGTGGTTCCACTTCGACGCGAGCGACGTCTGGACCCTCTTCCACTCGTACGCGTTCGACTTCTCCGTCTGGGAGCTGTGGGGCGCGCTGCTGTACGGCGGCCGGCTGGTGGTGGTCCCCTACCTCACGTCGCGCTCGCCCGATGCCTTCCTCCAGTTGCTGCACGATGAGCGCGTCACGGTGCTGAACCAGACGCCCGCCGCGTTCCGCCAGCTCATCCAGGCGGAGGAGCGGCTGGAGTCGAAGTCCCTGCCGCTCGCCCTGCGCTCCGTCATCTTCGGCGGCGAGGCGCTGGAGCCGGCGACGTTGGTGCCCTGGTTCCAGCGACACGGGGATGCTCGGCCCCAGCTCGTCAACATGTACGGCATCACCGAGACGACCGTGCATGTCACCTACCGGCCGATGACGGCCGCGGAGGCCGCGCACACGCAGCAGAGTCCCATCGGCCTGGCCATCCCCGACCTCCAGCTCTACGTGCTGGACTCGCGCATGGAGCCCGTGCCCATCGGCGTCACGGGCGAGATTCATGTCGGCGGCGCGGGGCTCGCGCGCGGCTACCTGGGGCAGTCGGGCCTCACCGCCCAGCGCTTCGTGCCCCATCCGTTCAGCCACGTCCCCGGAGCCCGGCTGTACCGCACCGGAGACCTGGCGCGCTTCACGCCGGATGGACAGCTGGAGTACCTGGGCCGCATCGACGACCAGGTGAAGATTCGCGGCTTCCGCATCGAGCTGGGAGAGATCCAGGTCGTCCTCAGCCTGCACCCCGCCGTGCGCGAGGCGCTCGTCCTGGTGCGCGAGGAGACGCCCGGCGCACGCTCGCTCGTGGCCTATCTCGCCACGGGAGACCATGCGCCTCCGAGCGTCGCGGACCTGCGTCAGTTCCTGCTCGCCCGCCTCCCGGACTACATGGTGCCGAGCGCCTTCGTCCTGATGGAGCGCTTCCCGCTCACCGCCAACGGGAAGGTGGACCGCAAGGCCCTGCCCGCGCCGTCGCGTGAGCGCGCCGAGCCCGCGCGCTACGTCGCGCCTCGCAACGACGCGGAGGCCACCCTGTGCGCCATCTGGTCGGAGGTGCTCGGTGTTCCCCGCGTCGGCATCCAGGACAACTTCTTCGCGCTGGGCGGTGACTCCATCCTCAGCATCCGCGTGCTGACGCTCGCGCGGCGCAAGGGCCTGGACTTCACCCTCCAGCAACTCTTCCAGCATCAGACGGTGGCCGCGCTGATGGACGCGGCCGGCGCCACGCGCGAGCAGCCCGTGCGCGAGGAGTTCCCTCGCACCGAGCCCTTCAGCCTCCTCACCGAAGAGGACCGGGCGAAGCTGCCACCGGGCATCGAAGACGCCTATCCGCTCGCGCGAATCCAGGCCGGGATGCTGTACCACATGCAGCTCGCGCCGGACTCGAACGTCTACCACAACACGGACACGTTCCATCTGCGGCTGCAGACGCCGGTGGACACCGTGATGTTCGAGGAGGCGATGCGCGTCGTCGTCGCGCGACACCCCGTGCTGCGCACGTCGTTCGACATGACGACGTACAGCGAGCCGCTCCAGCTCGTGCATCGCGAGGCGACGCTCTCGATGAAGGTCGTCGACCTCCGGCACCTGTCCGACGCGGAGCAGGAGGCCGCCATCCGGCAGCTCCTGGTGGACGAGCGGCACACCCCCTTCGACCTGGCCGTGCCGCCCCTGCTGCGCTTCTTCATCCACCTGCGCGGCGAGCAGTCCTTCCAGTTCACGCTCACCGAGTGCCACGCCATCATCGACGGCTGGAGCCTCCACTCCACCCTCGTGGAGATCTTCAACCACCACCACGCGCTGGTGAACGGGCAGACGCCTCCTCCCGAGCTGCCCGCCACGATGACGTATCGCGACTTCGTGGCCATGGAGCGCCGGGTCATCGAGTCGGAGCCGCACCAGCGGTTCTGGAGGGACCAGCTCGCGGGAGGCTCCGTCATGCGGCTGCCTCGCTGGCGGCGCGCTCCCGCCTCCGAGACGCCGCGCATCGCCACCGTCAAGGTGCCGCTGTCGCGTGAGGTCCACGACGGGCTGCTCGCGCTCACCCGCGCCGAGGGCGTCCCCTTCAAGAGCATCCTCGTCGCCGCCCACCTCAAGGTGATGGGCCTGATGAGCGGCCAGGACGACGTCATCACCGGCATGGGCGTCAACAGCCGCCCCGAGGAAGGCGATGGCTCCCGGCTGCGCGCCATCTTCCTCAACACCCTTCCCTTCCGACTGCGGCTCGCCCCTGGGAGCTGGACGTCCCTGGTCCGCGCCGCGTTCGACGCCGAGCGCGCGCTGTATCCGTTCCGCCGCTTCCCCATGGCGGACATCCAGCGGCAGTGGGGCCGCGAGCCCCTCTACGAAGTCATGTTCAACTACATGCACTTCCACGTCCTGCACGAGCTGGCAGGAACGCTCTCACAGGTCGAGACGCTGGGCATGATTCGCGCCGAGGGCACCAACGCCACCCTCGCGGTCCACTTCCAGACCGAGCCCCACACCCAGGAGCTCACGCTCGAGCTCGACTACAACGCCGTCGAGCTGGAGCACGTGCAGGTGGAGCAGGTGGGCGCCGCCTTCCAACGCGTCCTGAGCGCGCTCGCCTTCCACGCGGACCAGCCCCACCACACCACGAGCGCACTGCCTCCGGAGGAACAGCGGCGGTTGCTCGTGGATTGGAACGCCACCGCCGCGCCCTTCTCCACCGATGCGACCTTCCGGGCCCTCTTCGAGGCTCGCGCGTTGGCTCATCCCGACGCGGTCGCCGCGGTCGAGGGCACTCGGACGCTCACCTACGGGGAGCTGGATGCCCGCGCCAATCAAGTCGCCTGGCAGCTGCGCTCGATGGGCGTGGGGCCGGAGCGGCTGGTGGCGCTCCACCTGGACCGCTCGCTCGAGCTGCTCATCGGACTGCTGGCCGCCACGAAGGCGGGCGCGGGCTGGCTCCCGTTGGACCCGGCCTATCCGTCCGAGCGACGGGCCTTCATGCTGTCGGACTCCCGCGCGGAGGTGCTGCTCACGACGAGCCACTTCGCGCCGGAACTCTCCTCCGTGGGCCTCCGCACCGTCCTCCTGGATGGACCTCGGGATGCACACCCGGGTCTCGCGACGGGTGCGCTGCCTCCGACTCCGAACGGCGACGCGCTCGCATATGTCATCTACACCTCCGGCTCCACGGGCCTGCCCAAGGGCACGCTGGTGACGCAGCGGGGACTCGTCCACTACCTCGACTGGGCGCGGCGCGAGTACCAGGTGACGCAGGGGCAGAGCGCGCCGGTCCACACCTCCATCGCGTTCGACGCCACCCTCACCAGCCTCCTCACCCCGCTCTGCGCGGGCGGCACGGTCCATCTGCTGCCCTCGGGCCAGGAGCTGGAGGCACTGGCGGTGTCGCTGCGGGAGCATCGTCATGGGCTCGTCAAGCTCACCCCCGCGCACCTCCAGGTGCTGTCCAACCTCCTGCCCGAGCAGGCGCTGGCCTCACTGGAGGGGACCTTCGTCGTCGGAGGTGAGGCGCTCCCCGCGGCGACGGTGGAGCTGTGGCGGCGACAGGCGCCTCGGGTGCGGCTGGTCAACGAGTACGGCCCCACGGAGACAGTGGTCGGCTGCTCCATCCACGACGTGAGCGCGACAGGGCTGGTGGATGGAGTCGTCCCCATCGGCCGCCCCATCGCGAACACGGAGATGTACGTACTGGATGCACAGCTCCAGCCCGTGCCCGTCGGTGTCGTGGGTGAGCTGTACATCGGCGGCGTGGGCGTGGCGCGCGGCTACCTGGGCCGCGCGGACCTCACCGCCGAGCGCTTCGTGCCCGACCCCTTCAGCGGACGCACGGGCGCGCGGATGTACCGCCCGGGAGACCTGGCGCGCTTCCTGCCCGACGGCGCGATGGAGTTCCTCGGCCGCCGCGACGGACAGGTGAAGCTGCGCGGTCATCGCATCGAGCTCGGTGAAATCGAGGCCACGCTGCGCCAGCACCCGTCCATCGGTGACGCGGTGGTCCTGGTGCGCGAGGACGTCCCGGGAGACCAGCGCCTCGCGGCCTACGTGGTGCCTCACGCGGGGATGGCGGCGGACGCGGGGGACGTGCGCGCGTTCCTCCAGCAGCGGCTGCCGGGCTACATGGTGCCCGCGTCCTTCACGTCGATGGAAACGCTGCCGCTGACGCCCAATGGCAAGGTGGACCGCAAGGCCCTGGCCGCGCCGATGTCCGCTGCGAGCGGTGCCGCGCTCGCGCCTCGGAGCGGCACCGAGGAGCTGGTCGCCAGCATCTGGGCCTCGGTGCTGCGCACGGAGCGCTTCGGCCTCCACGACGCCTTCTTCGACCTGGGCGGCCACTCGCTGCTCGCCACGCAGGTGGTGTCGCGCGTGCGCGAGGCCTTCGGCTTGGAGCTCCCCATCGCCACGCTCTTCGAGGCCCCCACCGTGGCGGGCCTCTCCGAGCGCATCCAGGCGCTGCGCGCGAAGGCGATGGGGGAGCCGCCTCCTCCGCCGCTGCGAACCGCTCCCCATGAGGGACCTCAACCGCTGTCGTTCGCGCAGCAGCGGCTCTGGTTCCTCTACCGCATGGAGCCGGAGAGCCCCGTCTACAACATGCCGGCGGTCCTCCGTCTGTCGGGGGCACTGGATGCGGACGTCGCTCGACGGTGCCTGGATGCACTGCGAGCGCGGCACGAGAGCCTGCGCACGACGTTCCTGATGCACGGACAGACGCCCGCGCAGGTCGTCGCGCCCGTGGCGGACGTCCCGCTGGAGGTCATCGACCTGACGGGGCTTCCGGTCGAGCAGCGTGAGGCAGAGGCGCGGCGGCGGGTGGATGAGGAAGCCCGACGGCCCTTCGCCCTGGAGCGGAGCCCTGGCTTCCGCTGCGCCCTGGTGCGGCTGGGAGAGCACGAGCACCTGCTGCTGCTGACGCTGCACCACATCATCGCCGACGGCTGGTCTCTCTCCGTGCTGGTGCGCGAGGTGGCCGCGCTCTATGCGTCGTTCAGCGCGGGACAGCCCTCGGCCTTGTCGCCGCTCCCGGTGCAGTACGCCGACTATGCGCGCTGGCAGCGGGAGTGGCTGTCCGGCGCCGCGCTGGAGCGGCAGCTCTCGTACTGGAAGGAGCGGCTCGCGGGGGCTCCGCCCTTCCTGGAGCTGCCCGCGGACCATCCCCGTCCCCCCGTGCAGGGCTTCCGAGGCACCACGCATCAAGGCCCCCTGCTGGCTCGCGAGGAGGCCGAGGCCCTGCGCGCGCTCTGCCGACGTGAAGGCGCCACGCCCTTCATGGCGGTGATGGCCGCGTTCCAGGTCCTGCTCCACCGCTACACGGGGGAGACGGACCTCGTCGTCGGCACGGACATCGCCAACCGCAACCACCTGGGCACCGAGGGGCTGATCGGGTTCTTCATCAACCAGCTCGTCATGCGCGGGGACCTCTCGGGGGACCCGACCTTCCGCGCGCTGCTGCGGCAGACGCGGCGCACGGCGCTGGAGGCGTACGCGCACCAGGACCTCCCCTTCGAGGAGCTGGTCAAGGCGGTCAACCCCGAGCGCAGCGTGGGTTACTCGCCGGTCTTCCAGGTGAAGCTCATCCTCCAGAACGCACCGGGCTCCGACCTGGAGCTGCCGGGGCTCGTGCTGAAGGAGGAAGCGAGCACCACGAACACCGCCCGGTTCGACATGACGTGGGTGGTCACGGAGACGGAGCACGGGCTCGAGTGCCTGTGCGAGTACAGCACCGACCTCTACGCGCGGGAGACCATCGCTCGGATGCGGGAGCACCTGGGCCAGGTGCTCGCGAGCGCCGTGGCGCGGCCGGAGGAGCACGTCTCACGGCTGGCGCTGCTGCCCGAGGCGGAGCGTCACCGCCTGCTGGTGGAGTGGAATGACACGGCGGTGTCGCTGCCCGAGGAGGCCCTCGCGCATCGCCTCTTCGAGGCCCAGGTGGCGCGCACGCCGGACGCGGTGGCCGTCAGCTTCGAGGGCCGAGAGCTCCGCTATCGCGAGCTGGACGCCCGCGCCAACCAGCTCGCGGGGCATCTGCGAGGACTGGGCGTGGGGCCCGAGGTCCGCGTGGGCTTGTGCCTGGAGCGCTCGCCGGAGCTGGTGGTGGGACTCCTCGCCATCCTCAAGGCCGGAGGCGCGTGGCTGCCGCTGGACCCGACGCTTCCCATGGCTCGGCTCGGGCTGATGATGCGTGACGCGGGGGTTCCCGTCGTCATCACCCAGGAGCACCTCGCGGACGAGCTGCCCATCCAGGCGGAGCTGCTCGTGTGCCTGGACTCCGAAGCGGACGCGAAGCACATCGCGCGGCAACCGGTGGTTCCGCCCTCTGTCGCGCTGTCGCCGGACCACCTCGCCTACGTCATCTTCACCTCGGGCTCGACGGGCAAGCCCAAGGGCACGCTGCTGACGCATCGGGGCCTGTGCAACACGGCCCTGGCGGCCGTTCGCGCGCATCGCATCCAGCCGGACAGTCGCGTGCTCCAGTTCGCGGCCATCAGCTTCGATGCCTCGGTGTGTGAGGTGTTCTCGGCGCTGCTGGCGGGTGCGCGGCTGTGCCTGGCACCGCGGGATGCGCTCATGCCGGGAGCGCCGCTGCAGGGGCTGCTGGTGTCGCAGGGAATCACCGTGGCCACGTTGACGCCTTCGGTGCTGGCGCGGTTGGACCCTGCGGGCTTGCCCGGGCTCGCGTCCGTCATCTCGGCGGGTGAGGCGTGCACGCCGGAGCTCGCGCGGCAGTGGGTGGTGGGGCGCCACTTCGTCAACGCGTATGGCCCCACGGAGGTGACGGTGTGCGCCTCCGCGCGGGAGCAGGTGGATGCGGAGAGGCCGGACATCGGCCGGGCGTGGCCCAACGTGCGGCTGTACGTGCTGGATGCCGAGGGGCGGCCCGTGCCCACGGGCGTACCGGGAGAGCTGTTCATCGGCGGCGTGGGTGTGGCGCGAGGGTATCTCGGTCGGCCGGAGCTGACGGCGGAGCGCTTCGTTCCGGATGCGCTCAGCGGTACGCAGGGCGCGCGGCTGTACCGCACGGGAGACCGGGTGCGCTGGCTGGCGGACGGACATCTCGAGTTCCTGGGCCGCACCGACTTCCAGGTGAAGCTGCGCGGCTTCCGCATCGAGCTGGGAGAGGTGGAGGCCGCGCTGGCGGAGCTCCCCGAGGTGCGTGAGGCGGCGGTCGCGGTGCGCGAGGAGGCACCGGGCAGAAGGCAGCTCGTGGCCTGGATTGTCCCCGTGGACGAGGAGGCGCCGGACACGGCGGCGCTGCGGCGTGCGCTGGAGGCGCGGCTTCCGGACTACATGGTGCCGTCTGCGTTCATCTCGCTGAAGGCACTGCCGCTCACGTCCAGCGGAAAGGTGGACCGCCGAGCGCTCGCGTCCGAGGTGCAGCAACAGCCACAGCGGGCCCAGGATACCTATGTCGCGCCGCGCACGGCCGTGGAGCGGACGCTGACGGCCATCTGGTCGGCCGTGCTGTCGCGCGAGCGCGTGGGCATCCACGACAACTTCTTCGAGCTGGGTGGCGACTCCATCGTCAGCATCCAGGTCATCGCGAGAGCGCAAGAGGCGGGGCTGCGCATCACCCCGAGACAGTTCTTCCAGCACCAGACCATCGCCGCGCTGGCTCCGCACGTGAGCGAGGCCCAGGCGCCCCGAGGCGAACAAGGCGTGGTGACGGGCCCGGTGCCCCTCACGCCCATCCAACAGTGGTTCTTCGAGTCGCGGCGCCCGGAGCCCCACCACTACAACCAGTCCCTCCTGCTGGGGCTGCGCGAGCGCCCGAGCCAGGAAGCGCTGCGTGACGCGTTGACCGCGCTGGTGGCGCACCACGATGCCCTCCGCTTGCGCTTCGAGGAGACTCCGAACGGTTGGCGACAGGAGAACGCCGCGCTGGCGGACGCCACGAGGACGTGCGCCGCGACTTCGTACACAGCCCCTGGCGCCCATCCACCACCCGACAAGGCGCATGCCTCGCAGGCCGCCGCAACCGCACAGCCCCCCAGTGATGCGGCGCATGCGTCGGAGCAACAGACGTCAGGAACAGTCATCCCGACCGCGCCAGCCCACGCGGTGGAGCTGCGCGGGGTGGACCTGTCCGCCCTCGATGCAGCGGCGCAGCGAGAGGCCCTGGAAGCAGAAGCCCGGAAGGTGCAAGCGGGCTTCGACCTGACCCGGGCGCCGTTGATGGCCGCCGTCCTCTTCGACCTGGGACCTCGTGGCACCCGCCTGCTGCTCGCCGTCCACCACCTCGTGGTGGATGCCGTCTCCTGGCGCGTGCTGCTCCAGGACCTCGGCACCGCGTACCAGCAGCTCCTGCGTGGCGACGCCGTCTCCCTGCCCGCGAAGACCACCTCGTTCCAGGAGTGGGCTCGTCGGCTGGAGGCCCTCGCCCAGGGGCCGGAGCTGGCCGAAGAAGCCGCCACGTGGTTGCGGCAAGGCCTGGACGTGCCTCCGCTGCCTCTCGACCTCCCGGGCGGGGACAACACACTCGCCTCGGCTCGCACGGTCAGCGTCGCGCTCGCGACAGAGGAGACCCGCGCGCTGCTTCACGAGCTGCCGAAGTCGTACCGCGCGCGCATCGATGAAGTGCTGCTCACCGCGCTCGTGCGTGCCCTCTCCGCGTGGACAGGGCACCGGCTGCATCGCGTGCAGTGGGAAGGACACGGCCGCGAGGAGCTCTTCGAGGACGTGGACCTCAGCCGCACCGTGGGCTGGTTCACCAGCATCTACCCCGTCACCGTGGAGCTGCCCCCAGTCGGCACACCCGGCGATGGCCTGCGCGCGGTGCGGGATGCGCTGCGACGGATTCCTCGCAAGGGCCTCGGCCATGGACTGCTTCGATACCTGCGCCAGGACTCCCTGCGCACGAAGCTCGAAGCCAGCCCCGAGCCGCAGGTCGCCTTCAACTACCTGGGGCAGCTCGACAGCGCGCTCCCGTCCGACTCGCCGCTCGTCCCGGCGGATGAGCCCATCGGCGCGCAGCAGAGCCATCTCGGCCTCCGCCGACAGGTGCTGGAGGTGAACGCGCACGTGCTGGAGGGCCGGCTGGAAGTGTCCCTCACCTACAGCGAGGCCCTGCACCACCGCTCGACACTGGAAGCCCTCGCCCAGGGCTATCTCCACGCGCTGCGCGAGCTCATGGCGGGACAGGACACCGAGGACGCGAAGCGCCTGTCGCCCTCCGACTTCCCGCTGGCCGACGTGACACAGGCCACGCTGGACACGCTGCTGCGCGACCACCCCGGCCTGGAGGACCTCTACCCGCTGTCCCCCATGCAGCAGGGCATGCTGTTCCACGCGCGGCTGGAGCCTCGCGCGGGCGTGTACTTCGAGCGGGCCGCGTGGACCCTGGACACGGACCTGAACGCCGAGGCCCTGCGCCTCGCCTGGCGCGAGACGATGGAGCGCCACCCCATCCTCCGCACCAGCTTCGCCTGGGAGGGCATGGAGGAGCCGCACCAGCTCGTCCACGGGGAGGCCCGACTGCCGTGGGAAGAGGCCGACTGGCGAGGCCTCTCCGCCGACCCGCGGAAGGCTCGGCAAGCCCAATGGATGCAGGAGGACGAAGCACGCGGCTTCGACCTCGAGCGCGCCCCGCTGATGCGCGTGGCGGTGCTGCGTCTCGGAGAGCGCACGTGGCGCGTGGTGTGGAGCTTCCACCACCTGCTGCTCGACGGCTGGAGCGTGGGCCGAGTCCTGAACGAGGTGCTGGCCCGATACGACGCGAAGCTGCGTCGGGAGACGCCCACCCTGGAGGCACCGCCCCTCTTCCGCGACTACATCGCCTGGCTGCGCGAGCGTGGCACCGCGAAGGCGGAGACGTGGTGGCGGCAAGAGCTGGCCGGCTTCACCGAGCCAACCCCCGTCCCCTGCGAGCAAGGGGGCCAGGCACGAAGCGCGACCCCTGTGATGGGCGCACGCAAGGTCCTCGTCCCCGAGGACGCGACCGAGCGCCTTCGCGTCTTCTCACGCCGCCACCAGGTCACCCTCGGCACCCTGGTCCAGGCCGCGTGGGCGCTGGTGTTGGGGCGTCACGCCAGCTCGGAGGATGTCCTCTTCGGCGTCACCGTCGCGGGCCGTCCACCCGAGCTCGGCGGTGTCGAGCAGATGGTGGGCCTGTTCATCAACACCGTCCCCGCTCGCGTGCGGCTCCCCGCCAGCAAGCGCGTCGTGGACTGGCTGAAGGAGCTTCAGGCCGCGCAGGTCGAGCGGGCACCCCACGAGTCCGCGCCGCTGGTGCGGGTCCAGGGCTGGAGCCAGGTCCCTCGCGGCACCTCGCTCTTCGAAACGCTCCTCGTCTTCGAGAACTACCCCGTGGAGCAGTCGGTGATGCAGGGCTCGAGCGCGCTGGAGGTCCGCGACGTCAACGCGCAGGAGCGGACCCACTACCCGCTCACCTTGACGGCCCATGCCGACAAGGAGCTGCTGCTGCTCATCGACTTCGAGTCCCCGCGCCTCGATGAGCGCGCCGTGGAGCAGCTCCTGGAGCAGCTCGCCACCGCGCTGGTGAACCTCTGTGCCTCCGAGACACGGGCCCTGGGCGACGTGTCCATCCTCACCGAGGCCGCGCGCCACCGGCTGCTCGTCGACTGGAACGACACCCACGCGCCCCTCGCCGCGGACGCCTGCGTGCATGAGCACTTCGAAGCACAGGCGCGGAAGACGCCCGACGCCGTCGCCGTCTCCGCCCCGGGAGGCGCGTCCCTCACCTACGGACAGCTCGAGGAACAATCGAACCGCCTGGCCCACCACCTCCGAGCCCGAGGCGTCGGCCCCGAGGTCCTGGTCGGCGTCTACCTGGAGCGCACGCCCGAGCTGTACGTCGCGCTCCTGGGCATCCTCAAGGCGGGCGGCGCCTACGTCCCGCTCGACCCGGCCTATCCCTCGGAGCGCGTGGCGCTCATGGTCTCCGAGGCCCGGCTGTCATGGCTCATCACCCAGCGCACGCTGGAAGCCTCCCTCGGTCCGTCCGACGTCCCGCGCTACCTGATGGACGGCGAGGCCCCGGCGCGCGAGCGGCTCCCCACGGTGCCTCCGCCTCGGCTCGCGGGCTCTGGCACCTTGGCCTACGTCGTCTTCACCTCGGGCTCGACGGGCACGCCGAAGGGCGTGATGGTCTCCCACCGGAGCTGGGCGAATGCCTACCTCGGCTGGGAGCAGGGCTACGGCCTGCGCGACGAGGGCTGCCGCAACCACCTGCAGATGGCGAGCTTCTCCTTCGACGTGTTCGCGGGAGACCTCGTCCGAGCACTCCTCTCGGGCGGCAGGCTGGTGCTCTGCCCGCGGGAGTGGCTCCTGGAGCCCGCGCGCCTGTACGCGCTGCTGCGCGACGAGGACATCCACTGCGCCGAGTTCGTCCCCGCCGTGGCGCGCGGCCTGCTCCAGCACCTGGAGGAGACCGGGCAGCGACTGGACCGCATGCGCGCCTTCGTCGCCGGCTCCGACGCCTGGTACGTCGACGAGTACCACCGCCTCCGAGGTGTCATCGGAGACGGGACGCGGCTCATCAACTCCTATGGCATCAGCGAGACCACCATCGACAGCACGTGGTTCGAGAGCGACGGTCTGACGGGAGCGGAGTCGCGGCTCGTCCCCATCGGGCGGCCGTTCGCCAACGTGCGCGTCCATGTGCTCGACGCGCGTCACCAGCCAGTGCCGGTGGGCGTCGTGGGTGAGCTCTTCATCGCCGGAGAGGGCGTGGCGCGCGGCTATCGCCTGCGTCCCGAGCTGACCGCGGAGCGCTTCGTGCCGGACCCGTTCGGGGCACCCGGCTCGCGGCTCTATCGCTCGGGAGACCGCGCGCGCTGGCTGCCGGACGGGAACCTGGAGTTCCTCGGCCGCGCGGACACGCAGGTGAAGCTGCGCGGCTTCCGCGTGGAGCTGGCGGAGATCGAGTCGGTGCTCGGCAAGGCGCCCTCCATCGAGTCCGCCGTGGTGCTGCTGCGGCAGGACCCTGGCACGCCCGCGCGGCTCGTGGCCTACGTCGTCGGCGCGGGGGGACAGGACGTCTCGGCGCTGCGGGACTTCGTGCGCGCGCGGCTGCCCGACTACATGGTCCCCGCGCTCTTCCTGCGGATGGAGGCGCTCCCCCTGACGCCGAACGGCAAGGTGGACCGTCGGGCCCTGCCGGTGCCGGACGCGGGTCTGAGAGCGGTGGACGACCCGCTGGTCGCGCCCCGCACCGAGACGGAGGCGGCGCTGCTCGCCATCTGGCGCGAGGTGCTCGGACTGGAGTCGCTCGGGGTGATGGACGACTTCTTCGCCGTGGGAGGTCACTCGCTCCTGGCCACGCGCATCCTCTCGCGCGCGAACGCCGCCTTCGAGGTGGACTTGCCCCTGCGCGCCCTCTTCGAGCACACCACCGTCGCGGGGCTCGCCGAGCGCATCATCCTCGCGAGGCTCGAAGCCGTGGACGAGGCCGCACTCGCGAGCCTCCTGGACGAGGTGGACGGGCTCTCGGACGAGGAAGCAGCGCTGCTGGCGGAGGGCTCCCACAATGAGTGATGCACTCCAGAAGCGGCTGGCGGGACTGTCTCCGGAGAAGCGGGAGCTGGTGCTGAAGAAGCTGCGTCAGCAACAGAAGGCCGCGGCGCCCGAAGCGGCGTCGACGCCCCCCGCCATCCCCCAGGCCCCGCGCACCGGACCCCTGCCGCTCTCCTATCCGCAGCGCCGACTGTGGTTCCTGGACCAGTTCGAGCCCGGGACACCGGCCTACAACATCCCCGAGTTCGTGCGACTGCGCGGCCCGCTCCAGGTGCAAGCCCTGACGCGGGGCATCGTCGAGGTCGTCCACCGGCACGAGGTGCTCCGCACGACCTTCGCCTCGGAGAATGGCGAGCCCGTCCAGCACATCGCGCCGCGCCTGGTGCTGGACGTGCCCGTGGTGGACCTGACGTCCCTGCCCCTCGGAGCGCGGGAGGCGCGCTGCCAGGAGCTGGCGCTTCGAGAGGCCGGCAGGTCCTTCGACCTGGCGAAGGGACCGCTCCTCGCGGCCACCCTGGTGCGGCTGGGTGCGGAGGACCATGTCCTGCTGCTGGTGCTCCACCACATCATCTCCGACGGGTGGTCCACGGGTGTGCTCGTCCGCGAGCTGGCGGCGCTCTATGACGCCTTCTCGCGCGGGCAGCCGTCACCGCTGCCGGCACTGGCCATCCAATACGGCGACTTCGCCGTGTGGCAGCGACGCTGGCTCCAGGGCGAGGTGCTGGACGCACAGCTCGGCTACTGGCGCGGGCAGCTCGCGGACGGCGACGCGCCCCTGAAGCTGCCCACGGACCGTCCGCGTCCCCGCGTGCGCACGTACGCGGGCGGCAAGCGGAACTTCGCCGTGGATGCGGAGCTCACGCGGCGCCTGCGAGCACTCGCGGGACAGGAGAAGGCCTCGCTGTACATGGTGCTGCTGGCGGCGTTCCAGGCGCAGCTGCACCGCTACACGCGAGAGCCCCGGCTCAGCGTCGGCACGTACATCGCCAACCGGAACCGCGCCTCCATCGAGCCGCTCATCGGGTTCTTCCTCAACACGCTCGTCATGCGCACGGACATGACCGGCAACCCGCGCTTCCGAGACCTCCTGCGGCGCGTGGTGGACGTGACGCTGGGGGCATACGCCCACCAGGACGTCCCCTTCGAGAAGCTGCTGGAGGAACTGGCCCCCACGCGCGACACCAGCTTCCCGCCGTTCTTCCAGGCGATGCTGGTGCTCCAGAACACGCCCGAGGCCGAGGCCACCGTCGGGGCCCTCCGGATGGAGCCCTACCCCGTCGCGGGAGAGTCCTTCGCCCAGTTCGACATCACCCTCTGGCTCGCCGAGGAGGGCGACGGACTGCAAGGCACCTGGGAGTACAACCGGGACCTCTTCGACGCCACCACCGCCGACCGCATGGTGGCGCACTTCCAGACGCTGCTCGCGGGCATCGCGGCGCGTCCCGATGAGCCCCTGTCCACGGTGCCGCTGCTCCCGACGCGGGAGCGCGAGCGGGTCCTGCGCGAGTGGAACGCGGCCCGCCTCGACGTTCCGGAGGGTGTCTGCCTCCATCACCTCATCGCGGCCCATGCCGCCAGGACGCCGGATGCGCTCGCCGTCGTGGACCCGGAGCGCCGCCTCACCTACGCGCAGCTCGACCGGCGCGCCAACCAGCTCGCGCAACAGCTCCGCTCCATGGGGGTGCGAACGGAGCAACGGGTGGCCATCTGCCTGGAGCGCTCCGTCGACCTGGTGGTGGCCGTGCTCGCCGTGCTCAAGGCGGGTGGCACCTACGTTCCCCTGGACCCGTCCTATCCGCCGGACCGCACCGCGCTGATGCTCTCGGACAGCCGGCCCGCGCTGCTCGTCACCCGCCGCGCCCTGCGCGCGACGCTGCCCGAGCCACTGCCCACGGTGGTGAGCCTGGATGACGACGCGCTCGCCATCGAAGGACAGCCGGACGCGTGTCCTCCTGGAGGCGCGGGGCCCGAGCACCTCGCGTACGTCGTCTACACCTCGGGCTCCACGGGGCGCCCCAAGGGCGTGATGGTGGGCCACCGAGGGCTCGCCAACGCCTACTTCGCGTGGGAGCACGACTACCGCCTGCCCACGCTGCGCGCCCATCTCCAGATGGCGAGCTTCTCGTTCGACGTGTTCAGCGGAGACCTGGCGCGGGCGCTCGGCTCGGGGGCCGCGCTCGTCCTCTGTCCCCGGGAGTGGCTGCTGGAGCCCGCGAGCCTCTACGCACTGATGCGGCGGGAACACGTGGACTGCGGCGAGTTCGTGCCCGCGGTGGCGCGACTGCTGATGGCCCACCTCCAGGAGCGTGGAGAGCGGCTGGACTTCATGCGGCTGCTCATCGTCGGCTCGGACACGTGGGACCTGCGCGAGTACCACCAGCTCCGAGGACTGTGCGGTCCGGACACGCGACTGGTGAGCTCGTACGGCCTCAGCGAGGCGACCATCGACAGCACGTTCTTCGAGTCGCCCGCACCGGTCCCCAGCGAGCAGACGGTGCCCATCGGGCGGCCGTTCCCGAACGCGGAGATGTACCTGCTGGACTCGGCGCTCCAGCCCGCGCCCATCGGTGTTCCAGGAGAGCTGTTCGTCGGGGGCGTGGGGCTGGCGCGGGGCTACTGGGAACAGCCGGGGCTCACGGCCGAGCGCTTCGTCCCCCATCCCTTCAGCGCGGAGCCTGGGGCGCGCCTGTACCGGACGGGAGACCTGGCGCGGTACGCGGCGGATGGGACGCTGGAGTTCATCGGACGCAACGACACGCAGGTGAAGCTGCGGGGTCATCGCATCGAGCTGGATGAAATCCGGGCGAAGCTGCTGGAGCACGCGGACGTGCGCGCCGTGGAGCTGCTCGTCCGAGGCGAGGGCGCGGCACGACAGCTTGTCGCGTATCTCACGCTGGTGACGCCCGGCGCGGTGGGCGAGGAGGCGCTTCGTCAGCACCTGCGACAACACCTGCCGCCGTACATGGTGCCCGCGGCCTTCGTCCTGATGGACGCCTTCCCACTCACGCCCAACGGCAAGGTGGACCGGAACGCCCTGCCCCCGCCGGGCGAGTCCCGGCGCGACACCTCGGAGAGCTTCATCGCGCCGCGCGACGAGACGGAGCGGAAGCTGGCGGCGCTCTTCGAGGAACTGTTGGGGACGGGGCCCATCGGCGCGTTCGACAGCTTCTTCGACCTTGGCGGACACTCGCTGCTCGCGGTCCGGCTGGTGGCGAGGATTCGTGAACACTTCGGCAAGGCCCCCTCGCTCGCGGCCCTCTTCCAGGGTCCGACGCCCGAGCACCTCGCGCGAGTGCTCGACGAGGGGAGCGAGCGTCCCTGGTCCCCGCTGGTGACACTCCAGGCGACGGGCGAGGGCCCTCCGCTGTTCTGCGTACCGGGAGCGGGCGGCAACGTCCTCTACTTCCGGGAGCTGACGCGGCAGCTGGGCACGGCGCGCCCGCTCCATGGGTTCCAGGCGAAGGGCCTGGACGGAGAAGAAGCCCCCCACGCCTCCGTCGAGGAGATGGCGGAGTGCTACGTCCAAGCGCTCCAGCGCGTGCGGCCCCATGGGCCGTATCACCTGCTGGGCCACTCCTTCGGAAGCTGGGTCGCCTTCGAGATGGCGCAGCGGCTTCGGGCGAAGGGCGAAGAGGTCGCCTTCCTCGGCCTCCTCAACACGCCGGTGCCGAGGAGCCCGGAGGCTCCGACCGAGGACCTCGCGCTCGATGACGCGGCTTGGATGGCCTCCGTCGCCAGCGTCGCGGGCCGGCTGTATGGCGTGGACCTGGGGGTCTCCGCCGAGACGATCCGGCCGCTCACGCCGGAAGCACGCCTCGTCCACGTCACGGAGCGACTCACCCAGAAGGGCCTGCTGCCTCCCGATGCGGACACCCGGCAGGTGCGCGGACTCATCCAGGTCTACAAGCGCGCCTATGAAATCACCTACGTCCTCCCGACGGAGGCACATGCCGTCCCCATCACCCTCTTCCGGGCACAGGAGCGACATGAGGACGACGGCGTCCTTCCAGGAGAGTTCGCGGAGGACTCCACCTGGGGCTGGCGACGCCACGCCGAGGGCGCCGTCACCGTGGTGGACGTCCCAGGCGACCACATGACGATGCTGGCCTCGCCCCACGTCGAGGTGCTCGCGGAGCGGATGCGCGGACACCTGGAGCCCTTGCCCACGAAGGCGGGCGCATGACGGCGGCCGCGCACTTCTCGCTGGGCCGTGCCCTGTCCGTGTGGCTGGGACAGGTGCTCTCGTTGTTCGGCTCCTCGCTGACCAGCTTCGCGCTGGGCGTGTGGATGTACCAGACGACGGGCGGCGTGACGCGCTTCGCGCTCATCATGCTGTGTGCCGCGCTCCCGGGCGTCCTGCTCGGTCCCGTGACGGGCGCGCTGGTGGACCGCTGGCCGCTGCGCCGGGGGCTGCTGCTGAGCGACACGGTGGCGGGACTGATGACGATGGTGCTCGCGCTGCTGCTCCTCACCGGACAGCTCCGCCCCTGGCACGCCTACGTCACGACCGCCATCGTCTCCATGGCCAGCGCCTTCCAGCAGCCCGCCTTCGCGGTCCTGGTGTCCACGGTGGTGCCGCCCCAGCACCTGGGCCGCGCCAACGGCCTCATCCAGCTGGGGCTCGCCTGCGCGCAGTTGGGCGCACCGCTGGCCAGCGCCGCCCTGCTCGCGGTGGTGGGCTTGGAGGGCATCCTGTTGCTCGACGCGGGGACCTTCCTCCTCGGTGTCCTGCCGCTCTTCCTGCTGCGCATCCCGGAGCGACCCGCCTCCACGTCCGTGGAAGGCCCGCCCTCGCTCCTGTCGCTGGTGCGCGAGGGCGGGGCCTATCTGCGCGGCACTCCGGGCCTGTTGGCGCTGTTCCTCTTCCTCGCGGGAAGCAACTTCATCACGGGCGTCGTCGAGGTGCTGGTGACGCCCCTGGTGCTGGCGCTCGCGGACGTGAAGGCCCTGGGCATGCTCACCACGGCGGGAGGTGTCGGGCTGCTCGTGGGCAGCGTGGTGATGAGCGCATGGGGCGGACCTCGCCGACAGGTGCACGGCGTGCTGCTCTTCCAGCTCACCTGCGGACTGAGCCTCGTCGTCGTCGGATTCGGGACCTCGCTCCCCCTCCTCGCGGCGGTGTCCTTCGCGTTCTTCTTCGGCATCCCCCTCATCAACGGCGCCAGCCAGTCCCTCCTCCAGCGCATCGTTCCCCTGGCGCTGCGGGGCCGGGTCTTCGCGTTCAGTTCGGCCATCACGGGGATGATGCTTCCGCTCGCCTACTCCCTCTCGGGCCCGCTGGCGGACCTCGTGTTCGAGCCCGCGCTCCGTCCAGGCGGTTCGCTCGTCCCGCTGCTGGGGACGCTCATCGGCACGGGGGCCGGGCGCGGCATCGCGCTGATGTTCCTCCTCGCGGGCACGCTGACCGTCCTGCTGACGGGCCTGGCCGCCCTCCACCGTCCTCTGCGGGCCCTCGATGCGAGGCCCGAGGCGTCACCTGGCCCCAGTGCCAGCGAGCCGCCCATTCCCACTTCCTCCGAAGGAGCCCTGCCGTGACCGCCGCCATTCCTCCGTCCATCACCACGCTGAGCTCACTGCTGCGCTGGCGCGCCGAGACCCAGCCCGACGCTCCCGCCTACACCTTCCTCGTCAACGGCGAGGACCAGGAGCGGCGGTGGAGCTATGCGGAGCTCGACCGGAACACCCGAGCCATCGCCGCCGCGCTCCAGGAGCAAGGCGCGGCCGAGGACCGGGCGCTGCTGCTGTTCGCGCCGGGGCTCGACTACATCGGGGCCTTCTATGGCTGCCTCACGGCGGGCGTGGCGGCGGTGCCCGTCTATCCGCCGCAGAACGAGCAGACGCTGGCGCGACTGCTCTCCATCATCGCGGACGCGAAGCCCCGCTTCGCACTCACCACGAGCGACATCCTGGAGAGCGTGAAGGCGTTCTCGGAGACGACGCCCGTGCTGAAGGAGCTGCACTGGATCGCCGTGGATGCGTTGCCCTCGGGGCTGGAGGCGCGGTGGAAGGAGCCTCGGCTCACGGGCGAGAGCATGGCCTTTCTCCAGTACACGTCCGGCTCCACGTCGACGCCGAAGGGCGTCATGGTGTCTCACCGGAACCTGCTGGCCAATCAGGAGATGATTCGGCGGGGCTTCGGCAGCGACCCGGCCTCGACCATCGTCGGATGGCTGCCGCTGTACCACGACATGGGACTCATCGGCACGGTGATGCATCCGCTGTATCTGGGCGGGCACGGCGTGTTGATGTCGCCGTGGGCCTTCTTGCAGCGGCCGGTGCGCTGGCTGCGTGCGGTCAGCAAGTACCGGGGCGTGGTGAGCGGAGGCCCGAACTTCGGCTATGCGCTGTGCGTGCGGAAGGTGAAGCCCGAGCAGCGAGAGGGCTTGGACCTGAGCTCCTGGAAGGTCGCCTTCAACGGCGCGGAGCCCGTGCGAGCGGACACGCTGGAGCGCTTCGCGGAGACCTTCGCGCCGCAGGGCTTCCAGAAGGCGGCGCTCTATCCTTGCTACGGACTCGCCGAGGCGACGCTCTATGCCTCCGGCGGGATGCGCATGGCGTCGCACCGCACCCTCACGGTGGAAGCAGGCGCCCTGGAGCGCAATCGCGTCGTGGTCGCGCCCCCAGGCGCGGAGAACACGCGAGTGCTGGTGAGCTGCGGCAGGGCCTGGGCGGGAGGACAGGTCCGCATCGCCAACCCGGAGACGTCCCAGTCCTGCGCGGATGGCGAGGTGGGTGAAATCTGGGTGTCCGGGCCGCACGTCACCCAGGGCTACTGGGGCCGAGGCGAGCACAACGCGGAGACGTTCCAGGCGCGCGTCCAGGGGCATGAGGCGGAAGGGGGTTACCTGCGCACGGGGGACCTGGGGTTCCAGCGGGAGGGCGAGCTGTACGTCACCGGGCGCCTGAAGGACCTCATCATCGTGGATGGTCGCAACCACTATCCGCAGGACATCGAGCAGACGGTGGAGGTGCAGCACGAGGGCTTCCGGCTCGGCTGCTGCGTGGCCTTCTCGGTGGAGCAGTCGAACGAGGAGAAGCTCGTGGTGCTCATCGAGGTGGACCGTCAGTACACGCCGCCGGGAGACAGCGCGGGGGCGCAGGTCCTGGACACGAAGGAGGTGACCCGGAAGGTGCGGCAGGCGCTCGCCGCGGCGCACTCGCTGGATGTCCACGAGCTGGTCCTGCTCCAGCATGGCGAGGTGCTCAAGACCTCCAGCGGCAAGGTGCAGCGTCGCGCGTGCCGGGCGAAGTACCTGGAGAACGCGCTCCAGCGCTG
The DNA here is from genome assembly GCF_000331735.1 of Myxococcus stipitatus DSM 14675. Taxonomy (GTDB): domain Bacteria; phylum Myxococcota; class Myxococcia; order Myxococcales; family Myxococcaceae; genus Myxococcus; species Myxococcus stipitatus. The sequence goes on along the minus strand of NC_020126.1, from coordinate 2,562,885 downwards.
GCCGGGCTGACCCTCACGGCAGCGTGCCCTCCAATGCACGAGCCGCCAGGTCGTGCACACCGAGGGCACGCGCATAGCCCTCTGATTCCGAATCACCCGCCACCATCGCCTCGCCCACGAGGGTCGCGTGGGTGCGAGGGCCACAGGCCTCGGCCTCATACTCGAGGGAGTGGCGCACGGAACTCCCAGGTGAGCAGGACCACTCGAGGACGGCCCTGTACCGGGAGTTGGACTCGCAACCGAGTGGCTTCTCCTCCCGGGTGGCGGCGGCGACCAGTGCGCGGAGGAAGCGTCGGGCCTCGTCAGGGGACAGCACGCGCGACTGGACCGTGAGGGGCTTCTTCCGAGCCGGGTACTTTCCGGAGAGCAGCGCGCGCGCGTTCGAGACCTCCAGGGCGAGGTGATTCTCCTCGTCGGCATTGCAGCCGACGAGGCCGAAGCGCACCTTCACCGCGGCCTCTGGCGCATTGAGCAGACAGTGGAGCTGGTACTCCTGCTCCGTCAGCGGCACGCCTGTGGCCAAGGCAGGGCTCTCGGCCGTGCTCTGCCCCCAGGTCAGGCCGAAATCGGAGGAGGCGAACGAGCGCTGCGACTGCGCCCAAGCAACGAGCACGTCGTCCTCCGTGATGCTCAGCGAGCGCAGAGGGGCCTCGGGGACGCGCCCCACCGAGAACCAGCTCCGCCCCTGGTCATGGGACAACATCACCTGGGCCCCCTTCCAGCCGGTCCAGGTGGTGGGCTTGGCGGTCTCCAGGCCATCGAGCCTCGTGAGGGCCCCCGAGCCCGGCGTGGTGAGCGGAGAAGTCCTCACGAGGCGCCCCCCTCGAAGGGTGTGCAGGAGGCGGCCTCGGACCTTCACGAGCGTGTCGGCCCCCATGACCGTCATGGGCTCGCCGAAGGCCGGTGTCCGCGCATGCACGGCGCCTCCGTGCTTCGAGGACTCCCAGGTGATGATGCGCCTTCCTCCGGCGAGCGTCGTGACCCGTGGGGACGCGTCACGCTCTTCGGGGGCTGGAGGCCGGAGGTTCCATGTCGTCCCTCCATCGGTGGTCTGGAAGCGGCCCGCGGAGCCCTGGAGCCAGGCCACCTGGGGCGTCAACAGGGTCACCTCGCGAAGCATCGTGGCGGGCCCTCGAGCTGGTGCCGGGGGCCAGGGCGTCTCGATGCGACGCCAGGTCGTTCCACCATCCTTCGTCGCCCACAAGGAGCCTCGCATCCCCGCGGCCCAACCGCGCTCCGCGTCCAGGAAGGAGAGGCTCATGCAGCGGTCCTCGGAAGTGAAGGGTGTCCCCTTCAGTTCCAGCCAGGACGCACCGGAATCATCACTGCGGTAGATGGTTCCGGACGAGCCGCAGATCCACGTGCGTGGACCCGCCCGCTCCAGGTCGTAGATCCAGGTCGGGTCCTGTCGTGGAAACGCGACGGAGTGCCAGGAGCGACCGCCATCCGAGGTCCGCAGCACCGCCGCGCCAAGGTACCCCGCCATGAGGCCAATCTCAGGCGTGTACCAGACGAAGAAGTCGACGGAGGGGCTGTACTGCTTCTCGAACAGGAATGACGGGACGACAAGGGAGCGAGAGAGCGACTCCGAGGACGCTCGGTCCTCGTGCCACGACCGACCCGAATCCGCGCTCCGGTAGACGACCTGGCGAAGCCACATCTGGGGAGCGACCTTCACTTCCGCCAGGGCCCACCAGTCCGTGTCCGTGCGCCGACTGATGGCCATCAACTTCTCGACCTTCAGCTCGCGGACACCCAGGTCCACCGACGGCCGCGGCGAAGCCAGGGCGCCCGAGGGAAGCGCCATCCACAGCATGACGAGCAGCAGCACCGATGCACCACGCGTCACGCTGAACCGCTCCTGCCCCAGGAGGCCGTCGAAGCCATGGCATCCAGTAACACGGGGCCACAGCCATGGAGAGCCATGGTTCCGTCATGACTTATCGAACCGTGCCCTCCAATGCACGGACCGCCAGGTCGTACACACCAAGGGCGCGCGCGTAGTCCGTTGGCTCCGCTCCGCCACTCATCGTGCCTCCACCCATGATGTCGGCCGGGGTCAGCACGCCACAGCCAGAGGCGATGAACTCCAGGGTGCGGCGGTCCGTTCCATCTGGCGAACAGGACCATTCGATGAGGGTCGTGTACTTCATGATGGATTCGCAGCGGAGCTGAGTCTCCTGCTGCGTCGCTGCGCTCACGAGACCACGGAGGATTCGCCGTGCCGCCTCACGGGTCAGCTTCCGGGAATGGACCTCCAGGGGATTCTGATGAGCCTCGTACCGGCCCGAGAGGGTCGCGTGGTCATTCGCGAGGTTCAGCGCCAGATGGTTCTTCGAGCGAGGCCAACAATCGGAGATGTCGAACCGCACCGTCACCTCGGCCTCAGGTGCGATGAGCAGACACTGGAGCGGCGTTTCGAGGCGCTCGGGAGGAACACCGGTCGCCACGGCGAAGTCATGGGCATCCAGCCAGGTGGTGCTTCGGTTCCAGGTGCGGCCAAGGTTCCATGAGACAAACAGATTCTCCGACTGAGCCTGTGCGAAGAGCCTGCCGTCCTTCGCGAACACCAAGGTGCGAAGAGGCGCCTCGGGAACGAGCCCCACCGTGAACCAGCTCAGTCCTTGGTCATGCGAGAGCAAGACCTTCGCCCCCGTCCAGCCGACCCACCTCTCCCGCTCAAGAGTGAGCACCCCATCGAGCGGGGTGAGGACACCAGAACCCGGGGTCGTCAGAGGGGTGACCCTCACACGGCGGCCCGCGACGAACGTGTGAAGGAGGTCTCCGTGGATCGTCACGACCGTGTCGGCACCCATCACCGCGTCCTGATCGCTGAGCGAGGGCATGGGAGACTCTTCCGTGGTGCCCACCGTGACCCAGGATTGCCCACTGGCTCGTGGTGTGACCCGGAGGACCTCTTCACTGTCTTCGGTAGCGGGCATGCGCGGGTGCCACGTCTTCCCTCCATCGGTCGTCTGGAATCGACCGGCCGAACTCTGGACCCACGCCACTTTCGGGGTGAACAGGGCCACGTCTTCCAAGTCCGTGGGCCGCTGGGGCCAGAACGGATCCGGCGTCGGAGGCCAGGCCGTCGGCATGCGGCTCCAGGTGGCCCCACCATCCTCCGTTGCCCACAGAGAACCTTTCATTCCCGCGGCCCATCCCCTCTTCGCATCCAGAAAGGAGAGACCCACGCAACGGTCGTCGCTATTGAAGGGGGTTCCCGGCAACTCTCTCCAGGTCGCGCCGGTATCATCGCTGCGGTAGATGGAATCCGTGGAGCCACACATCCATGTGCGTCCACCCGCCCGCTCCAGTTCATAGACCCGGAACGCATCCCCTCGTGCCAGCGCAATGCGGCTCCAGGTGCGCCCCCCATCGATGGTTCGCAACACTCCCGCGTCGAAGACCCCCGCCATGAGGCCCACCTCCGGCGTGTACCAGACAAGGAAATCAACGGTGCCACCGTGCCAGGAGCGCACCGAGTGAGAGTGAGGCTCGACGGCCTCGACAACTGCCTCCGTCACCGCCGCATCTTCACGCCACGAAATGCCAGCATCGGCGCTCCGATAGATGCGAAAGGGGAAGGTGCGCTCTTCGTCCCGAGGGACTCCATCCCGTCTCTTCTCGAAGTCGGCCCTCAGGACCACCAGGGCCCACCAGTCCTCCTCCGTTCGACGGCTGATGACGGATATCTCCCGCGCATCCACTTCGCGAATCCCGAGGTCCACGGAGGGCAGCGGCATCTCCTCAGCGGAGACGGTGGACGCCATCAACAAGCCAAGGAGCGCTCCAGTCCACATGACGAATCTCACCTGCCACCGGGAAGACGGGCACGACCTGAACCCGAGCGGCGTCATCCATGACAGGGGTGGTCGGCCTTGTGCCTCACGGTTCCATCATGGTTCCATCAAAGCATCGTGCGGCAGCCCCGCCCGGGCAGCGAGGGCGCGTCACTCTTTCTGAACCGAGGAACACACCCATGACTGTCATTGCCCGGCTGTTGATGAGGCAGGCGCTGTGCGGGTTCATGGGATGGGGGCTCCTCCTCCTCCTGGCGAAAGTCTCGTTCTCGACGCGCCACGCCAGGTTCGACAGCATGACGCTGCTCGAGTTGGTGGCAGTGCCACCGCTCGGGTTCGCGCTGACCACCTTGGCCTGTGCACCCCTGCTCGTCCTCACCTGGAGACGGTGGTACTGGTGGATGGGCACCGTGGCGGCCGCCGTCATCTCCATGGTGGGCGCGGGCTCGCTGTACCTCATGGCCAGTCAACTCAGGACCTTCGGGACCCGCTGGCACTTCGCAGGGCCCACCGAACTCGCCATCATGGCCACCCTGGGGCTTCCCATCGCCGCGCTCGCCGTCATCGTCCAGGGTCGAAGTCGGCTGACGAAGGCATCCGCCAGGCACTAAGGGTCGCCGCGCCCCGCCATGCCAACGCGTCGAGAAGCTGTGCGGGGCCGCCCACCCCCGCGCCTTGACGCTCGTACACCCCCATGTTCTCGTCGGAAGAATGTCAATCACTCACACTGAAGTCACGCGTCGACAACTCGCGACCGCGATGGCTGCGTTCGGCCTCTTGCTCCTTCCCGCCACGGAGGCTTCAGCGCAGACGGCCTTGAAGTATCTGTCCGAGCCTGCCTCGGGGCAGACGGTGCGCGCCTGGGACTGCTGCAAGCCCAGCGGCGCGTGGCCGGGGAAGGCCGACGTCAGCACTCCGGTCAAGGCGTGCGCCAAGGATGGCGTCACAGCCGTCAGTGCGACCATGCAAAGCGGCTGCGCGGGCGGCAGCAGCTATGCCTGCAACAACAATCAGCCGTGGGCCGTGAATGCAAACATGTCCTATGGCTTCGCCAGGGCGAACCTCCCCGGGAGGCCAGAGTCCGACACGAGCTGCGCCTGTTATGCCTTGCAGTTCACCAGCTCGGCCGTGAAGGGCAAGACGCACGTGGTCCAATTGATTGGCCAGGGGCCGGATATCGGCGCGAACGTCTTCGAACTGCTCATTCCTGGCGGTGGCGTGGGCCTCTTCAACGGCTGCCAGAGCCAATGGGGCGCCCCCAGCACCGGCTGGGGTGACCAGTACGGCGGCGTCAGGAGCAAGGCCGAGTGCTCCCAGTTGCCGTCACAGCTGCGAGCAGGCTGCAACTGGCGCTTCGACTGGTTCCTGAACGCGGACAACCCGAGCGTGAGCTTCCGTCGGGTCAAGTGCCCCACGGCCATCACCGACAGGTCTGGCTGCCGCCGCAAGGTGGACTGAGCGGAGAAACATGGGCCCGCCCGTGAAACTTTGCGCCAGTGCGGTGGTCCGCCGTGTCCTCTCCCTGGTGAATTGACGGGTCCAACCCCAGTGGCTTTCATCCCGCCAGGTACCCGTGTACGCAGTGGTCCCAACTGACAGGGGTGTGCCATGAGCTCTATCAATCCCACGGGTGGTGCTGGAGCCGGCAAGGTCGGCCTGCCGGACCTCCGCAAGGCCGAAGCGCCCCCCGCCCCCACGGAAGCGGCCAAGCCTCCTGAGGCGGAGACGCCGAAGCCCGCGAAGAAGGAGGTGGCCTCCACCTTCGAGGGCACGAAGCCCGCGAAGGCGCCCGGCACCGAGCTTCGCCCCGGCCCCTTGTCCAAGAACCCCGGCGCCCCCAAGCCCACCCGCGAGCGGCCCGAGGACCCACTCGTGGGGACCTTCGCGGCCTCTCGGACCACTCGCGCCACGCCCCCCTCCCCCGTCGAGCATGAAGGCAAGAAGTGGGACGTCGCCGGCATCGTCATGAAGGACGGCGAGCCCCACGCCCAGCTCCAGGAAGCCGGAGTGCAACCGCGCTACATGCCCATGGTCGAGGTCTTGAAAGGCCGCGTCGTGGAGTTCCCAGACGACAAAGGCGTCCTCGAGAAGTACCGCCTCATCGGGACCCGCCAGACGAAGGACTCCGAGACCGGAAAGCCGACGGAGGTCCTGGTCCTTCACAAGCTCGCGGACAGCGCGGAGCCCGTGCCCCTGCGCACGCAGCAGCCCGCGCGCGGCTATCCCATCCGCAACCGCCCGCTCAGCGCGGCCCCCGCGGTGAACCTCTCCAAGGACAAGGAGGTCCTCGTCCCCATGAGCGCCGCCGACAAGGTCCTGTTCACCTTCAACACGGGCGACCGCACTCCGAGCGACCGGCACACCTACTCGCTCGGCGTCATGCGCTACGACTCCTTCCTCCTCACCCCCCAGGAGCCCGCGCAGACGAAGTACGTCCCCCTGGAGTCCCTCGGCAAGGTCGAGGCCCGGCTGAGCGGACGGGAGATGGAGGGGGTCTACACGCTCGAAGCCACCGCGAACGGCGGCATCCAGGCGTCCGGCATGGACAAGGACGGCCACACCGGCACCAGCGCCATCCAGCCCTCCGCCGTCGCGGGGCGCTACGTCCTGGTCCCCGCTCCTGACTTCGGAGGAGTGGTCGCGCTGGATGCGTTCAACTTCGCCGAGGCGAAGGCGCGGGCCACCGCGGCCACGCACGCGACGGAGGGCTCCCGCCCCATCTCCGACCCGCTCATCGGCACCCTGCCCACGACGGTCCGCGCCCAGGTGGACCGAGGCACCGCGTCGCTCCAGCACATCAAGAAGCTGCTGGACGACCCGAAGGCCACGGGGCCCGTGACACTCTTCAACGTCGACCTCGGCATCGGGGGCAAAGGCGCGACGGAGGAAGGCAACAATCACGCCCAGGCCGTCCTGGACTCGCTCGTCGCCTACCGGACTCGCAATCCAGACGCGCCCATGCAAGTCATCGCCGACGAGCGGATGTGGAACAACCGCGAGATGAACAAGGACCTGACGACCCGTCTCCAGGACGCGGGCATCGACATCGTCTTTCCGCGCAGCACGGCGAAGCCTCGCATCAACCACTCCAAGGGCGCCTGTGTGGGCGAGCGCGTGGTGCTCACGACGGCCGCGGTGGTCCCCAAGACGACGACCAAGTCGGACATCACCACCGAGCTCCCTCCCGAGGCCGCCGGCCTCTACCGCGACTACCTGAGCCTCACCTTCAAGACCGGGGAGTTCACCTCCGCGGACAAGGAGAAGCTGGAGTCACTCGTCGCGGGCCTCGCGAAGCATGGCGTGGTGGCCAACGACCCGATGACGAAAATCCCCATGGTGGCGCGAGCCATGGACGGCCTCATCACCGGAGCCACCCGCAGCCTGCGCTTCCTGGGCAGCGAGCTGAAGGACGTCGACACCGCCCAGAAGTTCATCGACCAGGCGAAGGCGGGCGTCCAGGTCCTCATCCAGTACCGGGAGATCGACCCGCAGTCCGAGAGCATGTTGAAAGCGGCGATGAAGGACCTCCCCCACCTGAAGCTGGAGAAGGTCGACGACTGGAAGCCCTACCCGCACTTCAACGCCCTCATCGCGGATGACTCGCAGGCCTATGTGGGAACGGCCTACCTCTGGCCCAACCAGCTCTCGATGGCCCACCACGGCCTCTCGCACGAGAGTGGCGTGGTGTTGGGCGAAGACTCCGTGAAGGACCTGCTGCGCCAGTTCGACGACCTGGAGGCGAAGACGCGTCCCGCCTGACGCACTCGGGAGCCCCTGCCCCTGGAGATGAAGATGAGACGGCTGAGCTATCTGGTGTCCCTGGTGCTCCTCGGGGGTTGTGCGAATCAGCGGGCCGAGACACGCCCGGAGTCGCCTCCCTCCGAGAAGCCCTCCAAGCCCGCGATGGTCTACCGGTTCGAGGGCATCGAGCTCTTCGGCACGCGCAAGTACACCCGCGAGGAGCTGCTCGCCCCCTATCTCGCGGCGCTGCCTCCCTCGGGGACCCTGCTGGACATGGAGAAGGATGGCGACGCCTTCATCCAGGCGCTGGCGAAGGGCAAGGAGCAGCTCCAGGCGCGCCACGGCTTCGCGCTGATTCGCAACTCCGTCACCGCCTACGCCCAGGGCATGACGATGAGAGTCACGGTGGACGTGGTCGACCTGGGCGACGAGTGGCGCCTCGAGTACGCCCCCGCGCCCACTGGCTCCGTCCCCGAGCCCGAGGGCCTGCTCACCGCGTGGAGCACCTACCTCACGCGGATGTGGCGGCTCGTGAACTCGGGGGTCATCTCGACGGAGGACACGGAGCCCTGCCGTGCCTTCCACTGCTTCTATGGCCCAGGACATCCGGAGCTGATGCCGCTCGAGGCGCCCCTGCTGTCCGGCGTGCCCGGACACTTCGAGACGCTCGTCCGGATGGCCCACACCGACGCGGACGCGACGAAGCGAGAGAAGGCCGCGTACCTGCTCGCCTACGGCCCTTCACGGGACGAGGTCGCCCGCGCGCTCGTGCCCCTGATGAACGACCCGAACGAGGCACCTCGCAACGCCGCGATGCGTGTCCTCTGGAAGCTGCAGGAGAAGGCGGACACCCCGCTCGTCCCGCTCGAGAAGGTGCTGCGCGGCCTCCAGGGCCCGCTCATCAGCGACCGGAACAAGGCCGCGGGCCTGCTCGCGGTCCTCGTCGCCAAGGACACCTCTCGGCGGGGCGACATCCTCCAGGAGGCCGGACAGGTGCTCCTGGAGATGGCCACCGCGAAGCAGGTCATCGAGCGAAAGCCCGCGCTCGATGTCCTGCGGACCTTGTCGGGGAAGGACTTCGGCGAGGACCTCGCGCGCTGGCGCACCTGGGTCCAGGAGACGCTGGCTGCCCAGCCGTCCCGCGCGCCCTCGCCGAATCACCGCTGAGCTACTCCGCCCGGGGCTCCCACAGCACACTCACGACCTTCCACTGGCCACTCCAGCGGGCCACGTGGAGGTACTCCACGGTGTCCGCCGTCTGGACCTTCAGGAACGCGATGTTCTCGAACGCGTCCAGGAGGACGACCTCGCGGCGCGGCCGACGCCCGTGCCCCGCCTCGCCACAGCCGCCCTCCCGTGAGAGCAGCCACAGCGTCATCGCGGATTGCGAGCGCAGCTTGCTGCGACCGCTGGCCAGCACCGTCACGGTGCGGCGGACCAGGTCCGGGTGCAGCGCGCGCTCCATGTGCCACGTGTCCCCGGAGAACAGGCCGTCGACGTAGTCCAGGACGGTCCGCTTGAGGGCCGCTTCGTCCACCACCGCCGGCGCCTGCTTGGGCTTCAGCTCCCAGAGCACATTGAGAATCTTCCACTGCCCGTTCCACCGGGCCATCTGCATGTAATCAATCCAGTCGCTCATCTCGACCCGGACGTGAGCCGTGTTCGCGGACGCCTCGAGAATCCGCACGTCCTTGAACCGCCGCTCCGGAGGCGTGCCCGTCCCGGAGCCCGCCGCCGTGGCGTCACGCAGCGCCAGCGCGCTCATCTGCCCCAGCTCCGCCCGGCCCTCCGCGTCCTTCTGCACGATGCGCTTGGCCAATTCCGGGTGGAGCGAGCTCGCCATCTTCGCGCCATCCCCCTCGTACCAACCCTCCGCGTAGTTCAGCGCCGTCCGAGTGATGGCCTCACTCTCCGCCGCCTCCGAGAGCTGCTGCGCATGGGCCACGCTGGCCAGACACACGAGTGCGAAACCAATGGGAAGGGCTCTTCTCATTTCCTTGCTCCAGCAAACAGGTGGGTCACTTCCACGTGAGCCCTTAGGGCCCAGATATTTTGCGACCCCAATAAACCAGATTTTCAAATATCTAGGATATCCAATTTATTCGCGTTTTTCAGGTCGTAACCGCTCTGACACGAGGACTTCACTGGGGATGCAATAGACGCCCACTCAGTTCGTCCCGTAAAACGGGCATTAGTGGTGAATTAACCAAAAAAGGATTATATTTCGTAACGAGTGAAGCTCGCTTAGGTGGCTCTTCCTGGAGAGTGAAGAGAGCCCGGCGACTTCAAGACCGGGGCGCAGGAACACCTCACAACACAGGAGCACCCGCGCGGCCCCGGAGGCGCGGGGCACGGGGGCTCGGAGTTTCCTCCGAGGCGCAGAGAGACACGCATGTCACGCCCATCTTCTCGACCGACAACGCGCTCCACCGCCGTCGCGGTGAAGCCAGGTGCCTGCCGCGTGACTCCCCCTGGGCGCGCCTTCTGGAAGGCCCCGCTACCTCACTGACCTCCGCCGCACAGGGCAGGAGCTGCGCACCGGGGCTCATCCCGGGCGCAACCCCTCTGGGCCGCGTGGCTCCTCCACAGAGACACAAGCGAGCATGAGCGACTCCAATCCGCTGTTCTCATCTTCGAGCATGACCGAGCTGGCGCTCCGCCGCGCCGCGGAGCACCCGGACCTGCGCGCCTATACCTTCCTCGTGGATGGGGAGGAGGAAGAGCTCCACTTCACCTACGCGGAGCTGGACCAGCGGGCGCGCACCATCGCGGGCTTCCTCCAGAGCCAGGGCGCGCAGGGCGAGCGCGTCCTGCTGCTCTATCCGCCGGGGCTCGACTACGTCTCCGCCTTCGTCGGGTGTCTCTATGCGGGCGCCATCGCCGTGCCCGCCTATCCACCGGACCCGATGCGGCTGTCGCGGACCCTGCCCCGGCTGGAGGCGCTCATCGCGGATGCGGACGCACGCTTCGCGCTGACGACGGAGTTCATCCAAGGCATGTCCGGCGCGCTGGGTGAGCAGTCACCCCGGCTGGCCGCGCTCGCGTGGGTGGCCACGGACACACTGGATGACCGCGCGGCCTCGGCGTGGAAGGCGCCCTCGCTGTCGCCGGAGTCACCGGCCTTCATCCAGTACACGTCCGGCTCCACGGGGACGCCGCGCGGGGTGATGCTGTCGCACCGCAACCTGCTCCACAACTCGGCGGCCATCCACCGCTGCTTCGAGCACTCGGCGGACAGCAAGGGCGTCATCTGGCTGCCGCCCTACCACGACATGGGCCTCATCGGCGGGGTGCTCCAGCCGCTCGCGGGCGGCTTCCCCGTCGTGCTCATGTCGCCGTTGGACTTCCTGCGCAAGCCGCTGCGCTGGCTGCAGGCCATCTCCCGGCACCGAGGCACCACGAGCGGCGGGCCCAATTTCGCCTTCGACCTCTGCCTGCGCAAGACGACGCCCGAGCAGCGCGCGGCCCTGGACCTGAGCTGCTGGGACGTGGCCTTCAACGGCGCGGAGCCCGTGCGCGCCGACACCCTCACCCGCTTCGCGGAGCTGTTCGCGCCGAGCGGCTTCCGCAAGGAGGCGTTCTACCCCTGCTACGGCCTGGCCGAAGGGACGTTGATCTCCTCCGGCGGCCGCAAGTCCGCGCTGCCCGTGGTGCGGACGTTCGAGCAGGCCGCGCTGCTCAAGGGCGACGCCGTGGAGGTCTCCGCCGAAGCGCCGCCGAGCGACGAGGCGCAGCCGCACGTGGGCTGCGGCGTGAGCGTGCTGGACCAGGAGTTGCTCATCGCCGACCCCGACTCCGGCGTGCCCGTGCCGCCGGGCCGCGTGGGGGAAATCTGGGTCAGCGGCCAGAGCGTCGCGCAGGGCTACTGGCGACAGCCGGAGCTGAGCGAGCACACCTTCCGGGCCCGCCGGGGCGACACCGGCGCGGGCGCCTGGCTGCGCACCGGAGACCTGGGGTTCCTGCGAGACGGTGAGCTGTTCGTCACCGGCCGCATCAAGGACCTCATCATCCTCCGAGGCCGCAACCTGTATCCGCAGGACCTCGAGCGGAGCCTCGAGGGACTCCACCCCGCCCTTCGCCCCGGCTGCTGCGCGGCGTTCTCCGTGGACACGGGCGGCGAGGAGCGCCTGGTGCTCGTCCACGAGGTGGACCCCGGCAAGCTGCCGGAGCCCGACGCCCTGGTCGATGCGCTGCGGCAGGTGCTCGCGCAGAAGCACGAGGTGCACCTGCACGGCGTCGCCCTCATCGCGCCCGGCAGCATCCCCAAGACGTCCAGCGGGAAGATTCAGCGCCGCGCGTGCCGCGCCATGTACCTGGGGGGGGAGCTGGAGGTCATCACCCGGAGCGACGCCTCGGAGCACGTCGCGGCCTCGGAGCCCGCCGCCGAGCTTCCCGTCCTGAGTCGCGAGGTGCTGCTCGCCGCCCCGCGCGAGGAGCGTCCCCGGCTGCTCGCCGAGCACCTGCGCCACCTGGTCTCCCGCGCGCTCGATGTCGCGCCCTCCTCGCTGGACGCGGACCGGCCTCTCGCCGCGTTCGGCCTGGACTCGATGCACTCCATCGAGCTCAAGAGCGCGCTGGAGGACGGGCTGGGCGTGAGCCTGCCCGTCGCCGTCCTGCTCGATGGCGCGGGCCTGCGGCAGCTCACCCAGAAGGTGCTGGAGGAGCTCGACGCGCCCACCTCCACGCTGCCGCCCCTGGAGCCCGTGGCGCGCGGCGCCCACGTCCCGCTCTCCTTCGCGCAGGAGCGGCTGCTCTTCCTGGACCAGCTCTCCTCGGGGAACTCCGCCTACAACATCCCCGTGTCGGTGCTGCTGGAAGGGCGCCTGGACCTCGGGGCGCTCGGACGCAGCCTCTCCACCATCCTGGCGCGCCACGAGGCGCTCCGGGCCCGCTATCCCTGGGTCGACGGCCGGCGGGTGCAGGTGATTGCGCCCACGGACTCCCCGGCCACGGCCGACCCCTTCGCCTCGGCGGACGCGGTCATCGACCTGTCGGGGATGCCCGAGGCGGAGCACGCGGCGGCGGTCGCCCGCCTCACCGCCGAGGAGGCCCGGCGCATGTTCGACCTGACCACCGGGCCGCTCGTGCGCGTGCGGCTGCTGCGGATGAGCGCGGAGCGGCACCACCTGCTGCTCAACATCCACCACATCGTCTCGGACGGGTGGTCCATGGGGGTGCTCGTCCGCGAGCTGGGCGCGCTCTACGCCGCCTTCGTCGAGGGCAAGCCGTCCCCCCTTCCCGCCATGCCGCTCCAGTACGCGGACTACGCCGTGTGGCAGCGCCGCTGGCTGGAGTCCGGTGGCCTGGAGTCCGAGGCCGCGTGGTGGAAGTCCCAGCTCACCGGCGCGCCCGCGCTGCTGGAGCTGCCCACGGACCGGCCTCGGCCCGCGAGCCAGAGCTTCCTGGGCGCGCGGCATCACCTGGAGTTCTCGCCCACGCTCACCTCGTCGCTCAAGGCACTGGGGCAGGCGGAGGGCGCCACGCTCTACATGACGCTGCTCGCGGGCTTCCTCGTGACGCTCCACGAGCGCACGGGCCGCGAGGACGTCGTCGTCGGCACGGACGTGGCCAACCGCGAGCACGCGAAGGCGCAGGGGCTCATCGGGCTCTTCGTGAACCAGCTCGTGCTGCGCGCGGACCTCTCCGGCAACCCCACGTTCCAGCAGCTCCTGGGGCGCGTGCGGGAGCTGGCGCTGGGCGCCTACGCGCATCCGCACCTGCCCTTCGACAAGCTGGTGGAGACGCTGCGGCCTCCGAGAGACCCCCGCTACAACCCGCTGTTCCAGGTGATGTTCGTCCTGGAGAACGCGCCGCTGCCCAAGCTCGTGCTCCCCGGGCTCTCCCTGCGCATCCTGGAGGTCGACGACGGGGGCTCGCCCTTCGACCTGTCCGTCCTCCTCTCCGAGAGCGCGGGAGGGCTCGGCGGCGTGCTGCGCTACAGCACCGCCCTGTTCGACGCCGTCACCATGTCGCGCCTGGCGGACGCCTACGGGGCCGTGCTGTCAGCGGTGGCCGAGCAGCCCCACGTCACCCTCGCGGAGCTTCGCGGCGTCATCTCCGAGCAGGAGCGGCGGCGGCAGGCGGCCCAGGCGGAAGCGCTGAAGGCGGTCCGCTCGGAGAAGTTCCGCAACACCCGCCGAAAGTCCGAGAACTGACATGACCAGCACGTCCAAGAAGAAGGAGCTGCCCCTCGGCAAGAGGCGGCAAGTCGACACGTCTTCCGAGCCGTGGGTGAGCTTCGAGGAGCTGTCTCCTGGCGTCAGCCTGCCCCGCCTCGCCCGGCCCACGCTGCCGGGCATCGACCTGGCCGAGTGGGCGCGCGCCCACCGTCCCGTCATCGAGGCACAGCTGCATCGACATGGCGCCATCCTGTTCCGGGGGTTCGGCATCCACTCCCCGGAGGCGATGAACCGCCTCATCCAGGGCATCTCCGAGTCGGCGCTGCCCTACGAGGAGCGCTCCTCGCCGCGCTCCCAGGTCAGCGGGAACATCTACACGTCCACGGACCATCCGCCGAGCGAGCGGATCTTCCCGCACAGCGAGCAGTCCTACAACCTGGCCTTCCCCCGGCACCTCTACTTCTGCTGCGTG